>CAZJHM010000001.1:0-59896 GCA_964545925.1 uncultured archaeon
TTAAGACAATTGCTGCGACTAAGATTGCTCCTCCGATAATTAGTAGATATTCTAAAGAACCTTGATATTTTTCTTTGAGAAATTTAAGCATAAGATAATTAGAATTAAGAGATTAAAAAGGATTTTCTTTTTGGGAAAAATGAAAAAATCCAAGAAAAAGTTTGTTTATATAGGAATATATACATAAACTGAAAATCAAAGAGCAAAAAACCTTTATAAACCTTTCCAAATGAAAAATAGTTATATCCCTTAAATAACTCCTGAAGAAATTCAGGCACACTGTATCTGAAATAAAACTTTTCGGATGTAAATGCCAAATCTATTTTAAGATTTAGGCAAAAAGGAGTATTGTTGGTATGGCAACATTAAATAAACCAAGATCTGGTTCATTGGCATATTATCCAAGGAAAAAAGCAAAAAGGATTATGGCTAATTATAAGACTGCTCCTAAAACAGACAAATCAGAACCTATTTCAATAATGGGATATAAGGTAGGAATGCTTCATATTATTGCTACTAATGTAAGAGACAAAAGCACTACAAAAGGAAGAAAAATAAATATTCCTTGTACTGTTATTGAAGTTCCTGATGTAAAGATTTTTGGAATTAGATTTTTGAAAGATAAAAAACCAATTGCTGATATCTTGGCTGAGAAACAAGATAAAGAATTGAAAAGAAAAATAGTTGCACTTTTAAAGAAAGGTAAAAAAAGATTAAAGAATGAAAAAGAAAAAAAAGGAAAGAAAATTGAAGACTGTATAGCAATTACAGATAATTTGAAATTATTGGCACATACAAACCCTGCAGAAACAGGAATTGGAAAAAAGAAGCCAGATGTTTTTGAGATAATAATCGGTGGAAAATTAGAAGATAAAATAAATTATGCAAAAGAAAAGTTAGGGAAGACAATAAGTTTAACTGAAATATTTAAAGAAAAAGATTTAATTGACATAAGAGGAGTTACAAAAGGAAAAGGAATGCAAGGTCCAGTTAAAAGATTTGGTGTAAAAATACACAGACCTAAAGCAAAGAAACAAAGAATTGTTGGTTCTATTTCTCCTTGGCATCCAGCAACAATTATGTGGACTGTCCCAAGACCAGGACAAATGGGATTCCATACAAGAACAGAGTATAACAAGCAAATTCTTATGGTAGGAGATAAAAATTCAATTGAAAAAATAAATCCAAAAGGAGGATTTAAGAAATATGGAAATGTTAAAAATAATTTTTTGATTGTAACTGGTTCAGTAAGTGGCCCTAGCAAAAGAATTGTTGCAATAAGAAAAGCTTTGAGACCAACCAAACCAAAACTTTTGGTTGATAAAATAGATTATATTTCTACAGGAGTTGAGACAGAATGAAGGCAAATATTCTTTCATTGGCTGGAAAAAAAGTAAGAGAAATTGAACTTCCAGAAGTTTTCAAAACACCTGTAAATACTAATTTGATAAAAAGAGATGTTCTAAGCACACAAAGTAAAAAAAAGCAACCAAAAGGCTCATATCCAAGAGCTGGAAAAAATGCAGTTGTTATATACAGAGGTTACAGAGGATTGCCAACACCTGAAAGAAGTATTAATGTTGAAAAAGCAAGATTACCAAGAAGAAAAGACAAAAGACATTTATTATATGGAAATGTTGGAAGAGTTCCACAAGCAGTAGGAGGAAGAGCAGGACATCCACCAAAAGCTGAAAAAGTTATTGCTGAAAAAATAAATAAAAAAGAAAGAAAAAAAGCAAGAGATTCAGCTATAGCTGCAACAGCAGACAAGAAATATGTAAAGAAAAGATATGGTATGGAATTTGAAGTTCCTATTATTATTGAAACAGGAATAGAGAAATTAAAGAAAACAAAAGAAATAGAAGAAATACTTAAAGTACTGAAATTAGATAATATGGTTGAAAAAGCAAAAAATTACAGACAAGAAAGAGCAGGAAGAGGAAAAGCAAGAGGAAGAAAAAGAAAATCTAGAAAATATTTACTTTTAGTTTATGCGGATGAAAAAAGCGGATTAAAGAAAATAAGAAATATAGAAGGTTTGGAAACAATTGCAATTAGAAATATTAATACAAATAGTTTGGCTCCAGGAGCAGAACCAGGAAGATTAGTTATATGGAGTGAAGAAGCAATAAAGAGGATGATGAAATGAGTTCATTAGAAAAAGCAATTGGAAGAAATACAGTAAAATATCCAATGGTTACTGAAAAGAATATGAATGCTTTGGAACAAGAAAATAAAATTACATTTATAGTTGATAAAAAAGCAACAAAAAAGGAAATAAAAGAAGATGTTGAAAGAGAATTTAATGTAAAGATAGAAAAAATAAATCTTCTAAACGATATGAAAGGAAGAAAAAAAGCAATTGTAAAACTTAAAAAAGAATATAAAGCTTCAGATTTAGCAACTAAATTAAAGATGGTGTAAATGGGTAAACGTCTAATACAACAAAGAAGAGGAAAAGGAGGAACTAGATATATTGCTGTGAAAAGAAATGTTGCTGTGAAATATTTACCTGAACAAGAAGGATATTTGAAAGGAGAAATAACAGATATATTTAATGATATAGGAAGACCAGTTCCAATTGCTGAAATAATATTTGAAAACGGAAAAAAGATGTATAATTTAGCACCTGAAGGAATGTTTGTTGGACAAAAAATAGAAATAGGGGAAAAAGTCCAAATAGAAATTGGAAACACATGTTCATTAAAAAATATTCCAGAAGGATGTCCTATCTATAATATTGAATTAAATGTAAATGATGGCGGAAAGTTAATAAAAGCTGGAGGAACATATGCTCTTTTGGTTGCAAAAGACGAAAGATATGCTTACATAAAATTAAGAAGTGGAAAAAGTAAGAAAATTCCACTAACTGCAAGAGCAACAATTGGAAATATCGCAGGTTCAGGAAGAAGAGACAAACCAATGATAAAAGCAGGAGTTAAATTCTTCTCCAAAAAAGCAAAACATAAGAAACATGTCACAGTTAGAGGAGTTGCAATGAATGCAACAAACCACCCATTTGGAGGAGGACAACATCATCCTGGAAAGAGTAAAAGTACAGCAAGAAATGCTCCACCAGGAAGAAAGGTTGGTGCAATTGCTTCAAAAAGAACAGGAAGGAGGAAGAAGTAAATGGCAAAAGAATTTACCTTTAAAGGAAAGACAATTGAACAATTGGAAAGAATGTCTTTGGAAGAGTTCTCTGTATTGGTTCCTGCAAGAGCCCGCAGAACTTTAAAAAGACAAGGTTTAGATAAACAAATATTAAAGAAAATTGAACAATCAAAAAAATCAAATGGAAAGAAAATGGTAAGGACACACAGAAGAGATTTGATAATTGTTCCACAATTTGTCGGAGCAAAATTTGCTATTTACAGAGGAAATGAATTTCAAATTGTAGAAATACAAAATGAAATGTTAGGACATTATTTAGGAGAATATGTTTTAACTAGAAAACGCTTACAACATGGAAAGGCTGGAATAGGTGCAACAAAATCAAGCACAGCTTCAGCAACAAGAAAGTGATAAAATGAAAAAAAATTATAACTACAAAGATAAAGAAGGAGAAAAAACAGCAAAAGCAAGATTAAGCAATGCTCCTTTGTCTTTGAAGTTCAGCACAGAATTTGGAAGAGAATTAAAGGGAATGAAAACAAAGAAAGCAATTGCATTCTTGGAAAGAATAATTGAAGAAAAAGATTTCCTTCCTTTAAAGAAATATCATGGAAAAGTTGCACATAGAAAAGGAGAAGCTAAATCAGGAGTAAAATCAGGAAGATATCCAAAAAATACAACAAAAGAATTGATAAAACTTATAAAAAATGTTGAGGCAAATGCAGATGCAAAAGGAATGGATAAAGAAAATTTGATTATTCTTCATATGCATGCTTGCCAAGGATTAAAAAGAATTTTCCATCAGGCAAAAGGAAAGATTGGCGGAAAAGCAAGAATACATAAATCAACAAATGTGGAAATAACTGTGAGGGAAAATAAATGATAGAAAAACAGTTTGTAAGTAAGACATTAGGAAGAGTCAAACTTAAGAAATTCTTGGACAAGATATTGGACAAGGCAGGGTTGGTAGATATAGAATTAATCAAAACCCCTTTAGTTACAAGAATTATACTTTATGTTACAAGACCTGGATTTGCAATTGGAAAAGGTGGAAAAAATATAAGAGTATTATCAGAAGCATTAAAGAAAGAATATGGAATTGACAATCCACAAATTGAAATTGAACCTGTGAAAGATGCAAGATTAAATGCAAAGGTTGTTGCAGATAAAATAAAAAATATGATTGAATCAGGACAAAATTGGAGAAATGTTGCATTTAAAGCAGCAAGAGATTTACAAACAGCAAATGCACAAGGATTTGAAATACTAATGGCTGGAGCTTTGGGAGGAAAAGGACAAAGAAAAAGAAAGCATAGAATAGTTGAAGGATATATGAAAAAAGTTGGAGAGCAAATATCAATGGTAGACCATGCTCAAGTACATTCATTTACAAAAATAGGTGTAATAGGAATAAAAGTCAGTATAATTAAACCAAATATTATTTTCCCAGATAAGGTAAATATTGTTGAAAAAATAAAAAAGAAAATGGAAAATGAAACAATAAAAGACATAAAAGAAGCTCAAGAAATTGAAAAAGCAAAAGAAGAAATAATTCAAGCAGTTGAAAAATCAAAAGATGAAGAGAAAAAAACTGAAGAACCAAAAAAAGAAGATAAACCAAAAATAGAGAAAAAACCAAAAAAAGCAAAGCCTGTAAAGAAAAGTGAAGAGAAAAAATCTGTGAAAGAAAAGAAAGAGGAAGATAAGAAATGAAAACTAAGCAGATAAGAGAAATGGCAAAAGAGGAAATAATCAATAGTATAAAGAAAGATAAAGAAGAGCTTCAGAAAGAATTAGGGCAAAAAGAAAGAGGAATAAGACCTGAAAAACCAAAGAGAATTAATGCTTTAAAGAAAGATATTGCAAGAAAACTTACAATATTAAAAGAAAAAGAGGTGAAGAAATAGGAATGGATGATATATGCCCAAAATGTGGGTTGCCGAAAAGCATTTGTGTCTGCACAGAAATAACAAAAGAAGACCAGCAGATAACAATCAAAAAAGATGCTAAAAGATTTGGTAAGATTGTGACAATAATCTCAGGATTGGACAAAAGTTCTGATACAAAAGGATTGATAAAAGAATTGAAGAGAAAATTTGCTTGCGGCGGAACACTAAAAAACAATGAAATCATCTTACAAGGAGACCATAAAGACAAGACAAAGGATTTCCTAATAAGTAAAGGATATAAACAAAGTTCAATTGTGGTAAAATGATAACAAAAAAAGATGAATTTATTGGAGAAAAAATAGAAATAATAAAAAGCACAGACATAAACAAAAAGGGCATAAAGGGATTAATTGTTGATGAAACAAAAAATCTGTTCATTCTTATAACCGAGGATGGGGAAAAAAGAATTCCAAAAAAAGAAATAACCTTCAAGATAAAAGGACAAATATTTGAAGGTAGGGAACTTCTGAAAAGACCTTGGGAGAGAATTAAAATTTAGGTGAAATAAAATGGATGAAAAATGTAATGATAAAAGATGTCCCATACACGGGGAAACAAGTATAAGAGGAAATATCCTAAGAGGAAAAGTTTTGAGTGCAAAAGCAGATAAGACAGTAACTGTTGAACAAGAAATAACACATTACATTAAAAAATATGAAAGATATATGAAAAAGAAAACAAAAATACATGCACATAATCCTAAATGCATAAATGCAAAAGAAGGAGATATTGTGGAAATAGGAGAGACAAAAAAATTAAGTAAGACAAAAAATTTTATTGTTCTAAAGGTGATTAAATGAAAGCAATTAGTGCAAAAATGACAAAGACATTACAGCAAGGAACATATATGACATGTGCAGATAATAGTGGAGCAAAAATTGTCAAACTTATTTCAGTTTATAATTATAAAGGAAAAAAAAGAAGACATCCAACAGCAGGAATAGCAGACAAAGTTCAAGTTGTTGTAAAGAAAGGAAAACCTGATATGAGAAAAAAAGTTGAAAAAGCAGTTGTTGTAAGAGTTACAAAAGAATATAGAAGAACAGATGGAATAAGAATAAAATTTGAAGATAATGCAGTTGTTCTTATAGATGATAAAGGACTCCCAAAAGCAAGTGAAATAAAAGGAGTAGTTGCAAAAGAAGTTGGGGAAAGATGGCCAAAGATAGCAAGCACAGCCCCAGTTGTTGTTTAAGGTGTTAAAAATGAATCCAAAAAGTAGTAAACCAAGAAAACAAAGGAAATGGATGGCAAACAAACCATTGCATCAAAAAGGAAAAGATTTGAGAGCTCCTTTGGATAAGAAACTTAGAGAAAAATTTAGAAAGAGAAGTTTAACAATAAGAAAAGGGGATGAAGTAGAGGTAAGAAAAGGTTCAAATAAAGGAAAGAAAGGAAAAGTTGTAAAAGTTTCTTCAGAAAAAGGTTTTGTTTATATTGAAAAAGTTGTCAGAAAAAAGATAAACGGAGAGGAAATTATGATTCCTTTCAGAGCAGAAAATTTAAAAATAATTGTTCCTGAAACAAGCGATTCAAAAAGAATAAAGAAAAAAGGTGAAAAGAATGGCAAATAAAGGAGAAAGAAAAAAACAAAAAAGAATAAGTCAGGAAAAACATGTGAGAATAAAAAGGAAAGAATTTGCTTGGACAATAAGAACAATCTCAGGGGGATACAGAAAAGATGAAGCAATAGCACTTGGAATAGTTTTAAGAGAAGTAATTGGAAAAGCAAAGAATCTTAGAGAAGTAAAAGCAATGCTTCAAAAAGGAATTGTTAAAATTGATGGAAAAACAAGAAGAGATTACAGATTACCAATCGGACTTTTCTCAGTAATTGATTTAGAGGAAGAAACATATAGATTAATTGTTGATCAAAAAGGAAGATTTATAGTTGAGAAAATAAAGAAAACAGATGAAAAAATAATAGAAGTTTATTCAAAGAAAAAAATAAAAGAAGGAAAAATAAATTTGAAATTTAATGATGGAACAAATATAGTAGTAGAAAAAACTGCTCTGAAGGTTGGAGATTGTGTGCTTTATGATTTTGCAAACGGAAAGATAAAAGAAGAAATTCCATTTGAGAAAAATTCTATTGTATATATATACAAAGGAGTTAACAGTGGAAAGATTGGAAAAATAAAAGAAATAATAGAATCTAACCAAAAAAAGAAAAAGATAATCACTTTGCAAATAGGAGAAAAAGAAATACAGACAATCAAAGACAAAGTTATAGTTATAGGCAAAACAAAACCTGTTTTAGAGATTGGTGAAAAGAAATGAAAGAAATAAAAATTGAAAAAGTAACCCTGAACATGGGAGTAGGTCCAAATCCTGATGATATGAAAAAAGGAAAGCAGATTATTCAGTCAATCAGTGGAGGAAGAAAACCAATAGAAACAGAAGCAAAAGTAAGATTGCCTACATGGGGAATAAGACCAGGACTTCCAATAGGATTAAAAATTACATTAAGAAGAAAAGAAGCAAGAGATTTTTTAATTACTGCATTGAAAACAAAAGAAAACAAAATTAAAAATCAGAGTTTTGACAATGCTGGAAATTTTGGATTTGGAATAAGAGAACATATTGATTTACCAGGAGTAAAATATGATCCAAAAATAGGAATAAAAGGATTGGATATATTAGTGACACTTGAAAGAAAAGGTTATTCTATAAAAAGAAGAAAAATAAAAAAATCAAAAATAGGAAAAAATCATATAATCAGCAAACAAGAAGCAATAGATTTTATGAAAAAAGAGTTTGGAGTTGAAGTTATATGAGTATAAATAAAGAGAAAAAAGAAAAAGTAATGATTAAAAAAAGAGAAAGAAGATGCAAACTCTGTGGAAAAGGAAAAGGAAACATAATAAGAAAATACAATATTAATCTTTGTAGACAGTGTTTTAAGGAACATGCAATGGAGTTGAAATTTAAGAAATATCAATAGCAGGTGAAAAAAATGAGTAGAGATGTTATAGCAGATGCATTGGTTCATATAACAAACAGCGAAAAAGCCGCAAAGACAGAATGCAGATTTAAGCCTGCTTCAAAACTTTTGGGAGAAGTTCTCAAACTTCTACAAAAAGAAGGATATATTGGAGAGTTTGAATATATAGAAAATAAAAAAGGCGGCGAATATGTGATTCAATTACAAGGAAAAATAAACATGTCCAAAGCAATAAAACCAAGATATGCTGTTAAGAAAGATGATATTGAAAAATTTGAAAAAAGTTTTTTGCCAGCATTTGATATCGGGATATTAATAATCTCCACTCCACAAGGAGTTATGACAAACAAAGAAACAAAGAAAAAAGAGATAGGAGGAAGGTTGATTGCTTATGTCTATTAAAATTGAAAGAAAAGTCGTATTGCCACAAGGAATAACAGCTGAAATAAAGGGGCTTAATATAAAGATTCAAGGCCCAAAAGGAACAGTTGAAAGACAATTCAGGGCAACAGGAATAGAGATACTTAAAGGGGAAAATGAACTGATTGTTAAAGGAAATGAAAAAAAGAAAGTAATTGGGGCAAAAGCAGGAGCATTACAAGCACACTTAAAAAATATGGTTGATGGTGCAGAAAAAGGATTTATTTCAAAACTTGCAGTTGTTTATAGTCACTTCCCAATGAATGTTTCAGTAAAGGAAAACAGAGTAGAAATAACAAACTTCACAGGAGAAAAACAACCAAGAATAGCAAAAATTGTATTAGGAACAAAAGTCAGCATAAAGGGAAAAGACATAACAGTTGAAGGAAATGATATTGAAGCTGTTGGACAGACAGCTGCAAACATGGAACAAGCTACAAAAGTCAGAAACAAAGATAGAAGAATTTATTTTGATGGAATTTATATTACTGAAAAAGCCCATAAGGTGTTGTAAATGGATGAAATAAAGAAAATTGCGCAAAAAATAAAGAAAAAACAGAAACTACCTGTTTTCAGAGGAAGATTTGGAAAGCGCAAACTAAGAAGAAGAAGCAAAGAAAAATGGAACAAATGGAGAAGACCAAGAGGAACAGATATATTATTAAGAAAAGATGATGGTTCAATTCCAAAAATAGGATACAGTAGACCTTCAGAAATAAGAGGTTTTCATCCAAGTGGAATGGAAATAATTTATATTGGGACACCAAAAGAACTTGAAAATATAGGAAAAGAAAAAATAGTTGTAATTAAAGGAAAAGTTGGTGGGAAAAAAAGAATAGAAATAGTAAAAAAAGCTGAAGAATTAGGAATTAAAGTTTCAAACAAAGGAAAACAAAAAGAAGAAAAGAAAATTAAGGAAAAACCAAAAATTGAAGAAAAGATAAAGAAAGAAACAGTCAAAAAAGAAGAAAAGCCAAAAAAGGTGAAAAAGAATGCATCTAAATAAAGCAAAAGAACTTGCAGCAGATATATTAGGAATAGGAAAAACAAGAGTTAAAATAAAAACCCAAGATTCTGCAAAGATAAAGGATGCTATGACAAGAGAAGACATAAGAGTTTTGATTAATGAAGGTTTGATTGGAAAAGATAATCAAAATGAACAAAGTAGAGGAAGAGCAAGAAAGAGAATGATTAAGAAAAAGAAAGGAAGAGGAGGAGGAAAAGGAAAAAGAAAAGGAACTAAAAAAGCAAGAGCAAAAGTTGAAAGAGCATGGGTAGATAGAGTAAGAGGTTTAAGAAAAAGATTAAAAGAATTGAAAAAAGAAATGCCTGAAGAAGTGAAAAAACTTAACTATACAAAAATAAAGAAAAAAATAAAAGGGAATTATTTTAGAGGAAAAAGATATTTGGAGAACTATGTTAAAAAAGAAGGTGCTGAACAATGAAAAAAACTTTTGCTACAAAATTTAATAGAAGAATAGAAAAAAAGACAAATTATAGGAAAAGACTTGGTTTTGCAAAAAGTGGAACAGAAAAAGCAATATTTAGAAGAACAAACAAAAGAATAATTGGACAAATAGTTACATATTTACCAAAAGGAGACATAACAATTACACAAGCTGAATCAAAAGAATTCTCAAAAATAGAACCAAAAATAGCTGGAAAAAATCTTCCAAGTGCATATTTAACAGGATTGCTTTTAGGAAAAAGAGCAATGGAAAAAGGAATTCAAAAAGCAAATTTAGATATTGGATTTTACACACCAGTGCATAAAGGAAAATGGTGTGCATTCCTAAAAGGATTATTGGAAGCAGGAATGGATATAAAGCACGAAGAAAAAATAATTCCAAGCACAGATAGATTATATGGAAAACATATTTCAGAAGAAATTGTAAAAAAAGTTGAAGAAATAAAAAAAATGATTAATGAAGGAAAGTTTAACAAGGTGAATAAATGAATCCAGAAGACAAAGCAGAAAAATTTAAGGATTGGGTTCCAAAAACAGAGCTTGGAAAGAAAGTTCTGTCTGGGCAAGTAAAATCTTTGGAAGAGATATTGAAAAAAGGTAACAAGATACAAGAGCCTGAAATTGTGGATTATTTAACAGATTTAAAAGAAGAAATAATAGATATAAGAAAAACAACAAGAGTTGTTAGAGCTGGAAGAAAATTTTCATTTGCAGCTGCTATATTAGTAGGAGATGAAAATGGAGTAATAGGATTGGGAACAGCAAAAGACAAAGAAAGATTACAAGCAATAAAAAAAGCAGCAAAAAAAGCAAGATTGGAAATAATAAAAATTGATAAAGGATGTGGAAGTTGGGAATGCCAATGCGGAACAAAGCACAGTATTCCTTTTAAAACAGAAGGAAAATCAGGTTCAGTAAAGATGATACTTTCTCCTGCTCCAAAAGGAACAGGATTAGTTGTTGGAAAAAATGTTAAAATTATTTTCCAATTTGCAGGAATAAAAGATGTTTGGAGTAAAACATTTGGTTCAACAGATACAAGATTGAGTTTTGTAAGAGCAACAATTGATGCTTTGAAAAACATTAATAATATGAAACTTTCAAATGATATAGAGAGAAAAATAAAAGGTGACTGAATTGTACGGAGTAATTTGGATAAGAGGAATAATAAAGGCAAAACCAAGAGTAAGGAAAACATTGGAATCTTTAGGTTTGGATAAAAAGAACTCTCTCGCAATTATTCCTGAAGACAGGAAAAAAATGCTTAAAATAATTGAAGGATTTGTCACATATGGAGAAATAAACAAAGAAACTTTGACAAAAATAATAAAAAAGAAATTGAAAATTGAAAATCCTGAGAAAAAAGCCGAGAAAATACTAAAAGGAGAAGAAAAAGTTGTTTTCCATTTAAGACCTCCAAGCAAAGGATTTGAAAGAGGAGGAATAAAAAAATTCTATAAAGAAGGTGGAGCAATAGGATATAGAGGCTCAGATATAAATCAATTATTAGGAAGGATGATTTAAATGGTTGAAAGAAAAAGAAGAAAACTTAACAAATTAAGGGGCAAAAGAACCCATGGAAAAGGAGACACAAAAAACAAAAGAGGAGGAGGCTCAAGAGGAGGAAGAGGAAAAGCTGGCTCTCATAAACATAAATATAATTTATATTGTTATGATTTCGGAACTGAAAGAAAAAGAATTATTGCAAAAAAAGCACTTGTTGCTTTGAATATAGATGAATTAAACAAAATAGTGGAAAAGAAAATTGAAGAAGGAAAAATAAAAGACATAGAAGAAATTCATATAGATGGAAAAGAATGGAAAATAGATAAGATTTTAGGAAGAGGAAATCCAAGATATAATTATTTTTTTGAAAATATCCAACTAAGTAAAAAGGCTGATGAAAAACTAAATATGTTTGAAAGTGAGGATAAATGAATCTCCTACATGCACTAGAGCCTATTTATTCATTAATTCCTACTATTAAGGCTCCTGTTAAAGAGATTCCAATAACAAAAAAATTAATGTGGGCAGGAATTGCACTTTTAATATTTTATGCTATGGGAGAAATTGGAGTAATAGGTATTTCTTCTACTGCTGAAGCTCAATTAAAACAATTTCAAATAATTCTTGCAAGTAAAATGGGAAGCATAATAACTTTGGGAATTGGCCCAATTGTTATGGCATCTATATTTTTACAACTTTTAATGGGGGCAGGATTATTTACAATGGATAGAAATAATCCTACAGATAGAGCAAGATTTCAAGGATTGCAAAAACTGCTTGCTATTATTTTATGTTTTATAGAAGGAATAATGTATATGGCAGGATTTTTAGTTCCTGCAGAAGGAATGTGGTTAGTTGTTCTTATACAAATTGCCTTAGGTGGAATTATACTTATTTATTTAGATGAAATTGTAAGTAAATATGGAATAGGTTCAGGAGTTGGATTGTTTATTGCTGGTGGAGTAAGTGCTTCTTTTTTCTGGCAAGTATTAAGACCTCCAATTGAAACAGCTATTGAAAGAATTGACCCAGGATTAATATTTTCATTTATAGAATCATTATCTACTGGTGCAGACTTTACTCTTTTCTTTCCATTAATAATGGCAATAATTGTTTATATTGGAATAATAATTATTGAAGGAATACATGTAAATATTCCTTTGGCAATGGGAGTAAAAGGAGTAGGAGGAAGATATCCAATAAAATTATTATATGTTTCAAATATGCCTATTATATTAGCTGTTGCTTTGTTTGCAAACTTTCACTTGTGGGCAAACTTTACTACAGGAATTCCTATTTTAAGTTCAATATTATCTGGATTAGCTTGGGCTACAACTGCTCCAAATGGTTTGTTTATAGATATAATTAGGAATGTTTCAGCAGAAGGAATAGGTGTTCTTTTAGTTGACCCTTTATCAGGATTAATCTTACAAGGAATTTCATATACTATTATGCTTGTTATTGCATCAGTTGTATTTGGAATATTTTGGGTAGATATGAGTGGACAAGGTTCAGAAGCAATTTCAAACCAGTTAATGAGTTCAGGAATGCACATACCCGGATTTAGAAAAGATCCAAGAATAATAAAATCAATATTAGACAGATATATTCCTACAATAACTATTTTAGGTTCAATATTTGTTGCTCTATTAGCTGCAATTGGAGACATGACTTTGGGAACATTAACTTCTGGAATAGGAATACTTCTTACAGTAGGAATAATTTACAGATTATATGAAGAATTAGCAAAAGAGCAACTTGTTCAAACACATCCTTTGCTCGGGAAAATATTTAAATGAAAGGTTTTTAAAGGTTGAGGGATAAAAAATGTTTAATACTAAAAAAAGATTTCTTTTTTGTGTGGTGAGCAAATGTTAATAAATCCAATAATAGATATAACCCTAATTGCCTTAGCTGTAAGCATGTTCACATTTATAATACAGGAAAAAACAGGGGCAAAAAAGAAGATGGAACAGTCAAAAAAACAAATGGATGAATTAAAAAAGAAAATTGATGATTTGCAGAAAAATCCTGAAAAAAACAAAAAAGAAATTGAGAACTTAACACATGAAATGCTAAAAAATTCAGCAGAAACAATGAAGGCAAGTTTTGGGACAATGAAATACACAATGATTCCCGTCTTAATTGTATTTATTTTAACAGGTTGGGTATATGGAGAAGAAACAATTGTCTTTCCTGAACCTATGGTTATACCTTGGTTTGGAGAAGGATTTTCAATAGTTCTTTACACAAGCACAAATTGGTTTGGATGGTATATTCTTATTTCACTTGTTTCAAGTATAATTATTAATTTAGTTGGAAAAAGGTTGATAAAACATGACTAGAAATTTCCAGAAAACATTGAAAAGAAAAAAAAGATGCACACCTAAGAAAACAAAGGTTTATTATGTTAGAGAAAAAACTGGAAAAAGAATTTGTGGTTTATGTTCAGGCATATTAATGGGAATACCACATGGAAAAACAGATTCTAAAATTAATGCATTAAGTAAAACAGAAAAAAGACCATCTGTTCCATTCGGGGGAGTATTATGCTCAAAATGCAGAAGGAAAATAATATCTGAAAAAGTAAAGATTGAAGCAGGAATAAAAAAAATTGATGATTTAGAACATAACACTAAGAAATTTGTAAAACAAGTGATAAGAAATGACTGAAAACGGAAGAATTTGCATAATATTAGCAGGAAGAAGAGCCGGAAAACATTGTATAATGATTGGAGAAAAAGATGGGATGTCTTTGATTTTATTAGCAAATGGCAAAAAAAGAAAATGTAACCCAAAACACTTATGGCTTACTGAAAAAAAGATTGAAACAAAAGAAGAAGGAAAAATTCAAGAAAAGTTAAAGGAGTTGGATAAATAATGGCAGTCAAAGACTTAGATTTAATTGTTAGAATAGTAAACAAAGATTTAGATGGAAAACAAAATGTTGCAAGAGCTCTTACAGATATAAAAGGAATTGGAACAAGAATGGGAGAAAATATAGCCAAACAATTAAATAAAGAAACAGGATTTAGTTTAAGAGAAAAAATTGGAAATATAGGAGAAAAAGAAAAGAAAGTTCTTGAAGATATAATTGAAAATCCAACAAAACATGGATTAAAAGAATATCACTTAAACAGAAGAAAAGATATAGAAACCGGAGAAAACAAACATAAGATAATGGGAGACTGGGACTTTAGTATAAGACAAGACAAACAAAGAGAAGGAAAAACAAAATCATACAAAGGATTAAGACATACTTGGGGTTTAACAGTCAGAGGACAGAAAACAAAATCAACTCATAGAAAAAGAGGCGGAATTGTCGGTGTTGTAAAGAAAGACAAATAGGTGAAATAAATGGGAGACCCAAAAAAAATCAGAAAAACATATTCAAGACCTATGAAAAGATGGGATAAAGATAGAATAATAGAAGAAGGAAAACTTGTTGAAACTTATGGACTAAGGAATAAAAAAGAAATTGCAAAAGCTCGTTCTCTACTTTCAAGAAAAAGAAGTGTTGCTAGAGAATTATTGGGCTCTCCAAACAAAGACAAAGAAGAAAAGCTTATGAACAGTTTGAGAAGAATAGGAATTCTTTCTACAAATGCAAATTTGGATGATATTTTATCTCTTACAATTGAACCTTTATTGGAAAGAAGATTACAAACAATTGTTTTCAAAAAAGGATTAGCAAATACAATTGAACAAGCAAGACAATTGGTTGTTCATAGACACATTGTTGTTAATGGTAGCATTGTTAATGCTCCAGGATATATAGTAAAAAAAGAAGAAGAAAAAACAATTGCATACAAAAAAAGTGAAATGAAAGATAAGATAATGCCAAAGAAAAAAATGCATATAGAAAAACAAGAAGAGAAAAAAGAGTCACTCAAAGAAAAATTTGAGGCAGTAAAACCAAAAGAAGAGGTAATAAAAAATGAGTAAAAAAGGTATAGTTCATATTTATTCCTCATTTAACAACACAATAATATTACTTACTGATGTTACTGGGGCAGAAGTAATTGCACAAAGTAGTGGAGGACAAGTTGTTAAAGCACAACATAAAGAATCAAGTCCTTTTGCAGCAATGAAAGCATCAGAGATAGTTGCTGAAAGAGCAAAAGAAAGAGGATTTGTTGAAGTTGATGTAAGAGTTAGAGGAGCTGGAGGAAACAGAACAAAAAACCCTGGACAAGGTGCAGAAGCAGCAATAAAAAGCTTAACAAGAAATGGATTAATGATAAGGAATATTGAAAATGTAACTCCTTTACCACATGATGGATGTAGAAAGAAAAAAAGATATAGAGGAAAGAAAAACAGGTGATTATGTGAATATAAAAAAGCTCGGAGAAGAAAACAGAAACTTTGGTTTTTTGGTAGAGGATACAACAATAGAGTATATGAATGCCCTAAGAAGAACAATAATGTCACATACTCCTTGCTTAGCAATTGACAAAGTATTAGTCTCTGCAAATGATGGAGTAATATTTGATGAAATGCTATCTCACAGAATAGGACTTATACCTTTAACAACACCAGAGGAATATAAGAAAAAATCAAAAGTAAAATTAGTATTAGAGAAAAAAGGTCCTGGGGATGTATATTCAAAAGACATAAAAAGTTCAGACACAGCAGTTCATCCTTTAAGCGAAGACATACTCATAACAAAATTAAGAGACAATGAAGAATTAAGATTGGAAATGTCTGCAAGAATGGGAGTTGGAAAAGAACATTCAAAATGGCAACCAGCAATTGTTTCATATTCACAAATATTTGCACTTAAGAACTCAAAAAAACCACAGTTATTGAAAAAAGCACAAGAGTCATGTCCTGAAGCTGTAATTCAATCAACTGCAAATAAAATTAAGATAGCAGATAGAAAAAAGTGTCTTGCATGCACAGCATGTAAGGAACTCTTAGAAGATAATGACACAGAAATAGAACATGATGAAAATGCTTTTGTCCTGTATATTGAGCCTTTGGGACAAATAGAACTATCTATTCTTATAGATAAAGCAGTTGATTCAATAGAAGAAAAGCTCGATGAACTAGAAGAAGAATTAAAAAAGATTGCATAGAATAATTTACTATGCAGGGGTTCCCGAGCGGCCAAAGGGGCAGGACTTAAGATCCTGTGGCTTAGTGCCTTCGGCGGTTCGAATCCGCCTCCCTGCATTTGAGTTATAAGAAAAAGTGATAAGAAATGAAATCGAATATAAAAGAAAATACAATAAGAAAACTAGAAGAGTTTGGAAGAAAAAATAAAATAAAACTCTGGAAAGATGTTTCAGAGAGATTGAAAAAACCATCAAGAAAAAAACCAACAATTAATCTTTGGAAAATAGGAAAATTAGCAACAGAAGGAAAATATCTTTTAGTTTATGGAAAAATTCTCGGAACAGGAGATTTAGATGTTCCTGTAAATATAATATATAATGAAATAAGTGAAAAAGCAAAAAAGAAGATTGAAGAAAAAGGAGGAAAAACAGTTTTCCTAGTTGATGCTTTAGACATTAAACCTGAAAAGATAGTGATTGTAAAATGATTGTCGTAGATGCAAAAAATAAAATTGCTGGAAGATTAGCAACAGAAATCAGTAAAAGAGCTTTAAATGGAGAAGAAATTGCTGTTGTAAATTCAGAACAAGCAATATTAACAAACCCTGATGCTTTTTTGGAAAGAATGAAAATCAGAGTAAAAATGCAAACCAAAGGAAATCCACATAAAAGTCCTAAGTTTAGTAGAATGCCAGAAAGAATTATGAAAAGAATAATAAGAGGAATGATTAATCACAAATCAGCAAGAGGAAGAACAGCATTTAAAAAAATAAAAACATATATTGGAAAACCAGCAGATATTAAAGGAGAAATTATAGACATGCCTTTTGCAGAATACAAAGGCTCTGGAAAAACAAGAACAATTGGAGAAATAAGTAAAGAATTAGGAGCAAAATGGTGATATAATGGTTAAAAAGAAAGTCATATATGCAAAAGCTAAAAAAAAGACAGCGATTGCAAAAGGAAATGCTGTAGAAGGAAAAGGTAAAATAAGAATCAATAGTGAAGATATAAATATAATCCAACCTGAAATACTTAAAAAATATGTTATGGAACCAATTCTTATCTGTGAAACTCCTATAGAATGGGACATGAAAATAGAAGTAAAAGGAGGAGGAAGAGTTTCACAAATGAGTGCAGCACGCTCAGTTATTGCAAAATTAATTATTGAAATTGCAAAGAAAGACAAAAAATTAAAAAGAAAATTTATTGAATATGACAGGGTTTTATTGATTGATGACCCAAGAAGAAAAGAAGCAAAAAAACCTCTTGGGAAAGGAGCAAGAGCTAGAAAACAAATGAGTAAAAGGTGATTATTTTGATAATACCAATAAGATGCTTTACATGTGGAAAAGAAATTGCAACAGAATATAAGAAATATAAACAACTTTTGGAAGAAGGAAAGACTCCGAAAGAAGCTTTGGATTATTTGGGACTAACAAGATATTGTTGCAGAAAAATGATTTTGACTCATGTTGAAACAATTGATGATGTAATAAAATATAAGGTGTAAAAATGACTGAAGAATACTTAGTGGATAATGAAAGATATTTGAAGACAGGAACACATATAGGGACTAGATTTAAGAGTGAAGGAATGAAAAAATTCATTTACAAAACAAGACCTGATAAAATCAAAGTAATGGAAATAAAGACAATTGATGAAAGAATAAGACAAGGAGTTGAGTTTATATCAAATTATGAAACTGAGAAAATAGTTGTTGTTTCAAGACGTCCATATTCACAAAAACCAGCAAAAATGTTTGCAGAATTAATTGGAGCAAAAGCAATAACAGGAAGATTTGTTCCTGGGGTTTTTACAAATCCATCTACAAAAAGATTTTTTGAACCTTCAATTGTTTTTGTTGCAGACCCAGAGATAGACAAACAAGCAGTTGTTGAAGCAAAAAAATTAAATGTTCCAGTAATTGCTTTATGTTCTACAAATAACGATACAAACAACATTGATTTTATTGTGCCAATAAACAACAAAGGCAGAAAAAGCTTGGCTTTGGTGTTTTGGCTTTTCACAAGAGAGTATTTGAAGAAAAAAGGAATAATAAAAATAGATACTGATTTCAAAGTTAATCCAGATGCATTTGAATATGAAATAAAGCAAGAGAAAACTGAGAATTCTGAGAAAATAAGAAGACAAAATAGAGGAAGATTTCCAAGAGGGAATAGGAGAGAAAGATGAGAAATTATCTTTTTTCAGATTATTTCTATCCTTCTAAAAATTTGAAAGACACAATAAAATCTTTTTCAATAAAATACAAAGGAGATGCTGATATAGTTATATCTCCACATGCTGGATATAAATATTCAGGTAAAACTTCTGCATTATCTATTTCTCACTTACAAAAATCTCAAGAGTATGTTCTTTTAGGTCCAAGCCATAATGGAATTGGAGAGATTACAATCAGTACTGAGGATTGGGAAACTCCTCTCGGAGTAGTGAAAAACAGCGAAAAAACAAAAGAAGTCTTGAAAGAGATAGGGACAGAAAATAACTCTGCTCATTATCAAGAACATTCTTTGGAAATTATCTTACCTTTAATGCAAAATTATCTAAAAAAATTTAAAATTATTCCAATTAATCTAAATGTTCAAAAGAAATCTAAGCTAGAAGAGCTCTCAGAAATTTTATTTAAATTAAAAATTCCAATTGTTGTTTCTTGTGACTTTTCTCATTATTTAAGTCCTGAAAATGCGAAAAAAAATGATTATGATGCAATAGATTCTTTGTTGAAAGAAAAACCTGATGAGTTTTATAAAAAAGTTGTTGAAAAAAAATATTCAATTTGTGGTTACCAAGGTGTTTTTGTTGCTTCTTTAATTGCTAAGAAAAAGAAATTAAAACCAGAGTTATTAGAATATACTCAATCAATAGGAGAAAAAGTTGTAGGTTATTCTTCAATTATATATAAAGATTATACATAAAACTAAACAAAAAGAATAAATATGCTTCCTTTCATCTATTTATATGACTGTTAATTTAAGTGAGTTAAACCTGAAAAAAATAGGATTAACTAAATATGAGATAAATACTATAAATGCAATGCTCAAATTGAAAGAATCAACTCCTCCAAATATAAGCAGAGTTGCAGGAATACCTAAAACAAGAATATATGATGTTTTAGAAAAACTAGAGGAAGAAGGATTTGTAATGCAAGTCTCAGATAGTCCTAAGATATTTAGATTACATAAAATAAAGGAAGCTTTACAAAAAAGAACAGATGAAAGAAAAAATGAATTGCAAGAAATAGATGGATTATTAAAACAGTTTTCTGACCCTGACTTAGAAGAAGAAGCTGAACAATTAATTAAATTAAAAACAGAAAGAGATATGGAAAGAGTCATATTACAAGAATTAGGAAAAGCAAAAGAAGGTGTTGTTGCATTTACTAATTTAAAACCAGGAAATAAAAAAATAATCTCAATTTTAAAAGAATTAAGTCAGAAAAAAGATGTTAAAGTCATAAATGCAAATAATGAGATGCATGGTTTAAATGCTGTACACAAACCACATGATTTACATGCATATATAATTGATGATTCTAGATTGTTAATGGGATTAAATAAAGAACCTAATTATAATTTAGCTGTATTAAACAACAAGCATATGATAAATGCACTTAAATCTTATTTTGAACAAAATTGGAAAAAATAATTAAGAATGAGTAAATCTGAAAAATTCAGAATCTTTTTTACAGAACCCATATTTAGAGAAATAGACATATTCTTTTTGTTTTTCTATGGATTTCTCAGTGTAATATTCTTTCTTTTGGGAATTTTTCTCAAGAATAAAAATTTTCAAAGGCTCAGAAATCCAATCAACAATTATTTTTGTGTCTTTTTCTGAAGGTATTGCTTGGCAATTTTTGATTTCAAAATTTCCTAATTCCCTGAACTTGACTAAGCCTTTAGCCTCAGAAGGAATAAAAACTTTTGAAATTTTATATTTCAAATTATCTTTTTCTATTTTATACTCTTTATCCAGCTGAATTTCACGAATATTTTTAAAAAGAGGGAATCTTTGACAACCCTCAATTAAAGAGCGATTGTAGTTTTCAAGTTTAGCTGAATCATAGTTTGCATCAGATGTAGTTGTCCCCATATCTAAAATTAAATGTTTGATTGCTTCTGGTTTTATTCCTCTTTTTCTTAAAGCCTCTAAAGTCAATAAGCGAGGGTCATCCCAGCCTGTGTATTTGCCTTCTTTTATTCCTTTAAGAATTTCTGATTTAGAAATTGGGTATTCTTTGGAAATTATTCTTCCATAATGAATGCAAAAAGGGTATTCCCAATTAAAAATCTTATAAAGGAATTTTTGTTTTGTAGCATTTTGTTCATGTTCTTGTCCTCTTATAATCAAAGTTATATCTTCAAACTTATCTTCTAAAGCTGAAGAAAAATTATAAGATGGCCAAATATGTTTGTCTTTAACAAATGGATGAATTGGATTATCTACTATTTTAGCTAACCACCAATCTCTTACACTTGGATCCTTGTGCTTTAAGTCTGTCTTTAAACGAAGAACTGCTTCTCCCTCTTTATAAGTATGATTAAGCATCTTAGCAAATTCTTTTTCCTGCTCTTTAGAATTTTTAGAACGACATGGGCAAGGTTCTCCTTTTCTTGTTAATTCTCTCCATTTTTCAGATTTACATATGCAAACATATGCTTGCCCAAGAGAAACAAGTTTTTGCATATAATCATAATATTTTTCCATATTGTCTGTTGCAAAATAAAATTTGTCTGGTTTTGTTCCTAACCATTCCAAATTTTCAATAAATATTTTCTTACTGTCTGAAAGTATTTTTTTTATTTTTGGGTCTGTGTCATCTAAACGAAGTGTAAACTTACCAGAATATTTACGAGAGTATTCATAACAAAGAATTGCTGCCCTTGCATGTCCTATATGTGGATGAGCACTTGGATTTGGAGCAAATCTTGTAATTGCTTTTTTTAAGTTTGGGATTTCAGGCAAACCTTCTGGTTTCTCTTGAGGTTTAAGCTCATAATCATTTTCAAACTTTTTGTATTCAGATTCAATAATAGAAAAAGAAAGAGAATTTACTTTTTCAACTTGTTCTTTGGAGATTTTTATCAAATTAGAAGCATCTTTTCCATGCAAAGCAATTAATTTGCCTACGACTGCTCCTTGGCTAGCTTTTCCTTTATGAAGAAAAGCATTTTTTATGGCATATCTATAAGCATCTTTCTCAATTTTAGAAGGCATAAAATAATAAGCAAAGACAATAAATTAAACCTTTTGTTAGAGAAAAAGACAATAAAAAACCTTTTTAAAGGTTGTGAAGAAGAAGTTTATTAATCAATAATCTAATTTTGGATTATTGCCTATGACTTTAAGGAGGTAATAAAAATGGCTATGTCTGAGAACATGGTTAAGGAACAAATTAATCTTTTAACTAGTATAAAACAAAAAAGAGGAAAAATAAAGATTGGTGTTAATGAGGTAACCAAAACAATTGAAAGAGGAAGTGCTAAATTTGTTGTTATAGCAGATGATGTAAATCCTAAAGAACTTGTTGCTCATTTGCCAATAATAGCAAAAGAAAAAGGAATTGCTATTTCACACACACCTGCAAAGGAAGATTTGGGAAAGGCAGTTGGACTAAAAGTAGGTACTTCAGCTATTGCTATTGTAGATGAAGGAGAAAATAAAGCTGAGCTCCAAAAATTTATTGAAAAGCTCAAAGCAATGAAAGAGTGATGTAAATGGCAGACGAAAGAGGAACTCCTGCAGAAGTTGTTGAAATAATAAAAAGAACAGGAGTGCATGGAGAAATAACCCAAGTTCTTTGTAAGATTCTCGAAGGAAGAGAAGAAGGCAGAGTAAAAAGAAGAAATGTTAAAGGTTTAGTAAAAAATGGAGATATAATTATTCTCTTGAATACTGAACACGAAGCAAAGGACATAAAGGGAGGAAGATAAAATGGAATGTACTTTCTGTAAAGAAAACATAAAACCTGGAACAGGGCTTATTTATGTCAAAAAAGAAGGAGCTGTTTTTTATTTTTGTTCTAAAAAATGCGAAAGAAACCTTTTGAACCTAAGAAGAAATCCTGCAAAACTCAAATGGATAAAAAAAGAAGAAAAAATAAAAAGAGAAAAAGAAGAAGTAATAGAAAAGAAAAGAGAAAGAAAAACAAAAGATAAGACAAAAACAAGAAAAAGAAGAGAAAGACAAAAGGTGAAAAAAAGTGAGTGAAAAGACTCTTGTTATAATAAAACCAGATGCAATGGGAAGAAAAATTGCTGGAAGAGTTATCTCAAGAATAGAAGACAAAGGCTTGAGAATAATTGGAGCAAAAATGATGCATTTGGATGACGAGATTCTTGGAAAACACTATGCAGAACATAAAGAGAAACCTTTCTATGGAAAATTGGTGGGGTTTATGAAAACCCTACCTGTTATTGTTTTTGTTATAGAAGGGGAGAGAGCTATAGATGTAATGAGAAAACTTGCTGGTCCGACCTATGGAGTAGAAGCCCCAGCAGGAACAATTAGAGGAGATTTTGCTTTAAATGTGACTGAGAGTATTGTACATGCAAGCGACTCAAAAGAAAGTGCTGAAAGAGAAATAAAAATATTCTTCAAAAAAGAGGAGATATTTGAATAAGTGGAGTTTGAGAAGAGTGATCAGACAACCAATAATAACTGTTTTAGGGCATGTTGACCATGGTAAAACTCTTCTCTTAGACAGAATAAGAGGAACAACAGTTGCAGAAAAAGAAGCTGGAGCAATTACTCAACATATAGGAGCAACGGAAATCCCAGCTGAGATAATTCAAAAAATATCAGGGGAATTATTAAAAAAATATAATTTTCAATTAGGAATTCCTGGATTGTTGTTTATTGATACACCTGGACACGAAGCATTCACAAGTTTAAGAACAAGAGGAGGAAGTATTGCTGATTTAGCTATATTAGTAATAGATATAAATCAAGGAATACAAAAACAAACAAAAGAAGCAATTGAAATCTTGAAAAATTTCAAGACTCCTTTTATAATTGCAGTAAATAAAATAGACAAAATATATGGATGGAAAACATCAAAAGGAAGTTTTAGTGAAAATGAAGAAAAGCAAACAGAAGATGCAAAGCAAATAATGGAAGAAAAAATATATAGATTAGTTGGAGAAATTTATAATTTAGGATTTAATTCTGAAAGATTTGATAGATGCAAAGATTTTACAAAAGAAATATCTATTGTTCCTGTATCTGCAATGTCTGGAGAAGGGTTTCCTGAACTTTTAATGTTGATTACAGGATTAAGTCAAAAATTTCTAAAAGAAAATTTAAACATAAAAGAAGATGAAAAAGGAAAAGGGACTATTTTGGAAGTAAAAGAAGAAAGGGGAATGGGAACAACAATTGATGTTATTCTTTATTCTGGGAAAATTAAAACAAATGATAAAATCGGAGTTATAACACACAGCGGAGTTAAAGAAACTAAAATAAGAGCATTATTAAAACCTAAAGCAATGGAAGAAATGAGACTAACAAAAGAAAGGTTTCAAAGAGTTGAAGAAGTTCAAGCAGCAAGTGGAATAAAAATATCTGCCCCTGATTTAGAAGGAGTTATTGCTGGTTCTCCTTTGATTGTTATTAAAACAGGAAAAGAAATTGAAGAACTTAAAAAAGAAATGAAGGATATAAAGATAAATACAGAACAAGAAGGAGTAATAATTAAAGCAGATACTTTAGGTTCTTTGGAAGCAATGATTGTGCTAATTAAAGAAAAAGGAATACATATAGCAAAAGCAGATATTGGAGAGATAACAAAAAAAGATGTATTGGAAGCTAAAATAATAAAGGAAAAAAACTACTACAATGGGATAATACTTGGATTTAATGTAAAAGTAGATTTGGTTGCTTTGGAAGAAGCTGGAAAAAATGATATTAAAATCTTTCAGGATAATGTGATATATAAGATACTAGAAGACTATGATATCTGGTATTCAAAAGAAAAAGAAAGAGAAAAAATAAGGATAATTGATGAAATTGGATATCCTTGTAAAATGAGATTTTTAGAAGGGTGTTGTTTTAGAAATTGCAAACCTGCAATTATAGGAATAAGAATTTTAGAGGGAAAATTAAAAAAAGGAATTAAAATAATGAATAAAGAAAAAGAAGAAATAGGAGAAGTAAAGGAAATACAAGCAAATGGTAAAGATATAGAAGAAGCTATTGAAGGACAAGAAGTTGCAATCTCAATAGACAATGGGAATATAGGAAAGAACTTAAAAGAGAATGAGGTTCTATATACATATATATCCCTAAAAGATTTAGTTAAGCTTGAACAAATCAAGGAACATTTGGATAAAGAAGTTTATCCTGTTTTGGAGGAAATAAAAAAAATAATAAGGAGTTGATAAATAATGAAAATAATTGTTTCAGACCCAAAAACAAAAAAGGCTTATCAGTTTACATCTGACCAGTCCTCCTTTATAGGAAAAAGAATAGGGGACAAGGTTCAGTTGGATTCTCTTGGCCTAAGTGGATATGAAGGAGAAATAAGAGGAGGTTCAGATAAACAAGGGTTTCCAATGAAACCAAGTTTAGATGGGACTATGAGAAAAAAAATCCTAATGGGAAAAGGAATAGGATTAAGGAAAACAGAAAAAGGAGAAAGAACAAGGAAAAATGTTAGAGGAAACAATATAAGTTCCGAAATTGAACAAATAAATGTAAAGATAATAAAACAAGGTTCAGTTTCAATTGAAGAAGTTGCTCCTAAAAAGGAAGAGGAAAAGAAATGAGTCAGGCTGAAATAAACATAGGAATGATTGGACATGTGGACCATGGAAAAACCACATTAACTCAAGCTATAAGTGGAAAATGGACAGATACTTATAGTGAAGAAATCAAAAGAGGAATCTCAATAAGATTAGGGTATGCGGATGTAGAAATACATAGATGTTCAGGGTGTAAAACACTCTACACCAATAAGAAATCTTGCCCTGTTTGTGGAAAAAAAGGAAAATTGGAAAGAATAATTTCAATTGTTGATGCTCCAGGACACGAAACTTTGATGACTACTATGTTATCAGGAGCAGCAATAATGGATGCAGCTATATTAGTCATATCTGCAAATGAGAAATGCCCACAACCACAAACAAAAGAACATCTTTTGGCTATCAAACTTGCTGGAATCAAGAAAATAATCATTGCTCAGACAAAGGTTGATTTAGTAACTGAGGAAAAAGCATTAGCTAACAAGAAAGATATTGAAAAATTTCTAGAAGAAAATGATTACAAGGCAAAGATAATTCCTGTGGTTGCTCCCTTTAACATAAATATAGATGTATTATTAGAAACAATTCAAAATGAGATACCTACTATTGAAAGAGATAAAAACAAACCTTTGCAAATGTATGCAATAAGAAGTTTTGATGTTAATAAACCAGGAATAAAAATAAAAGATATGAAAGGGGGGGTTATTGGTGGAGCAATATTGCATGGAGAATTAAAAGAAGGAGATTTATTAGATATGGTTCCAGGACTAAATGAAGATATAACAGAAATAAAAGCAATTTCTCTTTCTGCATCCGGAGGAAAACTGAAAAATGCAGTAGCTGGGGGTTTGATAGCAATTGGAACTGAGATAGACCCAAGCTTTTCACAAGGAGATAGACTAAAAGGAGTTATTCTAGGAAAAAAAGGTTCATTACCAGAACCAAAAAGTAATCTGGAATTAGAATATACTGATTTAGGAAGAACTGAAGAACTAAGAACAAATGAAACTATTGTAATTACTGTTGGAGCTTTGGTAACAACTGCTTTGGTTACTGAATACACTAAAAAGAAAATTAAATTAAATGCAAGACAAAAACTATGTTTTAAAAAAGGGCAAAAAATAGCTATAAGCAAAAAAACAGGAAATAGATGGGCTTTGGCTGGCTATGGTGTAGTTATATGAAATTTATAATTGATACAAATGTGTTGGTTTATATGGTTAAAGAAAAAAGAGATATATTTAAGCAGATATTTGAAAATTACGGGGAAAAAAGCGAAATATATATTCTGGAAGAAGCTGAAAAAGAACTGGCTATTCTAGAAAAAAGAAAAGTAGTGAAAACCAATGTTTTAAAAAGTATACTCCGCAAATACAATATAGGGAAAACATCATTTTCTCTTAAAAAAGCTGACTCTCAGTTAATAGAGGCAGCAAAAAATAATTATATTATAATTACAAATGACCGTGCTCTTCAAAAAGAAATAAAAGAGAATGGGGGAAGATTTTTAGTTTTTGGTAAAAAAGGTTTAATGAATATTGATGAGGTGCTCTGATGTATTATTATGTAAAGATAAAAGAAAAAGTTGGGATACACCCAAAGTTTATAAAAAGTGATTTAAAGCAGTCAACTTTAGATGCTTTAAGAGAACAATATGACGGAACAATTGTACCAAATATAGGGTTGGTTGTTTCAGTTGATTCTGTTGATAAAATAGGAGACGGAAAAATTGTTCCAGGAGATGCAAATATTTATTACACAGCAGAGGCAGGATTAATTGTTTATGAGCCTAAGATTCATGAAACAGTTGAAGCAACTATTTCAGATATAGTTGAATTTGGGGCTTTTGCCAAAATTGGACCTGTTGAAGGATTAGTTCATGTAAGTCAAATAATGGAAGATTTCATTAATTATGATGCTAAACAAGCCGCATTTGTTGGTAAAAAAACCAAAAAGAAATTAATGGCAAAAGATAATGTTATTGCAAAAATTGTAACTGTATCTATGAAAGGAAATACATCTGGTTCAAAGATTGGACTAACAATGAGACAAAATGCTTTAGGAAAAGAAGAATGGATGAGTCAAGATGCAAAAGAAAAAAGAGACACAACAAAGAAAACAAAAAAGAAAGGCGGTAAAAAATGAGTAAAGAAAAAGCATGTAAGATTTGCAGAAGAGTCTTGGAAGAAGAAGAAAAAAAGTGTCCAATATGTGGAGAAAATCAGACAACAAGTTTATGGTCAGGTTATATCTATATAATAGATACTGAAAAAAGTGATATAGCAAAAAAAATGAAAATTGCTAGTCCAGGAAAATATGCAATAAAGCTTAATAGGTGATAATATGCAATTAAAAGAAATAAAAGTAACAAATAACAAAATTTTGAATAGAAAAGAATTGATTTTAGAGACAGAAGGAAAAATAGTTCCTGATAGAAAAAAAACAATTGAGGCAATATCTCTACATTATAATACTAGTAAAGATAAAATTTCATTAGATAAGATTGATGCAAGTTATGGAAACAACAAAATAAAGATAAATGCAAAAATTTATGGTTCTGCTGAAGAACTTAACAGAATTGAGAATAAATATTTGGCAAAAAGAATAAAAGGTGAAAAAGATGGCAAAGAAGAAGGGAAAGACTGAGAGAAAAGGTAAAAAGCAAAGAAAGATACATGCAAAACCAAGTAAATCAAAACATTATAAAGTTTCTGGAGATTCAATAACAAGAACAAACAGAGCTTGTGCCAAATGTGGAGCCGGAGTATTTATGGCTAGCCATAAAGACAGATGGACATGTGGTGCTTGCGGATATACAGAAATGAAAAAATAATTTTTTCTTTTTGGGAAAATTTTATTAAAAAAATATTCTTCTTAGGTTAATTAAAAAAAAGAGTTATGTAAGAAGATTCTACATAAAAAGAAGAGTTTTAAACTTACAGATTCTAAGAAAGATATGATTGCTTTAGGAATTGAATCAACTGCTCACACAATTGGAATAGGAATTGTACAAGACAAAAAAATCTTGGCTAATTGTAAAAGACAATTTAAAACAAAACAAGGCGGAATAAAACCAAGAGAAGCAGCAGACTTTATTTTGGAAAATTTCAAAGAAGTTTTAGAAGAAGCATTGGAAAAAGCAAAAGTAGAAATAAAAGATATTGATGTAATTGGGTTTGCTAAAGGTCCTGGACTAGGCCCTTGTTTAGATAATGGGGCTGTCGGAGCTCGCACTTTGGCTTTGGAATATAAAAAACCATTAATTGGAGTAAATCATGCAATTGCTCATTTAGAAATTGGAAAATTAGATACTGGTGCTAAAAATCCAATCTTTGTTTATGCAAGTGGAGCAAATACCCAAATAATTGGATATTACAAAAAAAAATACAGAGTTTATGGGGAAACATTAGATATTGGAATTGGGAATATGCTTGATATGTATGGGAGATATTTAGGACTAGGTTTTCCAGCTGGCCCAGAGATAGACAAATTGTATTTTCAAGGAAAAAAGTATATTCAAATGCCATATACTATAAAAGGAATGGATTTGAATTTCAGTGGGTTATTAACTTCTGCACAAGGAAAAAAAGGAACAAAAGAAGACTTAGCATATAGTGTAATGCATACTGCTTTTGCAATGCTTACAGAAGTAACTGAAAGAGCATTAGCCCATACTGGAAAAAAAGAAGTTTTAGTAATTGGAGGAGTAGCTTCAAGCAAGGCTCTAAAAGAAATGATGGAAAAAATGTGTGAAGAAAGAAAAGCCAAGGCTTTCTTCCCTAAAAAGGAAGTTTGTGTGGATAATGGAGCAATGATAGCTTATTTAACTTTGTTGATGAAAAAAGCAGGAGTAAAACAAACAATAAAGCAAACAGAAACAAACCAGAATTTCAGAATAGACTATGAGGATATTTCTTGGATAAATGATCAGAAATATAATAAAGAGGAAAGCCAATCAAAGTTAAAATTGAAATATAAAAAATAGTTGTTAAAGGTAAAGAAAAGAAAAGAATTAAGTTTGCAATAATTGCTAATATTCCGAGTATTGAAATTCCTTTAATTGAAGGTAAATTAAATATTTTTCTCATTGGGAAGTCATATTTAGTTTTTATATAAGATAAGTTTGTGGCAATAAAAACTATGAACACTCCTGCTGTTGTCATCTCAGCTAAAAATTCTATATTTCCTGAAAAAAGGAGGATTAAAGAAAAAGCTCCAGCAATAAAGATTGAGAAAACAGGAGTTTGGGTTTTAGTTGAGACTTTAGAGAAAATAGAAGGAAGAACTTTGTTCATTCCTAAACCATAAAATTGACGAGAAGTAGCAATTGAAGTATTAAGAACTGTGTTTCCTGTTGCAGCCAAAGCAATCAGACTTAGTAAAAGAAAGGCATTTGGACCCATAAGAACATGAGCAACATCGGCCAAAGGAACTTTTGACTGAGCCAAAGTTTCAGCTGGAATAACACTTACTGCCACTATTGAAATCAAAATATAAATTATAGAAGAAATAAGCACAGAATAAAGTATTGCTTTTGGAACATTTTTTCTTGGTTCTTTGATTTCTTCTGCTATATTTGCAACTTCTTCAAAACCTATAAAAGCAAAAAACATAATAGAGGCAGCATAAAAAAGAGGGGGAATTTCAAAAACAAAATAATCTACTGAGCCTATGGAGCCTGCTCCGAAAAAGACAATTAAAAGCAAACCTATAATTGCAGAAATAGTAAGAAGCATATTTATTCCCAAAGATTGTTTTATTCCAATTGCATTAATAATAGTTACAAAAATAATTAAGAAAATAGAGATATAAAGAGGAGGAACTCCTATTAAAGGAGAAAGATAATTTCCAAAAGCAACAGAAACTGTTGCAATTGCAAAAAGAGCACTTAAGATTACAAGCCAACTGATTATAAAAGCAAATCTTCTTGAGCCAAAAGATTTTGTAATATAAACATATTCGGCAGCTTCTTTTGGAAAAAAAGAAGAAAGTTCAGCATAGCAAAAAGCTGTTAAAGCAGCAATTGCTGCTCCAAGAAGAAAACTTATCCAAAGTGCATTACCTGCAATTCCAGCTCCAATTCCAACCAAAGCATATATCCCAGCTCCAACTATTGTTCCCACTCCATAAAATACTGCTTCCTTAAGTGAGACATTTCTGTTTAATCCCATAATTAAACCCTTATTTTTTTAGTTGTTTTATAAAGATAATATAAAATTAGCATTATAAAAGCAAAGATTGCAATATTTCCCAAAGTAGAAAAAGGAGGGTAAATTCCCATTTCAATCCAATTGATTATTGAAACTTCTGGGTCTAAATATGCCCAAATTGCCAAGACTATTACAACTATAAAAATAAAATCAACCAAAAGCAAAGTAAGTTTTTTGAAATCTTTTAAGTTTCTTTTGAATGCATCTTTTGTAAGAGAAGTTGTTTGTCTCTGAGCTTCTAAAATAGGATTGAATTTCTTTTCAAGAAGTTTGTAAAGCAAAAAAATTGCTAGAAAAATAACTGCTAATGGAAAAACTTGTCCTGTCTCTATTGCTCCTGTTTTGTAATAATTCTCGGAGAAAGAATAAACTAAATAAACAAAAAGGAAAACAAAAAATGTTTCTATTGCTATTAAAGAATAAATTGTTCTTTTTTTGTATTCTTTTAAATCATTGATTTTGTTTTTTTCTGTGATATTTTTTGTAGAAGGAAATTTAGAAACAAATGTTCTCTTTTTCTTGGATTTTTTTTTCTTTGAATTAGTATTATTTCTAATTGTAGGCATTATAAGATAAGAAAAAAGGTATATAAAAACATTTTGATTGGGTTTTTCAGAAATCAATCAAATTCTTCATCCAGATGTTTAGCTAATTCATGCATACGGGAAAAAATAGAATCAACTTCATCTTCTAAGTCTCTGACTAAATCATAGAATGACTGTCTGCGAACAAAATAAAATCTTCCATTTTTAACAACTAAGCCTCTTTCCATTAAATTGTTTAAATGATTAATAACTGAACCACGAGACATTCCTACTTTTTTTGCTAAATCAGTTGAGGAAAGTTTATCTCCTTGTTTATTAGAAATATAAACTGTACGAAATACAGAAGAAGCAACTTTGTCTTTGTCTATGTTTTCAAAGATTCCAAATGAACGACAAAACCATCTAAAAATTTCATCACTATCATCTGAATAGGGACGAGGGCTTTTCCTTATGATTATCTTTAGTCCTTCTTGTTCCATACTATAAAAAGGCAGAGAAAGGGTTTTAAATATTTTGATTATATAGTTTAGTTATTGACTAAGGAGTTTAGACAGGGGAAAAATATGAATAAAGAACTAGAAAAACAAGAAGAAGTAATAAAACAAGACATAAAGCAATTGAAAAAAGAAATTGAGGATTACAAAGATGTTGCTAAAAAAATGGAATCAGAAATAGAAGATTACAAAGATGTAACAAAAAGATTACAAGCAGACTTTGAAAACTATATAAAAAGAATTGAGAAAGAAAAAGATATAATAAAAAGAAATACTGAGATTTCATTTATTAAAAATTTCATTCCAATAATTGAAACAATTGAAAAAGCATCTGAGAAAAACAAAGAAATTTTGCCTTTAATGGAACAAACTAAACAAATAATGAAATCAATAGAATTGGAAGAAATAGAAAATAAATATTTTAATCCTGAAAAACATGAAGCAATAATGACTGAAAAGAAAACTGAAAAAGATGGAGAAATTTTAGAAATTTTTCAGAAAGGTTATACTTACAAAGGATATGTTGTAAAACCATCTAAAGTAAAAGTAAATTTAAGAGGTGTAGATAATGACTAAAATAATAGGTATTGATTTAGGAACAAGTAATTCAGCAGCTTCTGTTTTAACTGCTGGAAAACCAACAATTATACCCAGTAAAGAAGGAGCAAGCCAATATGGAAAATCATTTCCAAGTATTGTTGCTTTTGATAAAGAAGGAAAAGTTGTAGTTGGAGAGCCAGCAAGAAGACAAGCTGTAACTAATCCTGAAAAAACATTTACTGGATTTAAAAGAAAAATGGGAACAGATTACAAATACAAAGCAAATGGAAAAGAATATACTCCTCAACAATTATCTGCATTTGTTTTAAGAAAGATAAAAGAAGATGCAGAAGAATTCTTGGGGGAAAAAGTTGAAAAAGCAGTTATAACTGTACCTGCTTATTTTGATGACAACCAAAGACAAGCAACAAAAGATGCAGGAAAAATTGCAGGATTAGAAGTTGTTAGAATAGTTAATGAACCAACAGCTGCATCTTTGGCTTATGGTTTAGATAAACAAAAAACAATGAAAGTTTTAGTATTTGATTTAGGAGGAGGAACATTAGATGTAACTATTATGGAAATGAGTGATGGAGTCTTTGAAGTCAAGTCCACAAGTGGAGACACTGAATTAGGAGGAAGAGATATGGATGAAGTTCTTCTGAAATATGTTTTAGAAGAATTCAAAAAACAAGAAGGACTGGATTTGGAAAAAGACAAAGTTGCAATGCAAAGAGTAAACGATGCAGTTGAAAAAGCAAAGATTGAGTTAAGCACTGTTTTAGAAACAGACATTAATTTACCTTATATAACTGCAGATAATTCAGGCCCAAAACATTTGAATATGAAAATAACAAGAGCTAAACTAGAACAATTAATTGACCCATTGATAAAAAGATGTGAAAAACCTTTAAGAACTGCAATGGCAGATGCAAAAATGCAAGCCTCAGATATACATAAGATAATCTTAGTTGGAGGGCCAACAAGAATGCCAGTTGTTCAAAAGTTTTTAGAAAAAATATTAGGAACAAAAGTTGAAAGAGGAATAGACCCAATGGAAAGTGTTGCTATGGGTGCTGCTGTGCAAGCAGGAGTTTTATCAGGAGAAGTGAAAGATGTTCTTTTACTAGATGTAACTCCATTGACTTTGGGAATAGAAACCTTAGGAGCAGTTGCAACTCCTTTGATTGAAAGAAACACAACTATACCTACTAAAAAAAGCCAAATATTTTCAACAGCTTCTGATAATCAGACAACTGTAGACATACATATTGTGCAAGGAGAAAGACCAATGGCAAAAGACAATCGTTCATTAGGAAGATTCCAATTAACAGGAATAGCTCCTGCACCAAAAGGAATGCCTCAGATTGAAGTTACATTTGATATAGATGCAAATGGAATATTAAATGTAACTGCAAAAGACAAAGGAACAGGAAAAGAACAAAGTATAAAGATTGTTTCAGGAGTAAAGCTTTCAGATTCAGAAGTTGAGAAAATGAAAAAAGAAGCTGAAATACATGCTGAAGAAGACAAGAAAAGAAAACAAGAAATAGAAGTCTTTAATACTGCTGAATCTTTGGTTTTCCAAACTGGGAAAGTATTAGAAGACTATAAAGACAAATTAAAAGATGAAGAAAAAGCAAACCTAGTAAAACATAAAGAAGAACTAGAAGAAGAATTGAAAAAAGAGCCAAAGAATTATGAGGAAATAAAAAGAAAAGCAGATGAATTGCAAAATAAACTAATGGATATAGGAAGAAATATCTATCAGCAAGGTTCTAATGAGCAAAAGCCAGAAGACGATAATCAGGAAAACAAGCAATAGGTATGAAAATGACAAAAGACTATTACAGTATACTAGGTATTCCTAAAAAGGCATCACAAGAGGAAATAAGCAAAGCATATAAAAATCTGGCAAAAAAATACCATCCAGACTTGAATAAAGAAGCAGGAGCTGAGGAGAAATTCAAAGAAGTAACAAAAGCATATGAGACTTTAAAAGATTCTAAAAAAAGAGAAATGTATGATAGGTTTGGGGATTCATATGAAAGAGCTTCTGGTTTTAGCCAAGGAGGATTTGATTTCTCAGATATATTTAGAGGAATGGGATTTGATTTTGAGAGTTCTGGTTTTGGGTTCTCGGACTTTTTTGGAGGACAAGGATTTGGAACATCTGAAAGAAGACAAACTCAAACCTATGCTGAAATAGTAATAGAATTTATGGATGCTGTTAAAGGAAAAGAAATTGAAGTCGAAATTCCAGAGTTTGAGAAATGTTCAAGTTGTAATGGAACTGGGCAAGAAAGAAAAGAAATGAGAAGTCCGTTTGGTTTGTTTATGATGCAAGGAGCTTGCGGAAGATGTGGGGGAACAGGGAAAATTGAAAAAAAAGGTAAAAAAGAAAAAGTAAAAATTGAAATTCCAGCTGGAGTTTTAAATGGGGAGAGAATAAAAAATAAAGATATTATTTTTGTAGTCCGAATAAAACCTCACAAATACTATAAGAGAGATGGTAATGATTTGTATATAGAAATTCCTATTGGAATATCAGAAGCAATGCTTGGGACAGAAATTGAAGTTCCAAGTCCATATGGAAAAGAAAAACTAAAGATTCCAGCAAATACAAATGAGGGAACTATATTAAGGATTAAAGGAAAAGGAATAAAAGATTCAAGAAATTATGTAGGTGATTTATACATAAAAATCATCTTGGAATTACCTAAAAACCTCTCTAAGAAACAAAAACAAATTCTTCAAGATTTTTTGGAAGAAGAAAAATCCTCAATAACTGAAAAAAGAAAGAAGATTTTTTTCAATTAAAGGTTTTTATGATAAAATTAAAGATATCTAGCTCTTTTTTCTATTTTCTCAACTTGAGATTCTACTTCTTTGTCTGCATACCCGCGAATTATCTCTTGCCAAGCTTTGGAAAGTTCAGGATGAGTAGAAGAAAATGTCTTTTTGAGATTTAACAAATCAACTGCTTTGTCTTCCAAACGAGAAGAACGGAAAGACAAACCAAAATCAATAAAAAATAGTTTTTTTCCATCTACAAGAATATTTGAACTAGTTAAATCCCCATGGATTAAGCCTCCTTTATGCATTTGAGAGATTTGTTTGCCTAAAAGAAAACAAAGGGTTTTGTAATTAAGAGGGGAAAGAAAAGTTTGAAGTTTTTCATAAGGCAAATATTCTAAAAAAAGAGTTGTTTCTTTTTTAGAAACAACACTTGGAGAATTTAAGCCTAAACGACGAGAATAAGAGAGGGATTTTTCTTCTCTATTTGTTCTTTGTAATCTGATTTCTTTGTCTAAAAAAGGATTTCTGTAAGATTTAGAAAGTCTTTCTTTCTTTATTATTCCATCTGAAAGAGAAATTACTGCTTCTGCTCCTTGATAAAGTATTTTATCCATAAAACTAAAAGCAAAACACAGCTTTTTAAACCTTTTCAAAGGAAAAATAAATATACGATTTAAAGACAGCTTTCCAATACCAATAGGACTGGAAAGAAAAAGGTGTTTTAAATGACAAAAAAAGAAGACGAAATAGTGGAAGATATTGTTGAAGAACTAAAGGAAGAAGAAAAGAAAGCTGAGAAAAAACCTAAAAAAGAAAAGAAAAGAAAAATAAGAGAATTCTCAGATTTAAAGCCAGAAGAAGTAAAGGCAATTATACTTGACTTAAATAATAAAGGAAAGACAAAAAGTGAGATAGGAGTAATACTAAGAGAACAACATGGAGTTCCAAAAGCAAGTGTTATACTTAAAAAATCAATTGGAGAATTTTTAAAGGAAGAAAAAATAACTCAAGATATACCTGAAGACTTAATGAGTTTAATAAGGAAAAATGTTTCATTAAAATCACATTTAGGAACTAATAAAAAAGACTATACTGCAAAAAGAGGATATGAATTATCTCTTTCAAAAATTAGAAGATTAGTCAAATACTATAAAATGAATAAAAAACTCCCAGATAAATGGGTTTATACAGATGAAATCGGAACTTTATTGGTGAAGTAAAATGTTTAAGATAAAAATCCAAAAAGACAATAAAATAGTTAGCCAAGGTAATTATACAGCTAAAGAAATAGACAAAATAATAATGGAGTTAGGTGAATAAGATGGCAAAAGAAAAAACAACTGAAAAACCAACAAAAAAGAATGCTCCTAAAACAAAGGTTAATGTTGATAAATGGAAAAGAAAAATAAATGTAAGAATAATTGCTGATAAAAATTTTGATAACAAAGAATTGGGAGAAACAATGGCAACAAAGCCAGAAAATATAATTGGAAGAAAAATAAAAGTTAATATGGCTGATTTAACAGGACAAAGACAAAAAAGACATGTAAAAATTATATTTGCAATAAAATCAATTGAAGGAAATTTAGCAAAGACTCAAGCAATGGGATTTGATACTTCTCATGGATATCTTTCAAGAATAGTCAGAAAAAGAAACAGTAAGATAAGCACTATTTTAATAGATAAAACAAAAGATAAAAAAACTGTAAAAACAACATTGACTGCAGTTGCAGGAGTAAAAGTTCCAGAAAGCACAGAAAAAGAAATAAGAAAAACTCTAACTACTGACTTAAAAGAAGAAATGAACAAAAAGGATTTTGATTTATTTCTTCAAGAACTTTTATTTGGGGGATTTGTGTCTCGCTTGTTTAAAAAGATAAACAAAGTTGCTCCAATAAAAAGAATTGAGATTGAAAAAGTATTAGTTCTCAAGGAATAGATATGATTTCTGCTTTGACAATTGCAATTTTTGTTTTTTTATTCTTAGTTTTTGTAATTGCTATTTACTTCAAAAAGCTAGATATCAAAGGAGGAATATTAGCATTTATTTTAGGAATAACTATATATTTCTATCAAGGTTTGTTTATTTTGGTTCCCATTTTAGTCTTCTTTATATCATCAACAGTAATTGATGCTTTTAAAAAGAAAAAACATAAAGCAAGAGGAATAGGAAATGTTTTAGGTAACTTGGGTGTGGCTCTTTTGCTTCTTTTAATTGAATTTATTTCAGGATATACATTAATTGTTCCTATATATGCTTCTATTGCTGGAGCTTTCTCTGATACTATTTCTTCTGAATTAGGAATGTTTTCAAAAGAAAAACCAATAGATATAGTTACAAGGAAAAATGTTAAAAAAGGGACAAATGCTGGAATAACTATTTTTGGAACTTTGTGCGGATTAATTGCAGCTTTTATTCTCTCAGGAATCTTCTTTTACTTCACTGGTTTGCTAAAAGAAGCAATAATAATTGGAATTGCAGGATTTGCAGGAACTATAATTGATTCTTTATTAGGAAAGCTTGAGAATAAAGGAAAATTAGAAAATGACCAAGTCAACTTCTTAGCCACAGCTGGTTCAGGATTAATAGCTTGGCTAATTCTTATTCTGATTTGAATAGTTCTGATTTAAAAAAACTATGGTTTTCTTTCTTATATGATTGAACTATTAAGATTGTTTTTGATAATAGTTCCTATGTATTGTGCTAATGGTTCTGCTTTAGTTTTTGGGGGTAAAAAACCTTTAGATTTTGGGATTAAATTTATTGATAAAAAACCTATTTTTGGCAAAGGAAAAACAATAAAAGGAAGTTTAGCTGGATTAGGAGCAGGGACTCTGGCAGGAACACTTTTATTTGCTTTTGGTTTAGGATTTGAAAATTACTTGTTATTTTCTTTCTTGTCTTCTTTAGGAGCTATATTTGGAGATTTAGTAGGCTCATTTATAAAAAGAAGAATAAATATTGCTCCTGGAAAAGACTTATTTCTTATAGATCAATTAGATTTTGTAATTGGAGCTCTTTTATTCACTTACGGAATATTATATCCTAGTATTTATGAAATATCAGCAATTATAATATTGACAATATTTATGCATAAAGCAACTAATTATTTGGCTTTTGTATTGAAACTTAAAAAGGTGCCTTGGTGAAATACAAATTTATCATAAAATTCTTGATTATCTTTCTTCTATTGCAATATTTAATACTTAATATAGATCTAATTGGTTTAGAAACAACAATAGCACAAATAGAAGGAAAAATATTGGGTTTGGAAAATTTTAACAATGTGATTTTAAAAGAAGATATAGCTTTTGTAATTGGCCCAAACTGCACTGGATTATTGAATTCAGCAATATTAGTTGCTTTAGTTTTTTCATTTAGAAAACCTAAACTTGATAAGAAAATAATGTTTTTAGCAGCAGGAATATCTATCATACTTCTAGTAAATTTGATAAGATTATATTTAATTTTGCTTGCTCCTAGCGAATATGTTTCTATATTACACACTTTAAGTTGGTATATTAATTCTATTATAGTTCTTGGGTTATGGTATTGGTTTATGAAAAAGGAACTAAAGTCATTTAATGAACTAAAAGAATGATTTATATTCCTTTAAGACAAAAATAGTATATGCCGCCAAGCGAAAAATTATTAAAAGATTTACAAAAAGGACTGTCTGAATTAACTAGATATATAGAAAAAAACAAGATAGAAACAATAGTAATTACTGGGAAAAGTGCATTTATTGCAAGAAACTTATTAAGGGAATATTGGATTCAGACTAGAAATCCAATGATAGATAGAATAAAATTCTTCAGTTTAGGGGACAGAACAAGCCAAATGAAACAACGAATTTTTGAGGAAAAAAAAGAAAAATCTTATGTTCTACAAACAGAAGATATAGAATGGTTTAAAGGAATAGATGGGGGAAAATTAGCAAAAACTCTTGAAAAAGAAAAAAACAAAAGAGTAATGATTTTAGACGAGGTTGTGTCAAGTGGAAGAACTCTATTTTTATTAAAACAGATTTTTAAATCAATGGGGTTTAAAGACATTAAATTAGCAGCCATAGGTTCTTTAGATTTAAAGTATAATTCTGAAGTTAAAAGAAATGTATTTGTGCCTAAAGTATTACAATACAGAAGAGATATTATCTATTTATATGGATTAAGAAGAAAACTTTATAGCTATGTAACAAATCAAGACAAACCTAGAAGAACACAGGAATATCTAAGAGAACTTGCTCAAACAGAAAATCTAAAAAATAAAAAAATAGTGGATAGATTTGGAGAATATGTAAGAGAAAATCCTGAACCACTTAAAAAAGGATTTTTCAGAAGATTGTTTAGAAGATATTAGTCTTTGATTAACATCTTTATTACTTCTCCATAAGCTGGACGAGTAATTAAAATTCCAACTAAAACACCTAAGATAGTTGTTATTGCAAAACCAACTAATTTTCCTAAACCATATCCCATTAAAATCAAAGGAGACATTGTTGCAATAACTGTTGCAGCAGCTGCAACTATAATAAAAAAAGCTTTCTTTATACGGGAAGAAACTGTTAAACTTTCATCTTCTTTTCTTCTTTCAAGAACTTCATCAGCAATAACTATTTGATCATCAACTCCTGTTCCAACTGAAGCTAATAAACCAGCAACTGCCCCTAAGTCAAGTTTACTGATTAAGGAAACTAAAGCAGTTGTAATAAATACTTCACTTATTCCTGTTAAAATAATTGGAATTACAATTTCTTTTGTTCTATATCTTATATAAAGAACTAATGCAACTGTTAATAAAGCAATTAAACCTATAATTCCTGCTACAAGCAAGAAATTCTGCCCTAATAAAGGAGAAATAACTTCTTTGCTTATGCTTTTGACTGGAGCAGATAAAGAGCCTGAATCTAAAATAATTTCCATATCTTGTCTTTCGCTTTTTGCTTTATCTAAACTATCTGCATATCCTCTAATTAAGAGTTTGCTCATTAAAGTTGCTTGAGAAACATTTGCAACATCCATATTTGCAACATCTTCCTGCAAAGAAACTACACTTCTTAAACCTGAAGCATTTACTATCCATGGTTTTTCAGACTCAGTTTCTATAACTTTTACATCAAAACCATTGTTTTCTAAATATTCTCTTAAACTAGATAAATCAGGAGTTATAATTACTTTATCTTTTCCAGTTGCTAAAAGTTGTTGTTTTTGTGCGTCTGTTAATATTCCATCTGAAACTAAAACATAATCTGTGTTTATTTGTTCAAGAATTTCTTCTATACTTGAATCTTTTGGAACTATTCCTTCAACTCCATATTCTAAAAGAGAATTATCTTCTGAATAAATTTCTGTACTTAATAAAAGAACTGAGTCTAAAGGACGGTCAATAAAGAAATAAACATACTCACAATCATATTGCTTTCCACCTGAACTATTCAAAGAAGAAAGCTCACATCTATGGAAAGTTCCTTCTGTGAATTTCTTTGCCCCTGAAGAACTTAAAACAAAAGGTAAAGTCCAAGAATAAGAACCATCTGAATTTCTAGTTATTGAATAACCTTGAGATGCATCTTTTAAAACTTTGATTATATCATCTCCTGTTAAAATTGCTTGTCCATCCAAAACAGATTCAAAAACTCCTTGCTTTCTTAACAAGCTTTCAATTCTTGCTATTGTTTCAGGATTTGTTTCTGCCATTTGAGCTAGAACAAAATCATCTCCAAAGAAAGAAACTGTTGTGTCTTTTAATCCTGTCCAATCTAAACGACTTTCAATTGTTTTAACTAATCTAGCTTTTTCTTCAGGACTAGTAATTGATTTATCAAACTGAATTTGGAACATTGTTCCTCCTTCAAAATCAATTCCAAAATCTATACCTCTGAAAGAAATTATTAAAAAAGAAAAGATAAGCATTACTGCAACTAAAAGTAATTTATAGTTTTTAAGATTCATAATGTTCCACCTTTAGAACTTAGATATTTAAGCAAAATTGGAGCATTCATTAACCAAGTTGAGATTATGTCTCCAAACAATCCAAAAAGAAGAACTATTGCTAAATTAAAGATTACATTTACTTGCATGAAATATGAGACAATAACCATTGTTAAAAGAGCACAAACAGTTGTCAAAGTCATTGTAAGTCCTGTTTTCATACTAAGGACTGTTTCTTTTCTTAAAGCATGTTTAGAACTTGTTAAACGACTTGTTAGCATTATATCTGTATCAACTGAATATCCAATTAACATTAAAAGAGCAGGAATACTTGAAAGAGACAAAGGAATTTGGAAAAGAGCCATAAAAGCTAAAGCACTCATAATATCAAAAAAAGCAGCAAGTATAATTGCTAGACTTAAAACTGGGTCTCTGAAAAAGAAGAAAATAACTAAAACAATTAAAACTATAGAAACCAAACTAAGATTGATAGCTGTTTGCCAGAAAGTATCTCCTAAAGTTGGGGCTATATCTTCTTTTTGGAAAGCTAAAGTTTTAACTACAAACTTCTTTTCTATATTTGAAACAATAAAATCAGAATAGGATTTCTGGGCATCATAATAACCTTGTTCTAAAATTGTAAATGCTTTAGAATAATCATTTGAAGAAATAAAAGAATCATATTCTTGTTTTTGCTTGAAATAACTGCCTAAAAAAGAAACTGTTTTGCCCATTTCTTTTTTTGCTTCTTCTGGATTATCTGAAATTAAAGACTTTGCTGTTGAAAGAGAAAGTTCTGCATCTTCCAAAAACTTTGCTCCGGAATATTCAATTGTTAAACCATTTGAATTAGGAGCACTAACTGAATAAACTTTAAGTTCTTGTATATCTAAAGATTGCAAAAGATAAGCTTCTACTTCTTTTGCATCAACTGGTTTGTCTAATTTAAGTATAATCATAGAACCTCCTTTGAGTTCTATTCCACGGGGAACTGTTGGAAATATGAAAATTAAATATACAAAAAGAAGGAAAAACAAGGCAGGGATAACCATAAGACGCATATAATTGCCTTTATAGATATCTATACCAATCATTTACAACCCCTTTTTATAAGATTGATAAACAACAAAACATATAAAAAGCATTTCCTCCGGCTTTTTCTTTAAAAAAATCAGAAGAAAACAAATAATCTTTTATAGTTTAAAAGCAGAATATAGATATGGGAATAGAAAAAAAAGACATTGGATTATTGATTGGAATCTTCTTAATAATTGCTGTCTTGGGATTTAGTGTTTTGCAAATAACAGGAAAAGAATATTTCTCATATAAGGAAATTATTGGAAAAGGAATAAGTCAAATGCAAGAAAACATTGGAAAAGAAAAAGTGGAAATGCAGGAATTTTCAGGAGGGGAAAAAATTTCCACTAAAAAATCAGAATATACATAAATTAGTTTAGAAAAACAAGCAAAAACAAGAGATATACATAATAAAAGTTCGACTTCCAATCTCTTTCCTAAGGTAAAAAACAGATATCTAATCAAATACTATTATTAAAAAATAGAACTGTATATAGGTACATGTTGCAAGAAAAAAATATATTTGAGGCAATTTTGGCTGATAGCCGTGTGTTCAAAAACAGGGATATTATAACTCCTTATTACACTCCTGAAAGACTACCTTTTAGAGAAAAACAAATAGAAGAAATTTCAAAATCTCTTTCAGTTGTTTTACAAGGTTCTAAACCTGATAATATATTCTTATATGGGCAAGTAGGAACAGGAAAAACTGCAAGTATTAATTATGTTAGTAAACATTTGAAAGAATATACAGATGCAAGAAAATTGCCTGTGGAAATTATTTATATAAATTGTATAAAATGTAATACTGAGTTCAAAGCACTTTCAAAAGCACTTAAAAGATTCTATCCTTTAAATGAGTTTAATGGATTTGGAAGTTCTCAGTTATATGATAAACTATTTGAAAAAATACAGGAGAAAAAAGCAAATTTAATACTTATATTTGATGAAATTGACAAACTAAGAAACTCAGAATTAAATGATATGATATATTCTTTAACAAGAGCAAACACTGAATTAGAAACAGGAGCTATTTCAATAATTGGAATAAGCAATAATTTGAGATTTAAAGAAAACTTAGATGTAAGAACAAGAAGTTCATTATGTGAAAAAGAAATGGTATTTCCTCCATATAATGCTGAAGAACTAAGAGCTATTATAAGAGATAGAATTGAAATTGCTTTTTTTCCAGAAGTTGTCCAAGAATCAGCCATTAGTCTAGCCTCTGCTTTTTCAGCAAAAGAATCAGGAGATGCAAGAACTGCAGTAATGTTAATGCTTAGAGCTGGGGAGATTGCAGAAAAAGAGGGGATTGAAAAAGTCACTGACCGCGAGGTTAGTTTGGCTAAAAAGCTTGTGGAAGAGGAGATTATCTTAAGGATGATTTCCTCTCTCCCTAAGCATCCACAGATACTCTTGTTAGGAATAAGCAGACTAACAAAAGACAAAGGGGCACAAAAAAGAATACAAGAAAACAATGAAGTTTTTCTTTTTAGTGGAGAAGTCTATAAAGAATATGAAAGAATGTGCAATCAATTAAGAGAAAATGCACTAACTGCTAGAAGATATAGACAATATGTAAATGAATTAGAAACTTATGGAATAATCTTGACAACTGGTTCTGGAAAAGGAATAAGAGGAAACACAAGACTGATTAAGTTAGCATTTGAACCTGATTCTGTCCAAAAGATTATTGAAAGAAATCTTCTTTGAAAAATTTTTTCTAGGAAAAGATTGAACAATTTTAAGACTCAAAAAAACAAAAGCATACCAGAAAGATTTATAAGAAAGCTTGGATAAAGAAAGATATGGAAGCAATTGTTTTAGCAGGTGGAAGAGGAGTCAGATTAAGACATTTAACAGAGAATAATCCAAAGGCTTTAGTTGAGATAAAAGGAAAAAGTTTGTTGGAATACACTTTAGATAATCTAGTTATTGCTGGAGTTAAAAAAACAGTTATTGTTATTGGATATTTAGGGGAAAAAATAAAAGAAAAAATAGGAAAAGAATACAAAGGAATGGAAATTGTTTATGCTTTGCAAAAAGAACCTTTGGGTTCAGGACATGCAATGATAATGGCTGAACCATATATTACAAAAGATAGATTTTTTCTATGTAGTTGCGATATAATCTTTGCAACATGGATATATGAGAAATTAGCAAGAGAAGAAGAAGTTTTAGTCACAAGATATATTTATGGAGACCCCTCTAGATTTGGAGTGGTTGTTTCAGAAGATGGGTTCTTGAAAGAAATAAGAGAAAAACCAAAAGATTTACCTGAAGGTAAATATTCAATAAATGCATTTTTGCATATTTGCAGAAAAGATATATTTGACTATTTGAAAAAGATTGAGAAAATAGAAGGGAAAGAAATACATTATGTTGATGCTTTGAAAGAAAGCAATAAAAAAAGAACAATAAAAACAATACCTTACAAAGGCCCAATTGTTGATGTATCTACTCCTGAAGAAGTAGAAGAAGCTAATAAAAGAACAGAAATGGAATTCCCTGAAGTGAAAGAAATATGACTATTTTAGTAACAGGGGGAGCTGGGCATATAGGCTCTAATCTGATTAGAAAAATTAAAGGAAAGATTATTTGTCTAGATTCTTTATATTCTGGGAAAAAAGAGAATTTACCAAAAAATAAGAATCTGAGATTTAAGAAATATGATATAAGAAAACCTTTTAGCACAAAAGAAAAGATTGAGGAAATATGGCATTTGGCTTGCCCAGCTTCCCCTCCTTTTTATATGAATGAATCATTATATACTCTTGAAACAAGTGTCCAAGGAACAATTAATATGTTGGAATTAGCTAGGAAAAAAGATTCTAAGATTCTTTTTACCTCTACCTCGGAAGTTTATGGAAATCCTTTGGAACATCCTCAGAAAGAAACTTATTATGGAAATGTAAACACTTTAGGTCCAAGAAGTTGCTATGATGAAGGAAAAAGAGTTGCTGAAACTTTCTGTTATGAATACCAGAAAAAATATGGAGTAGACATAAAGATTGCTAGATTATTCAATACTTATGGAAGTTACATGCGCCCAGACGATGGAAGAGTTGTTTCATCTTTTATCTACAATTCTTTGAAAGGAAAGGAATTAGAGATATATGGAGATGGAAAGCAAACTCGTTCTTTTACTTATGTTGATGATACTTTAGAAGGATTAATGAAATTTATGGATTTAGGAAAGAAATATATGGGCCCAATAAATATTGGTTCTGTGGAAGAGCATAGTGTTTCAGAATTAGCTGAGATAATTGCTGAAGAAACAGGAAACAAGAAAAAGATTGTCTACAAAGGATTGCCTAAAGACGACCCTTACAAAAGAAAACCAGACATAAGCAGAGCCAAAGAAATTCTAAAATGGAAACCTAAGACAAGTTTAAGAAATGGGATTAAAAAGACTGTTTCTTTTTTCAGAGAGAACTATATTTAGATATTTTTCAGAGACAAAGTCTGATAATCCATTACGAGAAAAAAGTTTTTTTATTCTTAAATTTTTGATTTCTTTAAATCCATTTTTCAAGGCAACTCTTTGACTTCCTTTGTTTTCAGGATGAGTACAGATAACAAGAAGTTTAGGAACAGAAGAATCTCTCTTAGCTTTTTTCTCCAATCTTTCTAAAATTTGTTTAAGAGCAGATGTAGTTATTCCTTTGCCCCAATATTTTTTACTTATACCATAACCTATTTCTATATAGGAAATTTCTTTTTTGAAATTAGGCATAACTCCTATAAAACCAACTAATTTATTGTGGAAAAAGATTGCAAAGTCTTTGCGGGACTTGTCTGCTAAAAAATCTTTAATTATTTTCTTTTCTTCAGCTAAAGAAGAAGGTGGTTTATGACTCCAGTATCTGAGAAAGTCTTTGTCTTTAAGGATTTTGTAAAAAGCAGAAGCATAAGAAACCTGAAAAGGTTTTAGTAAGACATCAGTATTTTTCATGTTTTGTGTCCTCATATGAAAATGCTTTTCCTTGCCCTGCCAAGATAGAACGAAGAGTAACATAATTGATTGTTCTTTCTATGTCTTCTTTTCTAGTTGACATTGACTTTACTTGTTGAGAGAGAACCTCTAAGAATGTGCGGGATTTGGAAAGAAGATGCACAAAAAATCTTTTGTCTAACCCTGCTTTTTGAACTATTTCTTGGAAGTTTATTCCTCCTCTGTATTTTTTACCAAGTCTTTTCAAATCAGTTGAACTTAAATTAAATTTTCCTTCGGAAAATTTTTTAAGAATAGGCAAATCCATTAATGGAAAAACCAATTGAGAAGTAGCTATCTGATGTTTCAAGTCAGGGGAATGGAAGCTTGTATTTACAACTTCAAAATAATCAGATAATCCTCTTTCTCTCAAATAATCTTCAATTGCTTGTTTTCTAAATTCACTAATTCCAGATAAACCATATACTCCTAAAACACAAATTTTGAATCTGTTAGAAGGATTAAATTTCTTACCAAAACTACTCCGGAAAATCATGCTATTTATTTCTTTTAAAATGTCTCTTTCTTGTCTTAGTAAATTACCCCATTTAGAAAAATTTTTGTCAAAAAAAGATTTTGAACAGTGTTTTGGGAAGTTCTCCAATTGTTCAGGACTAACTTCTTGTTTTAATTGAAATGTTTTTAAAGCCCCATTTTCAAAATGAGTTAAAAGAATATTCAAAGTTGGATTAGGAATTACTCTAGAAGGAAGAGGTTGTTTTTCAGGTTTTAATTTAGAAAAAAACTCTCTTGGTAATCTTTTTGTTTGTTCTTTATTTTCTCCCTGAATTCCATTTATTTTTCTTTGAAAAGGATTTAATTTGCGAGGAGGCATATAAAACAAAGACAAAAAGAAAATAAAAATCAATCGATTTTGAAGTCTGCAGCTATTTCTTGCATACCTATAACTCTCATCTTGTCTACTTGTTCTGCTTGCCCACCAAGTTTAATTACAACTTCTTTGATTGAAAAGTCAGGTGTTGAGGCTCCAGCAGTTATTCCTATGCGAGAGTGAGAAAGTGCTTTTGAAGAATCTAATTCTGTAGCATCTTCTATATGAAGAGTTTCTACATGTTCAGAACAAGCTTTTGCTAACTTCTGAGTATTTGAACTATGCTTTCCTCCTATGACTATCATTAAGTCAACCTTCTTTGCAAGCTCTATTGCCGAAGCCCTGTGCATAATGCTTGCTATGCAAATTGTGTTATAAACTTCCATTAGTTTGGCATCTTGAGCTATTGCTCCAACTATATCTCCAAAAACTTTTTGCAAGTGAGTTGTTTGAGAAACAACCCCGACTTTTTTTTCTTTTAAATCAGGAAGTTCATCTAAAGAATTAACTGCTATTCCTTTTTGAGTATGACTTAAAATCCCAGTTACTTCAGGATGAGAAGATTTTCCAACAACAACAACTTTGTATCCTTTTCTCTCTAACATATCTGCTTTTTTCTGGACATCCAAGACAAATGGACAAGTTGCATCTATGTATTTTGCTCCCATTTCTTTCAATTGAGAATATGTTTCTTTTGGCTCTCCATGTGCTCTAATAATAACAATTGAATCATGTGGATTTTTTATTTCATCTAAAGATTGAATTTCTTCAATTCCTTTTTCTCTTAACCACTCAGACATTGCATTATTGTGAACTAATTGCCCCAAAACAAGAATTTTCTTGGATGGGTTTTCTTCTTTTGCTTTTAAAGCTAGTTTAACAGAATTAATAACTCCAAAACAAAAACCTGAATTATCTGCAACTATTATTTCAGTCATTTTTAAACAACCTCGTACAATTGTCTAAATATATATAGACAATCGAAATACTTTTAAACCTCCTTTTTCATTAAACATATATGAAAGAACTAATTGTAATGGGTTCAACTGGGTCAATTGGAACTCAGACACTGGATGTCGTAAGACAGCACAAGGAAAAATACAAAATAATTGGATTGTCTGCAAACAGTAGTATAGACAAACTAATGGAACAAGCAAAAGAATTCAATGTTGAGAATATTGCTATTGTTAATAAAGAAAAAGCTGATGAGTTTGAGGAAAAAACAAAACTAAATGTAATGAAAGGAGAAAAAGGATTATTAGAAATAGCTGAAATAAAAAGTGATATTTTTGTTAATAGTGTTGTTGGAGCTGCAGGTTTGAAACCTACATTAAAAGCTTTGGAAAACACAGGAAGAATGGCTATAGCTAATAAAGAGACTTTGGTTGTTGCTGGAGATTTAGTAATGCCTAAAGCAAAAGAACTAGGAGTTGAGTTATTGCCTATTGATTCTGAACATTCTGCTCTTTTTCAGTGTTTGCAAGGAAACAACCAAAAAGACATAAAGAGATTAATAATAACTTGTTCAGGCGGAAGTTTCAGAGACACACCTCCTGAAAAACTAAAAGAAATGACTGCTAAAGAAGCTTTGAATCATCCAACTTGGAGCATGGGAGCAAAGATAACAATTGATTCAGCTACTTTGTTTAACAAAGGATTAGAAGTTATTGAAGCACATTTCTTGTTTGATATGCCTTATGACAAGATAGAAACTGTTATGCATCCTCAAAGTATAATTCATAGTATGATTGAATACAGAGATGGAAGTATAATGGGACAATTAGGACAACATGATATGAGGATACCTATTGTTTATTCTTTGAGCTGGCCTGAAAGGATTGACTTGAATGTTGAAAAATTAGATTTTGTTAAATTAGGACAACTGACTTTTAGACAAATAGACCATCAGACTTTTCCTGCATTAAATTTAGCTTATGAAGTTGGAAGAAAAGCAGGAACAGCAAGAGCAGTAATGAATGCTGCAAATGAAGAAGCTGTATATGCTTTCTTAGATGGAAAGATAAAATTCTTGGAAATATACAAAAATGTAAAAGATGCAGTTGATAATCACAAGTTTATGCAAAAGCCAAATATTGATGAACTTTTAGAAGCAGATAAATGGGCAAGAGAATATGTTAGAGGGAAAATAAATGGATAATATTGGTGTTATTCTTGCTGCTGGTTTAGGAGCAAGAATGAACTTAGGTTACAATAAAGCTCTTTTGGAAATTTATGGTAAGCCAGTTATCTACTATACTCTGGAATCTTTTGAAAAAAGCCAAATAGATGGAATTATTCTAGTTGTAAAAGAAGATGAAAAAGAAACAATGAAAGAAATAGTTGACAAATATGGATTTAAAAAAGTCAAGAAGATTGTAGAAGGAGGAAAAAGAAGGCAAGACAGTTCTTTGAATGGAATAAAAGCTGCAAAAGAAATAAGGGGGAAAAATGTTTATGTTCAAGATGGAGCAAGATGTTTGATAACTCCTGAGCAGATAAATGAAATGATAAAAATAATGGAAAAAGAAGAATGTTGCACAGCAGGAACAAAAGAAAAAAACACAATGAAAGAAGTAGATTCTGAGAAAAGAATTGTCAGGACTGTGCCAAGAGATAATTTAATGGAAATGCAAACTCCACAAGCTTCTCGAACTGATTTACTATTAGAAGCATTTGAAAAATTGGGAGACAAAGATATAACAGATGAAAATATGGCTTTGGAAAATTTAGGCAAAAATCCTTTAGTTTATGATTCTGGTTCTGCAAATATCAAGATAACTGTTCAAGATGATATTCCAATTGCTGAGGCAATATTAAAGAGGCAGGGAAGATGTTAATAGGATTAGGTGTAGATAGCCACAGATTTGAGGAACAAAAAACAAAACCTTTTGTTCTAGGAGGAGTGGAGTTTGACGAACCTTTGTCTATGAAAGCTAATAGTGATGGAGATTTAATATTACATGCTTTATGTAATGCAATTGGCTCCGCAATTGGAGAAGGAAGTCTTTCTAATTATGCTGATAAAATGTGCTTGGAACAAGGAATAAAAGACTCAAAAGAATATCTTAAATTTATTTTAAAAGAGGCAGAAAAAAAAGGATGGAAAGTAAAGCAGGTTGTTGTTTCTTTGGAGTGCAAGAAACCTAAGATTGAAGTCAAAAGAGAAAAAATTCAGGAATCTTTGGCTAAACTTTTAAATGTAAAAAAAGAAAAGATAGGGATTACTGCAACTTCAGGAGAAGGATTAACTGATGTGGGAAGAGGAGATGGAATCTATTGCATAGTAAATATTTTGATGGGGAGATTAAATGAAAACTCTTAATGCTTATGCTAAATTAAATTTATTATTAGACTTTTATGGGAAAAGAACAAATGGATATCATGAAGTTAATTTTGTAAATACTCCTATTTCTTTGGCAACTGAATTAAATGTAAAATATAATGATTCAGGAGAGATTAGATTAAAGTCTGAAAACAATATTCCTTTAGATGAAAATAACTTTATACATAAGATAATCTCAAGAATAAAAGAAAACTACTCTTTAGATTTTGGAATAGAAGTTGAAATTAAAAAAGGAAAAGAATTTGCTGGATTAGGAATTGGAAGTTCAGAAACTGCAAAAATACTAAATGAACTAAATGAAAAGTTTCAGTTGAAATTAATGGAATCAGAAAGAGCTGAATTAATTAAAGATATAACTTCAGATGGTTGTTTTTCAATCTATGAAAAACCAGCTGTTGTTAGAGGATTTGGAGAAAGAGTTTTTCCGCTCCGAAAAATAGAAATGCATGGAGTAGTTTTTGGAGTTCCTGCTGAAGTTCCTGAAAAGAAAACAAAATGGATGTATGGAAAAATAACAAAAGAAATGTTTACTCCTGTTGATTGTTTGCCTATAGTAAAAGCTATAATGGAAAATAATTGGCAAGGAATAAAATCAAACTTGCATAATTTCTTTGAGAAACTGGATATTCCAGAATACAAAGAAAGTTTTGATTTAATAAAAGAACTAAGAAAAGACGGATATGGTTCAATATTGGCAGGTTCTGGCCCAACTGTTTTTGCTATTTGCAAAAACAAAGAACAAGCAGAAGAACTTTCCAATAAATATAAATATGATAGCAAAGTAATAGAGGCGGTGTAAATGGAAATAAAAAGAAAAAAAACTAGACAAGTTTCAGTTGGAAAAGTTAAAGTTGGAGGTAATAGTCCAATAAGTGTGCAAAGTATGTGTGATACAAAAACACATGATGCAAAAGCAACTATTTCACAAATACATAGTCTGGAAGAAGTTGGATGTGAGATAATAAGAGTTGCTGTTCCTGATATGGAAGCTGCAAAAGCATTGAAAGAAATAAAAGAAAACATAAACATACCTTTGGTTGCAGATATACATTTTGATTATCGCTTAGCTTTGGAAAGTGCTAAGTATGTTGATAAAATAAGAATAAATCCTGGAAATATTGGAGATAAAGAAAAAACAAAAATGGTTGTAAATGATTGTAAAGAAAGAGGATTGCCTATAAGAATAGGAGTTAATTCTGGTTCTGTTGAACAAGACTTGTTGGAGAAATATGGACATCCAACTCCTGAGGCAATGGTTGAATCAGCTATGAAGCATGTTAAGATTCTGGAGGATTTAGATTTCCAAGACACAATGATATCTGTAAAAGCAAGCAATGTTCCTGGAACAATTGATGCATATACAATTCTTTCAGAAAGAGTTGATTATCCTTTGCATGTGGGAGTAACAGAAGCAGGAACTGAATTTCAAGGAGCAATTAAATCCTCAGTTGGAATTGGATATTTGTTAGCAAATGGAATAGGAGATACAATAAGGGTTTCTTTAACTGGAGATGTTGCGAAAGAAGTAGAAGCAGGATATGGGATTCTTAAATCTTTGAATCTAAGGACAAGAGGAGTGAATATAACCTCATGCCCAACCTGCGGAAGAACTCAGATAAACTTGGTTGCTTTAGCAAAAAAAGTTGAAGAACTAACCAAAGGAATAAAAGAGCCTGTTCATATTGCAGTAATGGGTTGTATAGTTAATGGAATAGGAGAAGGAAAAGAAGCGGATATAGGAATAGCTGGAGGAAAAAATCAAGGAGTAATTTTCAAGAAAGGAGAGATAATAAGAAAGTGTGAAGAAAGTGAGTTATTAGATGCATTTATGGAAGAACTGGATAGGTTATTAGAAGAAAGAAAAAAGTAAAATAGAAGGTGGTAGTGTGATTCTGGATAAAATAGAAAGCCCTAAGGATGTCAAGAAATTGACTATTCCTGAAATGGAGCAATTAGCTCAAGAAATAAGAGAGGAAATGATTGCAAGTGTAACTAAAACTGGTGGGCATCTGGCTCCTAATCTGGGAGCAATTGAATCAATAATTGCTATGCATTTTGTTTATGATGTTCCTAAAGACAAAGTTATATTTGATGTTGGACATCAAGCTTATGCTCATAAAATGCTGACTGGAAGAAGAAAGCAAATGGGAAGTTTAAGACAGTTTAAAGGAATAGCTGGATTTTTGGAAAGAGAAGAAAGCCAGTATGATGTTTTTGGAGCTGGACATACATCTACTTCTATTAGTGCAGCAACTGGATTTGCAATTGCCAAGAAACTAAAAAAAGAAACAAATGAAGTTATTGCATATATAGGAGATGGAGCATTGACAGGAGGAATGGCTTATGAGGCTTTGAATTTTGCTGGACATCATAGATTGAATTTAACAGTTATATTAAACGACAATAAAATTAGTATATCCCCAAATGTTGGAGCAATGAGCAAACATCTAAAAAGATTAAGTGATATATCTGCAAATGGAAGAGTAGATGTTGAAACTATATTTGAAAAAATGGGTTTTACTTATTTAGGCCCTATAGATGGACATAATATATCTGAATTAATTGCAATGCTGGAAGAAAGCAAAAAAATAAAGACACCTGTGATTATACATACCTTGACAAAAAAAGGAAAAGGATTGAAAGAAGCAGAGGAAGACCCAACCAAATATCATGGAGTATCTTGTATGGTTGGAGAAAAATCAGCTGGAAAAAAATCAATCAGTTATTCAAATGTGTTTGGAGAAACTTTATCAAAGTTTGCAGAAGAAGATGATAGTATAATAGGCATAACTGCTGCAATGGCAAATGGAACAGGAATGATAAAATTTGCTGAAAAATTTCATGAAAGATTTTTTGATGTTGGAATTGCTGAACAACAAGCAGTAACTATGGCTGCTGGTTTAGCTGCTTCTGGATACAAAGCATGTCCAGCAATATATTCAACTTTTTTGCAAAGAGCATTTGACCAAATACAGCAAGATGTTGATTTGCAGAATTTACCTGTTAAATTTTTCATAGACAGAGCTGGATTGGTTGGAGAAGATGGAGCAACACATCATGGAACTTTGGATATTGCTTATTTGAGTATGCTTCCAAATATGACAGTAATGGCTCCAAAAGATTCATTTGAACTAAAAAGAATGATAAAAACATCTTTGAATTATGATAAAGGTCCAACTGCTGTTAGATATCCAAAAGGAGCATGTGAAAAAGAAGGAAAAGAAGAAGGAAAAATTGAGAATTTAGAAATAGGGAAAGCAGAAGTTTATTCAGAAGGTAGTGATTTAAATATTGTTTCTCTCGGAGCAATAACTCCTATTGCTGATTCAGCTTTGGACAAGATAAATGGAAGTGTCGGATTAGTAAATGCAAGATTTGCAAAACCATTTGATGAAAACATGATTGAAAGATTAGCTAAAAAAGCTCCTCTTTTGATTATAGAAGAAGGAACAATTATCTCTGGTTTTTCAGCAAACATAGCTTTGCACTTGCAACAGAAAGGAATAGATGCCCAATTGAAAGTTTTAGCAATTCCTGATAGATATATAAGACATGCAACAAGAGAAGAACAACTGGATATGCTTGGATTTAATTCAGAGAATATTGCCAAAATTTCAAATGAGATAATAAAAGGAAACTCTCCTTTGTTTGCACCAGAAGATTATAAAGAACTTGTTAGACAATATAATAACAAAGATAAGTGATAATATGATTGAAAAACTTTTTTATCCTAAAAGTATAGCTGTTGTGGGAACTTCAGAAAACCCTGCAAAAGTTGGTTATTCTGTTTTAAAAAACATAAAAGAAAGTTTCAAGGGGGAAGTTTATCCTGTAAATCCAAAAGCAGAAGAAATTCTTGGATTAAAAACTTACAAGTCTGTTTCTGATATTCCAGAAAGTTTTGATTTAGTTGTAATTATTGTCCCTGCTGCTTTTGTTTCTGAGGTTTTAAAAGAATCTGGTAAGAAAGGAGTAAAAGCAGGAATAGTAATAAGTGCTGGATTCAGGGAAATTGGAAAACAAGGAGAAGAGTTGGAAAAACAAATAACTGAAATTGCAGAGAAATATAAGATAAGTTTGCTTGGTCCTAATTGTTTAGGACTTCTAAATTCAGACAATAAACTAAATGCAGCATTTGTGATTGATGGAATAAAAAAAGGAAAAACAGCATTTGTTTCTCAGAGTGGAGCTTTGTGCACAGCAATAATAGACTGGGCACAAGAACAAGATTTTGGATTTAGTAAATTTGTAAGCATAGGGAATAAAGCAGTTTTAGATGAATCTGATTTATTAGAATATCTAAACAAAGACAAAGAAACAGAAGTTATATTGATGTATTTAGAAACAATAAAAAATGGAAAAAAGTTTATGAAAGAAGCCATGGAATCAGACAAGCCAATTGTTCTCTTAAAGGCAGGAAAAACAGATTATGGAAAAAAAGCTGCAATGAGTCATACAGGTTCAATGATATCAGGCAATGAGATTTACAAGGCAGTTTACAAGAAAACAGGAATAATAGAAGCAGAGACAATAGAGGAAATGTTTGAGATATGCAAGCTTTTAATTGAAGGTAAAAAAGCAAAACCAAGAACATTAGGAATAATAACAAATGCAGGAGGAGTTGGAGTTATATCTGCAGATAGTGCATTTGGTGAAGGAATCTTGCTTCCAGAAATTGATTCTAAAAAAATCAAGGAAAAACTTCCAAGAGCTTCAGGAAACAATCCTTTGGATGTTATTGGGGATGCAAAATCTGAAGATTATAAAAAAGCAATTGAACTCTTTTTGGAGTCTGAGAAAATTGGTTCTTTGTTAATTTTATTGACTCCTCAGTCAGTGACTGAGATAGAAGAAACAGCCAAAGAAATAATAAAGGCAAGCAAAAAAAACAACAAGCCAATTGTTGCATGTTTCTTAGGGGGCAAAAGAGTTAAAGAAGCAAGAAAAATATTGTCTGAAAATAAAATTCCAAATTTTGATTTTCCTGAAAAAGCTGTAAAGGCAATTGCAGGATTAATGAATGAGAAGAAAAAGTATTTTATACATAAAGGAGAAAAATTAAATTTAGAAGAACCAAAGTCTTTGGAAGAATCATTTAGATTATTGCAAAAGATTGGAATCCCAGTTGCTAACTTTTGTACAGGAGGGAAAAAAGAGATAACAATAAGAGCAAGAAATTTCAGATATCCTTCTGTTTTAAAGTTTGATGCAAATATAGCCCATAAAACTGAATATGGAATAGTCAAGATTATAAATAATGAAAAAGAATTTAATGAAGGAATTGAAAAAATGGAAAAAATAGTTAGAAAAAACAAGTTAGAGGGAAAATATATTTTGCAGGAAAAAATAGAAGGAAAGTCAATAATTATTGGAGCAGTTAAAAATGAGAGTTTTGGGACAGTGGTAAATCTAGGAGCAGGGGGAATATATACAGAAGTCTTGAAAGACAATTCTCTTGCTTTAACTCCTTTGCCAAGAAATGAGATTAAAGAAATGCTTGAATCTTTGAAAACATACAAACTATTAGAAGGAGTTAGAGGAGAAAAAGCAGTGGATATAAATTCTATTATAGAGATAACTGAAAAAATTGCTGAAGTAGTTGAAAATAGCAGGATAAAAGAGATGGAAATAAATCCAATAATTGTGAATGAAAAAGGAGCTTGGGCAGTTGATGCTTTATTTAAGTTTGAATAGAGTTCCAAAAACTTTTTATAAAGTGTTTTATTTAATTAACTAACAGGTGAGCAAATGAAAATCTCAGTTATCGGAGCAGGATATGTTGGATTAGTAACAGCAGCTGGTTTGTCTAAGATTGGGCATACTGTTGTCTGCCAAGACATAGACAAAGAAAAGATTGCGGAATTGAAGAAAGGGCAGATGCCTATTTATGAAGAAGGATTAGAAGAGATAATCAAAGATGAAATGAAAAAAGGAAGGATTGAATTTACTTTAGATTGTAAAGAAGCAATTGATAAAAGTGAGATAATATTTATTGCTGTTGGAACTCCTCCTTTGGATAGTGGAGAGACGGACTTAAGATACATAGAATCTGTTTCTAAAGAGATAGGGGGAAAAACAAAAGCAGATAAAACAATTGTGATTAAAAGTACTGTTCCTGTTGGAACTTCTAAAAAAGTCAAAGAATGGCTAGGGGAAAAGAATAAGTTTGAAGTTGTAAATAATCCTGAGTTTCTGAGAGAAGGAACAGCAATAAAAGATTTTCTTGAACCAGACAGAATAGTTATTGGTGGTTCAGAGAAAGCTTGTTCTTTGCTAAAAGAAGTTTATGCTCCAATTGATTGTCCAGTCCTTTGCACAGATAATGAAAGTGCTGAGATAATCAAATATGCAAGCAATTCTTTTTTAGCAACCAAGATTTCCTTTATAAATTTGGTTTCTAGGTTATGCGAAAAGACAAGTGCAAATATAAAAGATGTAGCAAAAGGAGTTGGAATGGATAGCCGAATAGGCTCAAAATTTCTAATGGCTGGATTGGGATATGGAGGTTCCTGCTTTCCAAAAGATGTGGATTCTTTTATTTATACTGCTCGTGAAAAAGGTTTGGATTTTGGATTATTTGAGGAAACCCATAAAATAAACAAAGAACAAAGAATTATGTTTTTTGAGAAAATTAAAAAAGAACTTGGAGATTTAAATGGAAAGAAAATTGCAGTTTTGGGATTAGCTTTCAAACCAAATACAGATGATATGCGAGAAGCTCCAAGTATAGATATTCTTAAGATGCTGAGAAAAGAAAAAGCTGAGATACATGCTTATGACCCAATTGCTGAAGAAAATGCCAAGAAAAGTATTGATGGATTAAAGACATATCCAAATATATATGAAACTATGGATAATGCAGATGTTCTTGTAATACTTACTGATTGGGCTGAATTCAGAGAAATGGATTTCTCTAAGATTAAAAAATTATTGAAAAACCCTCTGATTATAGATGGAAGAAATATGTTTGAGAAAATTGAAGGATTTAGATATGTTTCAATAGGTAGAAAAACCAAAGAATAGTTTTTTATTAAATCTTTTTTATAATAGATAATGGGATTATTGAAATGGTTATTTTCAATTGGAATAAAAGAAAAAAGAATTGAAAACTTACGAAAGACAAGAAATGTTCTTTTAGAAACAGTTAAAGAAATGGAAAAAGAGGCAAAGACTGATATTGAAAAAAGATATTATAAAGAAATGGTTAAGAGCATAGAAAATACTCCTGTATTTTTTGTGCCTGGAAAGGTTCTTTCTGCTAGAAAAACTAATCAAGGAACAAGTGCAATAATGGGAGGAAATGTGGTTAAAGTTTTCTTTGAAAAACAAAAAGGATTAGTAAGACAAAATTATATTGTTCTTCCATCTAAACATCTTTTTGAAGGAAGTAAGTTGAGCAAACAAGGATTACTTACTTTATTGCATGAATATGGGCATCTTCAAGGTAATGCTGGAGAAAGAATTGCAGATGCTTTAATGTTAAACATAGGGCTCAGACTTGGGCTCCCAAAAGAAAGTGTACTAAGGCATTTTAGTGGCAGACATGAAATATTAGGGCAAGCATATCCATTATACATAAAAAAGATTTTAGAATCAAGAAAACCCAAAAAACAAACACCTTTTGTTCCTAAACAAAGAAAAATAGTTTAAAACCATTGTCTTTTTTTAAAGAAAAATAACATTGTAAACATAAGCCCAACCATTAAAAAAATTATAAACCAAAATCCAAATTCCCACTCTGAAATAGGAAGAAATTTAAAATTCATTCCATAGATTCCAGTGATAACTGAAAGAGGAAGCATAACTGTCGCAATTACTGAAAGAACTTTCATTATTTCATTCATTTTGTTTGATAAAACAGACATGTGTAAATCAATCAATCCTCTTAATCCTTCCATATCTGAGTCTAATTCATCATTAATTCTTGCGCTTGTATCATACAAATCCCTATAGAAAGGTTGAGCTTTTTTGGAAATTAAATAACTGTCTAATCTGGAAAGAAGAAGGATTTTCTCCATAAAAATCAGAGAACTTCTTTTGATTTTATTTATTTTTTCCTTATCTGCAATTATTTCTGATAATTTTTTTGTATTTGCATTTTTAAGTATTATTTTCTCATATTCTTCTCTTTTTTTGTCTATTTGTTCTATTAAAGGAAGATAATTTTCAAGCTCTAAGCTGATTAATTCATGCAAAAGAAATTCTGGCCCTTTGTTTAAAAGATATGTGATTTTTTCTGTTTTATTTATGATTCTTTCTTCTGCATTTTTGCCTTTAGAATGAGCTGAAAGTAAGAATGTATCTCCCAAAACAAAATCAACTTCATAATTTTTCATTTCTTTATTTATACCATACATTACAATCAAAATATAATCTTTGAAATCCTCTACTTTTGGCATTGCATTCTTTCTTTCAATATCTTCAATAGTCAATGAATGTAAATTAAGGGTTCTGCCTATTTCTTGAATTGTTTTTGATTCTGTTGTGTTTATATCTACCCAAAAAAAGATTTTCTTTTTGATAAACTCTTTTGTTTTTTTTGATGTGAATTTTTCCTTTTTCAATTTTTTATTTTCTATATAATATAATATACCCATACTAAAAATAAAAGTTCATAGTTTAAATATTTTCCTTCTTTGTTTTTTAGGAACTATTTTCTTCTGACTACAGCATATCCATCTGATATATCCACAACTGTTGAAGGTCTAGCTTTTCTTTTTCCCTCATAGATTACAAAGTCTATATGTTGCTTTACATTTTCATCTATATCTCCTAGTTCTTGCATAAACCTTCCTCCTGTTGTATTAACTGAAGTTGTTATTATTGGCAAATTTATTGTTTTTACTGCTTCAGTTATCCAATGGTTTGGCAAACGAATTCCCAGTGTTTTTGTTCTGAGATTTACATCATCATGAACTGCTCCATCTTTTGATTTTAAAATTATAGTATATGGGCCCGGAAGTTTCAAAAGCCATTGATCAGCTGTTCCAGAAACTTCACAATTTTCAATTACCCAATCTCTGCTCGGAGCAATAACTGAAAAAGGCCTATCTTTTTGTTTTTTCGCTTGTCTTAGTTTAAGTATTGCTTCAGGGTGTAAAGCTGAACAACCTATTCCATAGATTGTATCTGTTGGATATACAAAAATAGCTCCATTTTCTATTCTTTTTTTGTAGTCCTGCAGATTTTGCAGGAATTTTTGTTTTTCAATAATCTCCATTTTATCCCTCTGAGCCTATCCTAACCAATTAGAACAAAATGATTAATATAAAGATAAGGGATTTAGATGTAATAAATGGACAATATAAAGAGAATAAATTAAGAAATAAAGACACTATCAGAAAAAAGCTCTGTAGAACTCCTTTATAAAAGACTAATTTTTAACAAAAATTGAGAGAGAAGTATATTCTCTCTTCAATAAAGTATAATAACTTTTTCTTCAAAATTGTCTTTTGGTAAAAATGTCTGAAAAATTTTTTCTTCAAAATTCTTTCTTTTTGGGGAATGTGTCTGAAAAAATTTTTTCTGGCTTCCTTGAAGCCAAACTTTTTTCTAATTTTTTATTTTTCTTTTGCTTTTTTTCTTTCTGAATTTTTCCTTTGAGAATTTGCTTTAAAACTTTTAGCCTTCTATACGAAACAAGAGTTCAGATTCAAGAAAGACTACTGCAGCAACGAAACCCAATGTTGTTGCCCGCATTGGAAGAATCATTGTTCAAATACACTGAGAAAAGCCCAGCATCAGAACCATCGTACCAACTACCGCCACGTATGACAGCACGATTGGTTTTGGTTGGACCTGTATAAACTCCATCATTTCCATATTTTAGGCTTTTTGTTGTTGTATTTCCCCATAATCCTGGTCCCCAATCTTCTGGGATTGTTGTGTCTTGAAAATATTGCCATCCT
>CAZJHM010000002.1:0-12772 GCA_964545925.1 uncultured archaeon
AGAAAACAAACAAAACGCAAGAAGAAAAGAGAAGACAAAGAAAAAAAGAACTTTTTTAAACTATTGCTCCCCCTCTAATCATTATGAAAAGCTCTCTTGGGTCTGTAGCTCAGTTGGTAGAGCACTTGGCTCTTAACCAAGGTGTCGAGGGTTCGAATCCCTCCAGACTCGCTTGGGCCCGTAGCTCAGTCGGCAGAGCACTTGGCTTTTAACCAAGGTGTCGTGGGTTCGAATCCCACCGGGCTCGCATTGGGGATGTAGCTCAGCCTGGGAGAGCAAACGGCTGAAGACCGTTGTGTCGTGGGTCCAAATCCCACCATCCCCATTTTTCTTTCAAAAAAAGAATAAAATGCTTTTTTATACTTTTTGCTAATAAGGTAAATATGAATAAATCAATAATATTTATCCTAATCTTTACACTTTTTTTAAGTGCCACTGCTTATTCTTTAGATAAACCAATTGTGGAAAGTTTAAGTCATCCAAATTCCGAAGAATGGACAAACATGTCACAAGCTACTTTTAGATGGCAAGACATAGAAGGAGCAACAGGTTATTCATATATAATAGATCAGTTTGAAAACACAGAACCAGATTCTGAAATTGATACAACTATTTCACAAATATCTAAAAGTGTTAGTTCAGGAATATTTTATTTTCATGTAAAAGCAATTGGAAACGGAGAAATAAGTCAGACAGCACATTATAAATTTAAAGTTGATTCTGAAAATCCAGCAATTCCAACAAATGTAAAAGTTGAATCAAAAGAAGAACATCTTTTAGTTTCATGGGAACAAGAACCTGATTTACTTTCAGGTATTTCTCATTATGAATTATACAGAAGTAGTTCCCTTGATTTTGATATAAGAGATATAGGAGTAAAAAAAATAACACAAACAAATAACGGAGAAAAAATAACAACTCCTTATTTTGAAGATTATGATATTACCGAAAACAGAGTTTATTTTTACAAACTAAGAGTATTTGATAATGCTGGAAATGCAAGATTAACCTTTGCAGCCAAAGGAACAAAAACTTTAGGAGAGTGTTCTTCTTACCCAAATCTAGATTTATCAATTGAAAAAAAAATATTGAAAATGGAAGTTACAACAACTTTAACAACATATGATTATAAAATTGAATTAGAACAAGATGGAGAAAAACAAACAGCACTTTTTATCTCTAAATTACTTTCAACAGCAACAGAAAATTTTGATATAAGCAAATATAAAGACGGAGTTGTGAAGGTTTTCATTTCTTCTTTGGATAAAGACAAAGATGAATGTTTAGATGAAACATCATTTGTTATAGATACAAAAGGCCCAACAATAGAAGTTCTTTACCCAGAAAAGAATTCTTCTTTAGTTGAGAAAACACCATTCTACATAACAGCAATAGATGAGTTTTCGGAAATAAAATCCATAAAATATTATTTAAGAAAAGGAGAAGAGGACAAATATATTGCAACTTTTTCAAGAAATGATGAAAATTATTTCTCAAATCTTTTCCCTGATATGTTAGAAGAAGGGCAAAATTTAATTCTAATAATTGCAGAGGATGACTTAGGAAATAAAACAGAAAAAACAATTTCTTTTGTTTCAAATCCTTTAAATCAGATGGAAAAAGAAATAAAGAAAAATATAACTGACTCTGAATTAATTTTAAATGAAATTAAAGATAATATAGAAAAATATTTGCATTACTCTTCAGAGTTTGAAAAATTGATATCGGAAACTAGTTCTTTTGATTATTTAAATCAGAAATTAAAAGAGAGAACATTAACAGAAGAAGATTTACAAACATCAATTACTTTGAAAGAAAAGCTTCAAACTCTAAAAGATTCTTTTAAGAAAACAACAACAAAACAAATCAAGATTGAAGTAATAAGAGAAATAAAAGAAGCATTAAAAGAACAAGGAGTAAAAGAAGAATATCTTGAAAAATCTCTTTTAACAAACGAAAAAATAACAAAAATAATAGAATTCACAAAATATGAGGCAGGATTAATATCTCAAGAAACAGCAACAATTTATTATGAAATTCCTTTCTCACCAGCAGAGGGAGAGAATTTCCTTTTAATAGAGTTTTTACCAAAAGGAATAAACATACAAAATTTAACTGCAAGTTTAAGTTTTTCAATAATAGATTCCGACCCAATAATTGCTTTTGATATATCAAAAGAAAAAATAATAGATGGAAAAATAATCTTTTCCTATACTGTCTTAGCAGACAACTTCACAAAAGCAAATCCAGCAGGAGTGTTTGGTGGAGTTCCTCTTATAATTCAAAAACCAGAAACTATTCCAGAAAAAGATGCACTTTATCAATCAAATGATTTAATTATCTATATAGTGCTTTTAGGAGTAATTTTTATTTTAGCTTTCTTTGGATTAAAATTTGTGAAGTTTCCAACAAAAAAACAAACACAAAAAAGCAAGAAAGCAAAATTCTCTACTCCGAAGAAAAAATAAGAAAAAATCCCAAAAAAATAAAAAACAAAGAATAAATCTCTAAGAAAGTAAATGAAAACATATTTTCTTAAAATAGATTATTAATTTTCAGAAACACTTATTCCACTATTTGTTATTTTCATTTTGTGTTTTCTAAGAGAATGTTTTGCTCCAACTAATTTTTTAATTTCAATTTCTCTTTCTTCATTCTTTTTAGAAAATTTAACTACTCCATCAAACAAACTTTCATCACATTCTCCATTTCCAAATATAAAAAGAGAACAGATTTCTTTTTCAAATGAAAGATTTTTTATTTTTAATATTATTTCCTGAGAAAAATCACAATCAAAAACAATTCTTTTTATCTTATTTTGTTTGCAAATTCTTAAAATCTCAAGAAGCAAGTCAGGTTTGTCCTCTTCAAGATATTCTGAATTCTTTCCAACCATATATGAATCAATAATATGAATTTTGCCTTTATTTTCTATTTTCCTTAAATCCCATCCAAAAACAAGATAGTTTTCTTCTATTTTTCTTCTAAAATCTTTTTGACAAACATAAATCCCATTTTCTCCTCTTTCCAAAGCCCCATAAAAAAGAAATTGAATTCCAAAAATACTTTTTCCAGTCCCTGTCTTTCCTTTCAAGCAATATATTCTCCCTTTTGAGAAACCTGTTCCAGAAATTTCATCAAATCCTGAAATAAAACTTTCTGTTTTCATAAAATAAAATACTTCTTTCTTGTTTAAATTCTTTTACTCTTAAATTCTTTTAGCATTTTGGACTACTTTTTCCTTATTTAATCCTTCAATCAGATAATTGAAAAAAGAAAAGTTTTTGACAATACATTCAATTCTATATACAACATTGTTTTTGTTTATCTTAACATTCATTTGTCTTATGCTAGCTTTATTTTTCTTAAATATTTCTAAGATGATTGGTAAAGTAGTTGGACTAGGAGTTGCACATATTTCTAAAAGAAGAGAAAATTCTTTTATGTTTGGAAATTCAACATCAACTAGTTTGCTTTTTGGGATGTTCTTAAGTTTTTCACAATCAATTTTATGAACAACAATTTTTCTTTTTGTTGTCTTGCATCCAACAATCTCATCTTCTGGCTCAGGCAAACAACATTTGGCTATTTTCAATTTCTTTACATCAATTTTCGACAGTATTTTTTTCTCTTTTTTCCATTCTCCTTTAATCTTAAGATATGAACGTATTTTCTGTTTTGCTTTTTGAGTTGAAACCAAATTTAACCAACTTCTATTTACTTGAATTTCTTTTCCTGTTTGTATTTCAATAATATCTCCACTTTGAACAATTGTTTCAAAAGGTTTGCTAATTCCATTTATTTTAATTCCTTTGGCTTTTAATCCCAAATCACTATGGACAGAAAAAGCAAAATCCAAAGCACTTGAACCATTTGGAAGAACAATTAAATCTTTTTTAGGAGTAAAAGCATAAACATCATTTCCAAGAACTGAAAATTTGAATTTTTCTTTTTCTTTATTGAAAACATCAATCAATTGTTTTGTGATTGACAATTGTTCGTCTAAATTTGCACCTTTATCTTTTTCAATATTTTTGTAAATCCAGTGTGCACTTTTTCCCATCTCATTTTCCCAATGCACATCCCATTCTATGACTTGTATTTCAAATTCATTTCCTTCTATATCTGCAACAATATGAACACTTTTGTATCCTGATTTCTTTGGTTTCTTATAATAATCTTCAATTTCTTTTATTGGAAATATTTCAGAAATTCTTTGAACAATTTTATATATTTCTTCTTTATTATCACAAATTATTCTCAATCCATAAATATCATGTATGTCTTTGAATTTGTATCCTCTCATTATTTTTCTATAAATTCCATATAAATGTTTAGCTCTACTACTTACAAAACAATTTTTTTTACACATTGTTTTTAATTTTTTTCTAGCAACTTCAACTATTTCTTTTCTTTCTTCTTGGCTTTTGTTTATCATTGCCTTTACTAAATTGTATTCTTGAGGTTTTTCAATTTTAAATTTTAAATCCTCAAATCTAGATGCAAACAACCCCAACCCTGATTTATGTGCAATTGGAATATAAATATCAAATCTATTGATTGTGTTTTCATCTTGATTTTCTTCTCCTTCTGCTAATAAAATTGCCATTCTTGAAACAATATTTTTCATATCTTTGGCAACACCCATAACAACTTTTGATAAAACAGAGTTTTCTACTGCTCCAAGATTTTTATTTTCAATCTCAATTATTTTTTTTATTTCAATAATATTTTCATTTTCTTTTCCAGCATAATATTCAAGAACATCTCTAATTACAGAAATATCAATTCCAGATTCTTTAAGCAAAGAAGAGGCTAAAAGAGCACTTTCTTTTTTTTGCGCCTTAGAATATAATTCTATTTCACTCTCAGAAAAACCAAGTGTCTGAGGGCTAATATTTGTTTCTATATTTTTCCCTCCTAAGAATTAGTCCAACAATTTCTTTTTAAATCTTATTTTATACATAAAACTTAAAAATTTAAATCTTCTTACTCTCCTTTCCTTATGCTAATCATAAACCTAAAAGCCCATGAATTTACTTTAGGAGATTTTGCAATTCGCTTAGCAGAAACAGCAAAGCAAATATCTCAAAAGGAGAATATCCCAATTCTTTTGGCTCCACAAATTATTGATTTAAGAAATACATCAAAGATAATTCCTTCTTTTGCCCAACATATAGATGAAAAAGAAACAGGCTCAAATACAGGATATTTAACAGCAGAAGCAGTGAAAAACACAGGAGCAATTGGAACAGTCCTTAATCATGCTGAACATAAACTTTCTTTTGAAAAACTAAAAGAAACCCACAAAAGAGCAAAAATAGCAAATTTACAAACATTAGTATGTGCAGCAAATTTAGATGAAATTAAAAAAATTATTCCTTTATCTCCTGATTACATAGCTTATGAACCTCCTGAATTGATAGGAAGCACAAAAGAAACAGTTTCAACTTCTAAACCAGAAATAATTTCAAAAGCAGTAAAAATTTTAGAAAAAGAAAATATTCCTTTAATAATCGGAGCAGGAATACATTCAAAAGAAGATATAAAAACAGGTGTAGAAAGAGGAGCAAAAGGGGCTTTTGTCTCAACAGGAGTAATAAAAGCACAGGACAAGAAAAAAGCTATATCTGAACTAATTGAAGGATTTAAAAAAGCATAATTTAATATTCTCCAATTTCTTTATTTATTCATTAAGGCAAGAGGAGGGAGATATATGATTAATGTTAAAATAAATGAATTATCATCTTCAGATTTTTATAAAATTGAAAGCAATGAATTAGCTTCTAGGGCTATTATCAAAGCAATTGAAAAACCAACATTGGTTTTTAGAGATAATAAACTTCTCGGAGCAGTTTCCTTTCGTCAAGCCCTTTTCAGACATTCTTCTTTTTCAAAATTAAAAACAGAGAAAATAATTGAAAGAATCCCAATTGTTTCAAAAGACAGTTATCTAGATGATATTCTTTATTTGTATGAATCAGGAATGCCAAAAGCAATTGCAATTCAAGACAATGAAAAAATAATAGGAATAGTAAATGGAGAATCTCTTTTCAGATATATGAAAAACAAAGAAGATGTTTCTTCTTTAAGAGCAGGAACTTTATCATTAGAAACACCCAATTTTAATGCAAATGAAACATTGTCTTATGCAATTTCAGAATTAAGAAGAAGAAATTTTCCATATGCTGTAGTCTATAAAGACAAAAATTATTTAGGAGTTCTTTCCTCTAAAAGATTGGCAGAATTTCTTACAAAACCTTTTAGAAAAGAAAGAAGTTTTATAGGAGATACATCTCGTTCTTCAACCACTCCGAAAAAAGATTCAATTTTTGGGAATATGACAATTGAAGGAATAGCAGAAACAATCCCATTGGTTTCAGATTCCACAAATTTAAAACAATTATTAGCAAAAACAGAAAACACATTTTTAGAATTTGTAGCACCAGTAAAAACAGAAGCAGGAATAAAAATTTTCTCTCCTTTGACTGCAGCCCCATTAGTAAGAAAAATAACTACAAAAACAAAATTTAGAAGAAATATTCATTTAACAAAACTTCCAAACTTAGATGAAATAGATTCAGCAATTGCTCATAATCTAATAGACAAAATGTATGATAAAATTGCAAAAACAGTTGAAGCAGACATAATGTTGGAAGTTAAATTCAAAGAAGAACTTTCAAAAGGAGTAAAAAGAAAATATAGAATTTCAACACATTTGTATTATGCAGGAAGAAGATTGCAATCTGAAGCCCAAGATTGGAACCTTCTCTCTGGCTTGCAATCTGCATTTGACTCCCTTTTCAAACAATTAAAGAAGTCCCTAGTCTGATTTCTTTCCCAAAAAAATCATTTGGTTGGGTTTCGTAGAAACCCATGGTAGCAGTTTTTTGATTGAACTTTTTCCTAAAAAGTTCATTTGGAGTCTTCAATTCCATTCTCCGTGATTCTGTAAAGTGCTTCTCCATCTGGTAAATAAGGACTATCAACTAATTTTGCTATTCTTTTATCATCTTTTGATTTACGAAGATATAAGCGGGTTTTTGAAGCATGGGCAACTATTTCTCCTCCAACAGGAGAAGTTGGATCTCCAAATAAAATATCTGGGCGTTGCATTACTTGGTTTGTAACTAAAACAACTATATTAAATTGTTCAGCAATTTTTTGTAATGTTCTCATATGTCTGTTTAATTTCTGCTGTCTTTCAGCTAATGTTCCTCTGCCCGTATATTCAGAACGGAATTGAGCCATTAAGGAATCCACAATCATTAATTTTATTCCTTTTTCTTTAATTAATTTTGTTGCATTTTCTGAAAGTAACATTTGATGATCTACATTATATGCTCTTGCTACAAAGATTTTTTTCAAAACTTCTGGAACATCTAAATTTAATTTTTGAGCAATAGAAACAATTCTTTCTGGACGAAATGAATTCTCAGAATCTATGTAAAGACATGCTCCATCTAATCCTCCTTGTTCAGCTGGAAGTTGAACAGTGACTGCTGTTTGAAAACACCATTGGGATTTTCCAGATGCAAACTTTCCATAAACTTCTGTTATACTTTGGGTTTCTATTCCCCCTCCTAATAAATCATCTAAAGCTTTAGAACCAGTTGTAAGCTTTCCAACTAATTTTCTTTTTTCTGCTAAATGTTCAGCTGATTCAAATCCCATTTCTAAAGCATTTCTTGCAGCTTCAATTGCTTTCTGTGCAGTCACTTCTCCTAAGTCAGCTGCTTCTTTTAATTCCATTTGGCTTGCAACAGCAATTGATTCTAATGTTTTGTAACCTGCGGCATAAAGAGAGTTTGCTGCTTTTTCTCCTATTCCTGGTAAGTCTTCAATAGACTTAATTTCCTTTGTAACTGTTTTTTCCTTTTTGGCTAATAAATCAGTCATTTCCTATCACCTTTAGTTTTTAAGCTTTTGAGAACTTTGTTTTGGAGTGCTTGTTCTCCTGCTTAATAAATAGAATGTGTTTTTGGAGTTTAAAAAGGAATTTGAACTAGATTGCCGTTAAAGAATTCTATATGCTTTAGCAATTAATTCTAAATCATTTGAAAAATTATTTATTTTTAAATAACCAATTATTTCTATTTTTTTTCCTTCTGAATTTAGTAGATTTATGTCTGGCTCAAAAACTAAAGCTTTGATTTTATCATTGTCTTGTTCCAAAGTCAAGATAGCAAATTTTTTATCCAAAGGTTTTGTTTCTCCACATTTTGTGCAAATTTCAGAATCTTTTTCTAATTTTCCAGAACATTTTTTACAAACAGAATATTTTTTCTCTTCTATTTCTGAAACTTCAGCTTGAACTAAAATAGTTGATTTTGTATCTGGAGATAATTCTGATATTTTCTTTTTTGGTAAATTCTGTGCCATTAAATCAAAAGACTGAGCATCTATTTTTTCATTTATTTTATAAATTCTGGATTTATATCCTAAATGTAATTCCAAACCTTGCATTCCTTCTTTTGTATATCCACTTTCAATTGTAACAACCGTGTCTTCTGGAAAAGAAAGAACTGTGTCTGCATTTTCAGTCCATGCTGTTGCCTTTAAAGTTCCTGTTGAATCCATAATCATAAAATTTACTAACTTTCCTTTTCTATTTTCTCTCATAAATTCTTTTGGTGGAAAAACTCTTTGGATTTTTACTTTTAGATTTACATCATACATTTCAGGTTTTAGTTCATCTATTTTTGTATATTTTATTTCTTGTTTTGGTGCTCCGGATTTTTCTTCAAAAAAAGAATCAGAACCGAAATTCAAATATATTTTTCCATTAAATTCTTTTGGTTCCAAAGAATAAAAAACATATGTGGCTCCTCTTTGAAGTTTTTCAACTTTTTCTAAATCTTGTTGCCAAAAAGTTAAACGAGTTTCTCCTGAAGAATCTTGAATTACTAATGATTGCATTTTTCCATATCCTGTTCCTCTTCTAAAAGTTTTAAGAGGATATATTTGTGAAATTAATCCTAAAATATTTGCTTGTTTCCCAGGAACTAAATCTGAAATTAAACTAATATCTGTATTTATAGGTTTTAATTGCAATCCTTTTTCTTTTGCAATTAATCTAATTATATCATCATCACTAAGTAAACCAGAATATTTCTTTTTCTTTTCTTTTAATTCTTTTTCAAAATCTTTTTCTGAAATTAATTCTAGTATTTTATTTTTAATTTCTTGCATAATTTAAGATTAGGAAAGAAATGTTTTATAAGGAAACAGGTTGTTTTAAAATTCCTTTCTGCTTAAATTATATTGGCTAGGTGGGGGGTTAGCAGTCCCTTGTACCGGAAATCTGCTTTGCCGGACTGAATGCTGGCGCAAGGGTATACAATCAGGGCAAAGCTCTTATCTGAGTGTTGACTTTCTGCTCTCTTAAACTCTTGCAAGGGATGAATCTGCCAGGGCCGGAAGGCAGCAACAGTGGTTTCTCGCAAGGGTGTTTTGGGAATCCAGAAACGAGCAAAGGTAAGAGAGTACTTTGTTTTGATTCTATATTCGAACGTCAGCTGCCACTGATTTTTTTAAGAAAAAAATCAAGTAAAAAACTAACACCATGAGGTTCTGCAAACCTCAACCTGAAATTTTTTGAATAGTATAGAAGCTAAAAATTTTAAAGTGAATTTTCAAAGGAAAATATCAAAAAGAAAAAAACAAAGGAAAAAGCAGAAATTAGAAAAAGTTGGCTTCAAGGAAGGCAGAAAAAATTTTTTCAGGAACATTTTTTTATCTGAAAATAAGAAAGTCATATTGAGAAGAAAAAAGAAAATCTTGGTAAAAACACCAAACAAAAATATTTTTAAACTAGAAAAACCTTAAATTTACAGGTGATTGCGTGCGCAGAATGGTAAAAAGAAATGAATTTCCCAAAGCAAAAAGTTTTGTGGATAATCCTCTGCAATTAGAAAAATTCAGTCTAAGAAGACTTTTAGCAGCATTTGTGCTTTTCGGAGCACTTTTGATGTTCTTTGCTTCAATCTCACAGTTTTACAGTGCTGTGGACATTGCTGCAAAATGCAAGACAGGAGCATTGCAACCTGAACTCTGTGTTGATTTAGCATATAAAATATCGGGCACAGGAGTTTTAGTTGGAGAAGGAGATATAACAAACAGACAACTAATGCTTGAATTCATAGCAGTGCCTGTTGCAAAATTCTTCTTTTGGGGAGCAATCTTAATCTTTGCTTGGTTTTTCTATAAAGCAGACAAAATAAGACTTCCTTTAATATAAAAAAATTAAGTGCGCTGGTATCCAGCGCTTATTATCTTTATTCCTTTTGTTTCCTTTGCTGTGCTTTTCAATCCAACAATTGTTTTTATTCCTGATTTCTCAGCTTCTTCAACAATTCTTGAAGTTATTATTCCATCCATTAACAAAGTTTCTGCTTTTATTTCAGACATTTTCTTAACTGCATCTCGCAAGGCTGTTTCTTCAATCTTGTTTCCTGAGGAATCCAAAAAAATAGCTTTGAAACTTCCTTCTATTTTTTTAAGTTCTCTTAAAAGAGGATTATCTGAAACAGGAGTTCTTTCCTCATATCTTCTTGTTGGTTTTTCTTCATATCTTCTCGGGGTATAAGTTCTCGGAGCAAGTCCTTCATTATAATTTCTACCATTTGGTTCTCTTCTGATAGAACTTCTTTCTCTTTTATCTTTGAAAAATTCAGAACTTGGAATTTTCTTCTTCAATATTCCTATAAGAGTTTTTCCAGGGAGTTCTTCAACTTCTGTTCCTTCTGGGGCAACTGCAATATAATCAACTCCCAACATACTATAAACTTTTTTTGCAATTAATTGTCCTCCTCTATCTCCATCAACCAAAAGAGTAAGGATTTTGCCTTTTACAAAATCTTTCATTCCATATGGAACATTACTTCCATTCAAAGCAATTGCATTGTTTATTCCATATTTCAAAAGATTCATTACATCTGCTCTTCCTTCAACAATTATTATCTCTTTACTTTTTTCAACATCTGGGCCTGCTTCTAAACCATTTATTTTAACCAAATTCTTAGTTCTAACTTCTTTTCTTATTTTATTTTCTAATTCGCTTTGGTCAACAGAATCTTTAGATAATCTTTCAAGCAATTGTTTTGCTCTTTCTTCAATTGCTTGTCTTTTGTCTTTTCTGTTATCAACAATTCCTGAAATTTTAAAATATGCTTTTCCTGGCCCTATTTTATCAACTGATTCAATTGTTGCTGCAATTAAACTTGTTTGAACTTTGTCCAAAGAACTTGGTAACATTAAAGTTCCAATTGTTTTTCCCATTTTAACTTCAATTTCAACTTCTATTCTTCCAATTTTTCCTGATTGCTGTAATTCTTTGAAATCCATATCTTCTCCAAGCAATCCTTCTGATTGTCCAAAGACAGCTCCGATTACATCTGGTTTTTCAACAACACAATCAACTTCAAATTCACCCTTTATTATATATTTTGGGCTCCCTATATACACTTTTGCCATTTTATCACCTATTTTGTAAAATTAGTTGGTTAGTTTTTCTAGCACTATTTTTTCTGGCTCGTCAATTCTAAGAAGTTTATGCTTACTTGTTTTGCCTTTTACTATTTCAATTTCTGTTTTTAATAATTTTTTAAGCTCTTTCAAAAGCTCATTATTTGCAGAAAAGTTTTCTGCTTTTGATTTAACGTAAATTTTCAACTCCTTGTTCCAATTGAAAGATTCAATTTTGAATTCTTTTGCATTTGGAACTATACAAACCTTTATGTAAGTGCTGGACATTTAACCAACTATTGTTAATATAACAATAAATAATCTCCTCTAAGTAAGATTTTTAAACTCGCCTTTTTCCTAAAAAAAGACTAAAATTTGCCATATCTCTCTTGTAATCTTCTTTTCATTTCTTCTAAACTTGTCGGGTTATCTTCTTCTAATTCTTTTTTCTTTGCCTTTTTCTTTAATTCAACCAATCTTTTCTTTTCTCCTTCTTCTATTATTCTTCTCATTCTAGCCTGCTCTTTTGCAGTTCTTTGAGCAAGCAGTTCTTCAGAATTAGGATTGACTAATCTTCTAAAACCACTCCCTATTTTTCTTAATACTCTCTTAGGCATAAAAAACTAAGAAGCAAAAGAAATTAAATACCTCTTATTTTTAATTCTTTTTAATCATTTTTCTATACGGGCCTGTGGTCTAGTGGTTATGACGTCACCCTTACAAGGTGAAGATCGGCAGTCCGATTCTGCCCAGGCCCATATGCATATACCAATCTCAGAAATAATAGCAAGGCTCAAAGAATTAGCCACACAGGAAGAGTCTGTTCATTCAAGAGTTCTTTTGCAAACTGCAATACATTCTTTGGAAGAATATCAGAAGAAAAATTCACAATTAATCTAAAAGATTTATAAATTCTAATGATATACTTTTCCTATGAACTATAGAAAAGGAGCAAATGCTGAAAGAGAATTACTCCACAAACTCTTTGAAAAAAATTATGCAGTGTTTAGAATTGCTGGTTCTGGTTCAACATCTCTTCCAGCAGTGGATTTATTAGCAGTTAAAAAAGGAAAAGGATATCTTATTGAATGCAAAGCATGGGCTGGGAAAAGATTGTCTATAAAAAATTCCCAAATTCAAGAATTACAAACATTACAACAAAGAACAGATTTTGAGATAATAATTGCTTGGAAAGCAGATTATAAAGGTTGGTTTTTCTTTCATATAGATGATATGACACAAACAGAAACAAATTTCAATATTTCTTTGGACAAGGCAAAAACCTCATCCTTTTCTTTATTATAAT
>CAZJHM010000002.1:12872-17445 GCA_964545925.1 uncultured archaeon
AAAAAGAAAACCAAAAAAGAATTTAACAGAGAAAACAAAAACTTAAAAACAAGTTAAAGAATAGTTATCTATGGCAGATAAAAGAATTTTTCTAATAGCAGCAGTTTTAGTTTTCCTTTTGTTTCTACTCTATTTGTTTTTTTTCAATTATGGTTTAATTATACAAACAGAAGCAACACCAGAACCAACAGCATTTATAGTAAATACTTCTTTTCATAGAATAGAAGAAATTCAAATTTTTATTAATAATAATTTAGTAATGAGTGATTTTTCATTAGAACCAGGACAAAGAAAAGAAATTCCTTTGATAATTGGAAAAAACACAATATTAGCAAAAGCAAAAAATCATCTTTCAGCAGAAGAAATAATATTTAAACAAGAAAAAACACCAGACTTATCTTATTTGTTTGAAATTCCAGAACTTATAAGAAAAGATGAAAATTTCAAAATTTCAGTTCTTTTGTGCAATAAAACCAACATTGAAAAACAAGTAGAAATAGAAGTTCTTTTTGATACAAATAAAATACAAAATTCATTTGAAAAAATAAATATTCAAATTTCAGGAAATAACTGCTCCGAGCAAGAGTTTGAATTCATACCAATAACAGAAGGAAAGTTAAAAATATACTTTATTTTAAGTCTTGGAGAATACACTGAAACAATTATTAAGGAGATTGAGGTTATTTAATTATGAATCCTCTTCTTGAAAAATTGAAAAAATCTGCTCAGAAGGAAGAAAAAAATAAAGAACTCCTTCAATCAAAAACAGAGGAGAAAATAGAAGAAAAATTGCAGAAAATGGTAGAAGAAAAAACAAAAGAAATGAATCCTTCTTTATTTAAAAAAGAGAAATTAGAAAATTCTTTTTCAGAAAAAAAAATTGAAGAAAAAAGGAAACCTTTTCTTTTTGCAAGAAAGCAAAAACCAGAACAAACAGCAAAAGAAAAACCAGTAGTATGTGAAACAAATCCAAAAAAATCAATTATTTCTTTAGTTCAGCAAATGGTAAAAGACGGAATGTCAGAACATGAAATACTTTCATCTTTGAAAGAAATGGGAGTTGAAGAACAACAAGCAAAAAGATTAGTTCTTTTAGGTTATTCAGACACATTTAATATAATTAAAAAAGAAATAGACGATGAAATGGATAAAATAGTTAGTGCAGAAAAAGAAAAAGTTTTAGAAGACATACAAAAAAGAATACAACAAATGGAAAATCAATCAAAAGCAAAAATGGAATCAGAATTTGATGCAAAAAAGAAAAATTTAACACAAGACATTGAAAGAAAATTTGGTAATCTTGAGCAGAAAATAGAATCAAATTTCTCGGTTTTTCTTGAAGATTTAAAAACAACAAAAGGAGAAATGGTTGATGTAAAAATAAACCAAAGAAAAATAGATAGAAATTTGCAGGAACTTCAAGCAATAGGAATTGGAAAAAGAAATAAAATATTAGCATATTTTCTTGTTTTTATGGGGGTTTTATTTTCAGTTGTTTCTTCTTATTTAGGATTCTCTTTTTTGACAACATTTTCAATTGAAGTTTTAGTCGTAGTTATTGCAACTGCTCTTTTAGGAATAACTTTTTTGTTTATCTCAACTATGGTTTAAATTATACTTTTCTTTACAAAAACCAAGCTTTAAACAACCTTTAAAAACCTTATGAACCAAAATTCTTTTACTTTTTAATGCTCGCAAAAAGCTTGAGCATTTAAACTCCGGGAGGAGACACAAATGAGTATATATGAAGTGGACAAAAATACATTAATTTCTGCAATAGCAGAAGAATTGAAAAAAAACAAATTCCCACAGCCTGACTGGACTTTGTTTGCAAAGACAGGAATGCATAGGGAAAAAGCACCAGAAAATCCTGATTGGTGGTTTATGAGAGCAGGTTCAATCCTCTACCAACTCCATAAAAGAGGAGCAACAGGAACAGAAAGATTCCGTACTTATTACGGAGGAAAGAAAAACAGAGGAGCAAAACCAAACAAGTTCTTTAAATCCTCTGGAAAAATAATAAGAAATGTTTTCCAAAATTTAGAACAACAAGGATTTGTTGAAAAATCCCCAAAAGGAAGAAAATTAACAAGAGAAGGTTCAAAATACATAAATGCAATTTCTTCCAAAATACAAGGTGAAAAGATTGGAGGAAAAACAAAACAAGAATGAGAATATGGAACAAGCAGTAATGTCTCTTTTAAGCTCTGATTCAAGAGCAAGAATGAGCAATATTCGCTTGGCAAACCCTCAGCAATATGCAGAGACAATCCAACAAATTCTCACATTATATAATAGAGGATATATACAACCTCCTCTTGCAGAGCAAGAGCTTGTAGCAATTCTAAAACAATTAAATAATAAAAGAGAGATAAATATTAGGAGAAGGTGAAAAAATGACATCAAAGAAAAGTCAAGAGAAAAAAGACTTTATAATTTCTGAAAGAAAGAAAATACGCCCTGGGCTTTCAGGTGCTCCTGTTTGGGCAATGCAAAAATCCGGAAAAAGAATCTGGAGTTCAAAAGCAAAAAGAAATTGGAAAAATGTAGATATGGGAGAAGCACTAAGAAAGAAGAATCTTGCAAAGCAAAGAGCAGGAGAAAAAAACAGAGGAAAAATGAAAAAAAGAAAGAAAGGTGATTAAGAATGAACAAAAAAATATCAATTGATTTTTCAAAAATAAGAGGAACAAAATACTTAAGAACCAAAAGAACAAGAACCCTTCTTCTTAGAACAATTGAAAAACATTTTAGGACAAAAAACATGAAAATTTCACAATTGTTAAATCAAGAACTCTGGAAATATGGCTTGGAAGGAGCTGGAAAAACAGAAGTTGCTTTTTTAGAAAACAATGGTTTTATTTGGGCATATCTTCCAATGGAAAAACCAGAAACATTTTTGCCTAAACCAAAAGTAAAGAAAGAAGAAAAACCAAAAAAAGAAGAAGCAAAAAATGAAAAAGAAAAAGAAGTTGAAAAACAGAAAGAAGAACAAAAGAAAGTTGTTGAAACCGAAAGAAAAATGCAGGCAGGTTTAGCAAAGAAAAATAAAGGAGTTTAATATGAAAATTGAAAAAGCAGTAATTCAGAATAACCCTTATATAGGAATTTTCTGTCTTTCTGCTGATAATTTTGTTCTCCACCCTCCTCATCTTTCAAAAGGAAATCTTTCTTCTCTTTCACTTCTTTCTAAAAATTTAATTCCTTTTACAATTGCAGGAACATCTCTTCTTTCAATTTTTGGAATTGCAAATTCAAATGGAGTTGTTCTAAATCAATTAGTTTCTAAAGAGGAGTTAGCAATTCTTAAAAAAAACAAAATAAAAACACTTCAATTGCCAACTTTAAAGACAATTGGAAATATGTGTTCAGTTAGTAATTCTAAAGGATTAATTTCTCCTGAACTCTCGGAGTTCAAAAAAGAAATTGAAGAACATTTGAATATTTCTCTTTTAGAAATAACAATTGGAAGTTCATTTTTAACTGGCTCTTGTTCAGTTTTAAATGATAAAGGAGCAATTGTTTCTCCTCGCATAACACAAGAGGAATTAGAAAAAATAAAGAATTTTTTAGGAACAGAAGTTATTCCTTCTTCTGTAAATTTTGGAGATATATTTCCCGGAACAGGAATTCTTCTAAACTCCAACACTATTTTAGTTGGACAAGAAACATCTTCTATTGAATTATCAAAAATATTTGATGCTTTTGGAGGTAATTAATATGCCATATATAATATCTGGAACATATGTAAAAAATAAGGAAAATCATAATTTTGCAAAAAAAATAAATGCAAATAATGCTAATTTGGCAAAAGAAAGTCTTTACACTTTGTTTGGTTCAAAAAACAAATTGAAAAGAAGACAAATAAAAATAATTGAAATAAAGGAGAGTGAATAAAATGGAGAAAACAGTTTCACTTCAAGAGTTGTATTCAATTAGACAAAACGATGCTCAAAATCTTGAACAACTAAAAAGAGCAATCTATTCTTATATGGAAGCAATAGGAGAAGCACAATTAGCAAAAGAAACAATTGCAAATTTAGAAAAAGGAAAAGGAAAAATAAAAATTCGTATCGGAGCAAATATTTTCATTGATGCAGAAATAAAAGACACAGACATATTCTTTGAAAACTTAGCAGGAGAGTTTATAAGAGAAAAAACAAAAGATGAAGCAATTGTTGGATTAAACAAAAACATTGCAACTTTAGAAAAGAAAATTCAGGATTTAAGAAAAAAAGAAAGAGAACTCAATCAAAATATAGCAAACTATGATGCTGCTTTCCGTGCTGCATATCAAGATTCTCAAAAAACTTCCGAAGAAAAAAATCAAACCAAAAACAATCCTAAGAAAGAAAAGAAGGATTAGAAATGTTTGGCTTTCTCAAAGACAAGCTAAAAAATATAAAGGAAAAGATTTCCGAAGTAATCAATACTAAGTCTGATTCTCCCCCTTCTTCCCAACTTGAAATTCCTGCTCCGACAAAAATTCCCACTCCGACAAAACCAATCCCAATAGAAACCCCAAAACCTCAACCCAAAAAAGAAACCACAAAACCTGAAATCCCTGCTCCGA
>CAZJHM010000002.1:17545-36867 GCA_964545925.1 uncultured archaeon
ACCCCAAAACCTCAACCCAAAAAAGAAACCACAAAACCTGAAATCCCTGCTCCGAGAAAAATCAAAGAACCTGAAATTCCACCTCAGAAAAAACCAGAAGAAAAGAAAAAAGGATTTTTAGAAAAAATCTTCGGAGTACCAAAACAACCCTCCCAAAAAGAACCTGAAAAAGAAATCCCAATCCAGAAAGAACCAGAAACCCAGAAAATTCCAGAAATCCCTTTTTCAAGAGAACCTGAAATCCAAATCCAGAAAGAAATTCAAGAACAAAAAGAAATTCCAATCCAGAAAGAACAAATAGAAATTCAAAAGAAAGAAGAAAAACAACCAAAACTAGGAATCTTTACAAAAGCAAAAGCAATTTTTTCACAAAAAGTAAAACTTTCAGAAAAAGAAATAGATTCACTTTTATTTGATATTGAAATGTCTTTAATTCAAGCAGATGTAGAACTAGAGACAGCACAACAATTAACAAAATATATGAAAGAATCTCTTTTAGAAAAAGAATTTTCAAAAGAATCCCTTTCAAAAGACTTAGACACAGCAATGAAACAAGCAATTGAAAAACTAATAGATATTCCTTATCCAAATTTAATAGAAGAAATAAAACAAAAAAAGAAACCAGTGAAGATTTTATTTTTCGGCCCAAATGGAGCAGGAAAAACAACAACAATTGCAAAAATAGCTGAACATTTAAAAAACGAAAATTTAACTTCAATTTTAGCAGCAGGAGATACTTTCAGAGCAGCATCAATAGAACAAATAAAAAAACATGCAGACAGATTAAATCTAAGATTAATAAGTCATTCTTATGGAGCAGACCCATCAGCAGTTGCTTTTGATGCAATAAAAGCAGCAGAAGCAAACAACATAGATGTAGTTTTAATAGACACAGCAGGAAGACAAGAAACAAACACAAACCTTTTGAAAGAACTAAGTAAAATAGTTAGAGTATCAAAACCAGATTATAAAATATATGTCGGAGAATCAATTTCAGGAACAGCAATTTTAAATCAAGCAAAAGAGTTTGATAAAGAGTTTGGTTTAGATGGTTTCATACTTACTAAATTAGATTTAGACCCAAAAGGAGGCTCAGCTCTTTCTTTAATTTACAATCTTCAAAAACCAATCTATTTCTTTGGAACAGGGCAAACCTATAAAGACTTGAAACACTTCTCAAAACAAGAACTCTTAAACCAAATCCTCTGAAAACATCTTTTTATTTCTTTCCCCCCAAATTCTATTTATGTTAGGACAAGCCTTAAGAAATGCATTAGACAAAATAAAGTCAACTTTCACAGACAATGAAATGGAAGAGTCTATAAAAGATATCCAAAGAGCACTTCTTCAATCAGATGTAGATGTAGAATTAGTTTTTGAAATTTCAAAAAAATTAAAAGATTTAATAAAAGAAGAACAACCAAAAGGAATTACAAGAAAAGAATTCTTCACAAAACAAGCTTTTGAATTATTAGCAGATTTATTAGGAGGAAAACCAAAAGAAAGAGAACCAAAGAAAATTCTTTTAGTAGGTTTATTTGGTTCAGGAAAAACAACAACCTCAGCAAAACTAGCCCATTTCTACCAAAAAAGAGGAAAAAAAGTTCTTTTAGTAGCAGCAGACACTTATCGTCCAGCAGCTTATGAACAATTAAAACAATTATCAGAAAAAATCCAAGTTTCTTTCTACGGAGAACCAGAAGAAACAAATCCATCAAAAATTGTTAGAAATGCTTTAAAGGAAAAAGCAGACATAATTATAGTTGATTCAGCAGGAAGAAATGCTTTAGATTCTGAATTACAAAAAGAAATCAAAGAAATAAAAAAAGAATTAAATCCAGACAACACTTGGTTGGTTTTAAGTGGAGACATAGGAAAAATAGCAAAACCTCAAGCTCAAGCATTTCATGATTTAGTAGATGTAAATGGAGTAATTATTACAAAATTAGATGGTTCAGGAAAAGGAGGAGGAGCATTAGCAGCTTGCAGACAAACTCAAGCCCCAGTTCTTTTTATAGGAACAGGAGAACACATAGATGATTTGGAAATATTTGATGCAGAAAGATTTCTAAGCAGAGTAATGGGATATGGAGATTTACAAGGATTAATGGAAAAAATCTCAAATATTCAAGATGAAATTGAAAATCCTTTAGAATCAGAGTTTACATTAGAATCTTATTACAAACAATTAGAACAAACAAAAAAAATGGGCTCTTTAGGAAAGATAGCAGAAATGATTGGTTTGAAACAAGCAATACCTCAACAACAATTAGACATGACTGAAGAGAAGATGAAACATTTCAAATATATTATGGATTCAATGACAAAAAAAGAAAGAAAAAATCCAGAAATTCTATCTCACTCAAGAATAGAAAGAATAGCAAAAGGTTCAGGAACTCCAACAGAAGAAATCAGACAACTTTTAAAACAATATAAGCTAATGAAAAATGCATTTGAAAAAATGAAAGATATTCAACAAGAAGATTTGAAAGAAGGTTCATTTGAACAAATAGCAAAGAAGTTAGGTATGGGAAAAAAGAAAAAGAAAAAAAGGTTCTGGTAATGATTCTCTTTAAACAACTAATAATTCTCTTTTTCACATCCATAGCTTCCTTTCAAGACATAAAAGAAAGAGAAGTTTCAGATATTCTTAATTATTCTTTTCTTTTCTTCTCTCTTTTACTAATAATTTATTTACAAGAATATACAAGCATTTTCTATGCTTCTTTAGTTTTCTTAATAGGATATCTCTTATACAGAAAAGGAATAATAGGAGGAGGAGATGTAAAACTTTTAACAGCAACCAGTCTTTTACTTCCTTTTTATAATCAAAGATTTCTTATTTTAGATATTGTTTTCTTAGCAATTCTCTTAACTTCTCTTGCTCTTTCCCCAAACTTAATAAAATATTTAAGAAAAAAGAAAATAAAAGCAATAAAGGAAAACAAAACAAATCTTTTTTCTTCTTCAATTTTTTTCTTAGCTCTTGTTTTTATTTTTCTAACTCTTTCTCTCCCTCTCACTCCAACAAATATTCTTCTTTCTCTTTTAGTTTTATTAGCAATAATCTATTCAGGTTTTGAAAAAGGAGTAAGAAAAATGTTTTATTTAAAGGAAATTTCAATAAATCAATTACAAGAAGATGAAATAGTAGAAACAGAAAATCTACCAAAAGAATTCCAAAATAATTTCCTAACAAGAAAAGAATTCAATCAATTGAAAAAATTAGGATACAAGAAACTAAAAGTTTATAGAAATCTTCCACCTTTAGTTCCCTTTATCTTCATAGCAGAAGTAATTATTTTCGGAATCCAATTTCTATAAGTTAGAAAAATATATTTTAAATTATTTTTATCCAAATAAAAGTTTTATATACAATTAAATCATTTTTTTCTTCTTAAACTCTTCAATCATTAGTTTAATCCCTTCTTTATATCCTGTCTTAGGAGCCCAACCAATATTTCTTATCTTAGTTATATCATATTTTCTTTCGCGAACTAATCTAGTTATATGTTCAGGAATAATAGAAGGATGTTTTTTGAAACTCTCATTTATTGCATATATCTGCCCAAACAACATAGGAACACTACTTCCTTTTCCCAATCCAAGATTTTTCCTAATTTCTTCATAAATATCTCTTAGACTAACATTTTCATCATTTGCAACAACAAAAGTCTCACCCAAAACCCCTTTTTTGAAAATTAACATTTCAATAACTTCAGCCAAATCCTCAACATAAATAGTTTGCCATTGAAAGTTCCCAGAACTTATCAAAGGTTTTTTAGATTGTTTAGTAATTCCAACCCAATATCTATTTGTCCCCAAAACCAATGCACTTCTTATTATCACATGATTTTTAAATCCTCTAACAATCATCTCAGCCATTTGCTTACTTCTTTCATATGGGGTTTCTGGGGCATATTTGCTTTTTTCATCAAAAGGAGTATCTGAAAGAGCACATACTCCACTTGTGCTTAAATAAACTAATTTCTTAACTTTGTTTTCTTTGCATGCTTTAACAACATTATCAGTTCCAATAACATTTACTTCAAATAAATCTGGACTTTGTTCATCTAACACAGCAGCCATATGCAAAACAATGTCTGCATTTTTTGTTTGTTTTAAACAATTCTTGTAATCTCTTATATCTCCCTTAAACTTTTTAGCTCCCTTTAATCTTTTCATAACTCTTTTCCCAACAAATCCATCATGTCCAATAACTAAAATCATAATAATCCTCCAATTATCAATGCAATCATATATACAATCATCCCTTTCTTATATATTTCTTGTGCATTTGAATATTTGCCAGAAAGAAGTTTTTTAATTCCAAAAATAAATATTAAAAAACTTAAACTTGTCAAAATTAAATAATACAAACTAAACACACTATATAGATAAATCGCAAAAGGAAATCCAGCCAAAACAAATGCCCCTCCTATTACTCCTGCCCATTTTTTCCCAATAACAGAAGGAAACCCTTTTTTCTCTTCTTTATCTCTTTCATAATCTTCCAAATCTTTTGCAATTTCTCTCCCAACATTTACTAAAAAAGCAGAAGTGCTTGCATAAAGAACAATTCCAATATTACCAGCAATTATTCCTCCAAAAAGAAAAGTTAATCCAGTTCCCAAAGCAACAGCAAAGTTCCCAAGCCATTTTAATTCTTTCATAATAAATGCATAAATAATCATCAAAAGATAAATCCCAATAGCTAACACACTTCCCCAAAAACCTAAGACAAGCGAAAGTCCAAGAGAAATAAAACTTAAGATAAAAAATAATTTCCAAGCATTTTCTAGAGAAATTTTCCCAGAACTTATTGGGTTTTTCTCTTTGGAATCTCTTTTCCAATCAGCAATATTATTAGCAATGTTTCCACAAGCACATATACCAAAAGCAACAATTCCACCAATTAATCCATATTCCCAAAAAATTCCAGCTTCAATCCAAAATCCAATCAAAACAGCAAGAAGAGCAATTAAACAATTCCCAATTCTTATCAACCTTAATACATCTTTTAGCATAATAAAAAAACCCAAATCCTTTTTAAAAACATATTCTCACTCTTTTATATGCTAGAAATACCAGCTTACACAGAAAAAACACTATCTTTTTCTCTTTCTCTTTCTGCTTTTCAACAAAAATCAGTCAAACTTTTAGATATAAGAAAAAGAGAAGATAGAAAAGGAATTCAAAATCAAGATATAATTCTCTTAGAAGCTTTAAAAAAAATAACAAAAGCAGAAGTAAAAAAAGATTCGTCAATTTTTTTCTCCCCAACAACTTTTGATTCTTCTCCAATCCGCATCTCGGCTAATTCTCCTGTCTCTCTTCCTGATTTTTTTCTCCCTCTTCTTCCCTTAGCAAAAAAAACAAACCTAAAAATAACTGCTTGTGGAATAACAGACACAGAAAAAAGTTCTCTAGATTTCCTCCAATATTCTCTTCTTCCATTATCAAGAAAACATGGTTTAAAAGCAAATTTAAAAATAACAAAAAGAGGATTTTATCCTAAGAACAAAGGACAAGTAACTTTAACTCTTTTAAGATCAAAGTTAAAACCAATAAAAATCTCAAATAAAGGAAAAATAGATTACATAAAGATAATTACAAATTCCAGAGGATTTACAACACAAGCAATAGAAATGGAAAAACTTGCTAAATTTCATCTAAAAAATCTAGCAGAAATAGACATCCAAAGAAACCACATAGAAACCAAAGAAAACAAAGGAGCCTCAATCTCTTTAATCGCATATTGCGAAAACTTGCCTTTCTTTTCATATTCAATCTTAACTCCAAAAAGAAATCCAGAAAAAACAGTTCTTTCAGCAATTGAACTCCTCAAAAAGAAACTTTCTTTACCTATAGACCCCCTTCTATTAGATTATTTCTTAGTCCATACAGCAATTGTAAAAAAAGGAGTTTTTCCTTACACAAAAACAGAAATAAAAGAATTATCTGAAGTTTTTTTCAATATCTCTTTTACAGAAAAAGATAATCTAATTTCTCTTTAATTACAAATAAATACAAAAAAAGTTTTTGAAAAGAAAGAAATCTAATTTCTCTTTAAATTATTCCCACATTCACATTTCAAATTTTTCCCAAGAAATTTCTTGCATTTTTTACAAAATAATTTTTTCTGCTCCCCAGTTAGTTTTACTCTTGCCTTTTGTTGTATTTTAAGTGCAATTTCAAGATATCTATCAGCATATTTAGAATTCTTTTCAGCTAATAAAAAAAGTTTCCTAATTCTTTCTTCTGCAATTTCTTTTACTCCCATTTCAAAAACCAATGCGGCCACCGGGGCTCGAACCCGAGTCTCAAGCTTGGCAAGCTTGCATTCTAACCACTAAACTATGGCCGCTTCTAAATAAATCCCCTGTAAAACATATAAAAATCTTTCCTAAATTCCTCAAAGCAAACCTTTTTAATTATTCAATTCTAAATTATTCTTATGGATAAGGGAATTTACAAGAAAATTCTAAAATTAATACAAGAAAAAGGAACATTAACTTTTATGCAAATTGACCCTCCAAATTACAATCCAGAACAAATTCCAAAAATAGCAAAGATAGCAGCAGATAATGGAATCTCGGCATTTGCAGTTGGAGGCTCAGTAGGAGCACAAGGAAAAATCTTGGAAGATGCTTTAATATCAATAAAAGATGTTTGTGACACACCAACAATTCTTTTTCCAGGAAACATAGCAACTCTCTCCTCAAAAGCAGATGCAGTTTATCTCTTAAGTATGCTTAATTCAAATGACCCTTATTGGATATCAGGAGCACAAATAGCTTCTTCTTTCCCAATAAAGAAAATGAATTTAGAAGTAATTCCAACATCTTATATAATAGTTGAACCAGGAAGAGCAGTAGGATGGATAGGAAGAGCCCAACCAATACCAAGAAACATACCTTATTTAGCAGCAGCAACTTGCTTAGCAGGAGAATACATGGGAGCAAAACTTCTTCTTTTAGAATCAGGAGGAGGAGCAGAATCCCCAGCCCCACCTGAAATGATTAAAATAATAAAAAAACATACAACTATTCCTTTAGGTGTAGCAGGAGGAATAAGAACTGAGAAAAATGCTCAAGACACAGCAGCAGCAGGAGCAGACATTATTCAAGTAGGCACAGTTTTTGAAAATTCTTTCTCAACCTTAGGAAAAAGAGTCAATAATATAGTCAAAGCCGCAGAAAAAGGAGCAAAGCAAAGAAAATAATTTTACTAACTCTTTTTATCCTCATCTTATCTTATTTTTATATGCAAAAAAAACCAAATCTAAACCAATCCTTTTCAAAACCAATAGTCTTAATCCCAGCATGGAATGAACAAAACAATATTTCGCAAACAATTTCAGAATTGAAAAAAACAGGTTTAAATTTCAAAATTCTTCTTGTAAATGACGGAAGCACAGACAAAACAATAGAAACAGCTGAAAAACAATTTAGGGAATCAGGTTTTTCAAAAGAAGATTATGAAATAATTTCCCACCCAAAAAATATGGGAAAAACAGCAGCCTTTTTCACAGGATTAAAAAGAGCTCTTCAACTAAATCCTGTGGCTCTTATAACAATAGATGCAGATATGGAAAAAGTTCCAAGAACTTCCTTAGAAGAAATGCTTAACCCAGTGATACAAGCAACAAAAGAAAGAAAAGTAAAAATGGTTGTTGCCAAAGTAAAAGAAGGACATTTAAATATGGATGTTGATTACTCAGGAATAAGAGCTTTCAGTTCAGGAGCCCTTTCTCTTTTAAGGCAGTCAAATGTAAAGAGATTTCCCCAAGGATATGGACTTGAACTTTTCTTACAACAATTGTTTAAAACACATTCGCCAACTTCTTATCTTGTTCAAAACCATCCAGAAATATTGCAGAAAAATCAAAGACTTTTTTTAGAAGAAGAAAGAGTATTAACAGAAAGAGGAAAAAGACAAGAAAAAGAGTTAATGAAAATAGTAAATCAAAGAAATAAAATACAAAGAAGACTTCGTCCAAGAAAATAATCTAATGAACAATTAATCTTCCATCTTTCAAAAGAAACTGTCCTTCATTATATGTAAAGTCTTTTTCTCCAACAGAAACAGTTATTTGCTGTTTTCTTTTGTCTATCCCAACAACTCTTCCCAAATAATTCTCAGAACTATCAAATACTCTTATATTCAATAAAAGCTTGCTTACTTTGTTTGTAAATTCAAAAGGTTCAGTGCTCTTATAAGTTACTAAGAAAGCAATTAATCCTCCAACTAAATTAATAATAAAGAAATCAACATCAACTTCTGCCAAAAGAACATTTGTCCCAGATACCAAAACCAACCAAAGAACAAAAAGAGACATTATTGAAAGAATATATTTCCTAAAATTATAAGCTCTTTTGAAATGAAATGAATCTATTATTTTCCCAATTAAAATTCCCAAACCAAATAAAAACAAGAAAGCATAACTAGAACTTAAAATAACTAGTCCTGAATTTATATTAATTGAATCCATCCCAGTATATACAACATATGTGTTTGCTACTCCGAAAATAAGAGAAAATATTGATGCAAAATAAAAAAGAAAACTAATTCTTTGTTCATATAAACTTCCAAGAACTGTTTTCAAATAATCTTTGAAATATTTAATAATATCAAATCCAACACTTAAAAGATAAATTCCAACTAAAAAACCAAGAACTTTAAATCCCAAATCCCCAAAAACAGCCAAAGTCAAAAAAGCAAATCCTGGTAATCCAAACACAACTTTAGCAACATCTTTATCTCTCAATATTTCTTTCAAAGTATAAACAGTTGATTCAACTTTTTCTGCTTGTTTGATTATCACATTTACTTTTGATATAATCTTTGCTCTTCCTTGCAAAAGAGGAATTATACTTGAATCTTCTGCTCCATCACTTACAAAAACAATATCTTTTGCCTCGCTTTTTTTCAATACAAAATCAACTTGTCTCAATAATTCTTCATCACTTCCAAACCCAATTTTTCCCTTTCCAGTCACAACCGCAATTTCTACTTTTTTTCCTAATCCTTTTAGTTCATCATATTTCTTAACAGCCGCAAACATACTGTTTCCATCTGTCTCTTCTGGGTCTTTTAAGAGTAAAACTTCAGCTCCTTTAAGAACATCTTTTCTCCCATAGAGAGGAGCCTTAATCTTTCCTTTTTTCCCTAAATCATTATCTTTGTCTACACAAAGAACAAGTATGCTTTCCATATCTATATATTTAAAGCAAATTTATTTATAAGATTTCCTTTGCTAAAATATATATGGAAAAACAGGATTTGAAATACATTTTGTTCCTAGTTTTAGTAATATTTGGAATATTAGCCTTAGCAACAGCAATTCTTTATTCCCACTTCTTTTTTGAAAATTTCCTTTGGCTTTTGCTTTTGGGTTTATTTATCATCATCATTTGGAAAACAGACTTAGTTCTTCCTTTGCAAGAATATGAAAAAGCTTTAGTTTTCAGATTTGGGAGATTAAAAAAAGTCTCAGGCCCAGGATGGATTTTTATCTTGCCTTTAATAGAAACTTACAAAATAGTGGATTTAAGAGTTCATACAATAGACATACCAAAACAAGATGTTATTACAAAAGAAAATGTTGAACTTCAAATAGATGCAGTTCTTTATATAAAAGTTAAGAACAACCAGCAAGCAATAATTAATTCAGTCATAGCAGTTGATGACTTTCAAAAAGCATCCCAACTCTACACAATCTCAGTAATCAGAAACATGGTTGGTTCAATGACTTTAGCAGAATTAATCTCAAACATAGATGGGCTTAATTCTAAAATAAAAGAAAGATTGGAAAACATAGCAAATTCTTGGGGTTTAGAGATAGTTGCAACAGAAATAAAAGATATAGATGTCCCAAGAACAATTTTAGATGCCATAGACAGAGATATGGCAGCAGAAAGAGACAAACAAGCAAGAATAAAAATAGCAGATGCTCATACTGCAGAAATAGAAGCAGTAAAAAAAGCAGCAGAATCTTTATCAAATGATACTTTAGCTTATTATTACATCAAAGCTTTGGAAAAACTTGGAGAAGGACAAGCAACAAAAATAATCTTTCCAATGGAATTAACAAACTTAGCAAATTCTCTTTCAAAGACAACTTCGGAAAAACAAATAGAACAACTTTTGAAAAAATACAAACCAGTTCTTGATAAACTCATTCAAGATTAAAGGGTTGTAGAACTCCTCAAAAACAAAATCCTTTTTAATCTCATAAACCTATTTATCTTATGCTTAAATTTCTCAAACAAAAATATCAGGGTTCTTTAGAATATCTCTTAGTTATCAGTGGAGCAATCTTAGTCGCAGTTATTGTCTTAATGGTTCTAAGTGGAACACCTATAACAAATAATGAAACAGCAATAGATGATTCAAAATGTAGTCCATATGGAAATCAAAACTACTGCAATATAGCAGATATAGAAGGAGATGGAATAGTTGATTGCATTTGGAAAGACAATCAATGTCTCAGAAAAACCATGAGAGATAGATTAAAAGAAGGCTTAGTCCTTTTCTTGAAAATGGATGATTCAAATGCAACTCACACAGCAGTAATCCAAGATTCCTCAGGTTATAACAACAATGGAATTCTTTACACAGGAGAGGGAGCAACAAGCAAATCAATAGCAGGAAGATATGGAAATGCAATCACCTTTGATGGAACAAATGATTATATATCAGTATTACCAGATACAAGTTTAGACATAAATAATTATCTTTCATTGTGTGCTTGGGTAAAACTAAATTCCAAAAATATTGACCAAAAAATAATTGCAAGAGTTTCAAGAAATCCAGATTTTTGGGGATATCAACTTGATATTTTTTCTGATAATAAATTAGAAATGATTACTGGAGGCACAACAAGATGGAATACAACTAGAGGAGTTTCAGGGGGAACATCTTTAGATACAGGAACATGGTATTATGTTACAGGCATATTTGATGGAGTTAGAAATAAAACATATATAAATGGGGTTTTAGATCGTAATAATAATATTTCATATGGTTTATCTAGTTTAAGTCAAATATTAAATATAGGAAAATCAACTGAAGGAACAGGTTATTATTTCAACGGAATAATAGACGAAGTAGCAATTTGGAACAGAGCATTATCAGAATCAGAAATAAAAGAAATTTATACAAATGGATTAGATTGATTTCAGAAAAATATTTTCAACAAATATCTTTTTTAACCCTCCTTGTCTAATAATCTTATGAAAGACATAAATGCAGAGGAAAGAATTTTCAAAGTAATAAAAAAATCAGACATAATCATAGAGGTTCTTGACTCAAGATTTATTGCAAAAACAAGAAACAAAAAATATGAAAAAGCAATAATAGAAAGAAAAAAACAACTAATTATATGTGCAAATAAATGTGAGCTTTTAACTCCTCAGGAAATATCTCTTTTGAAAAAAATCCACCCAAGAATTATTTTTGTTTCAGCACACAGCAGAAGAAACATAAAAAAATTAAGAATTGCAATTTTAATCGCCCAAAAGAAAACAAGAAAACCAGAAGTAAAAGTAGGAGTAATTGGATATGCAAACACAGGAAAATCATCAGTTATAAATGCTTTAAAAGGAAAACACACTGCTCGCACAGCAAAATATGCTGGATTCACAAGAGGAGAACAATTTTTCAGAATCTCAGACAAACTTCTTTTGATTGATAGTCCAGGAACAATCTTTGACCCTTTGAAAACAGAATTAGATATGTTTCTAATAAATGCAAAAAATGTTGAAAATATTTCAGACCCTTTAACTTTAGCTGAAAAATTAATTGAATTAATTCATCTGCCTTACACTCTTGAACAATTAGCCGAAGAAAAAGGTTTTAAAGAAAAAGGTGGAGAATTAAATATAGATAGGGCAGCAATTTATGTCTTAAAGCAATATCAAAATAATAAAATAAGATATGTTGAGATAAAATGACAGAAGAATATAAACAAGCAATAATAATTAATACCTCCCTTAAAATGCAAAAAGGAAAAGCATGTGCTCAAAGTTCTCATGCTTCTCTTTCGGCTTATTTAAAAACAGAAAAGAAAATATCTGAAAAGTGGATTGAAGAGGGAATGAAAAAAATAGTCTTAAAAGCCGAAGAAAAAGAAATTCTCTCAATTTTCAATTCCCTGAAAAAAATATTCCCTTGTGCTTTAATAAAAGATGCAGGGCGCACTCAAATCCCAGCAGGTTCAATAACTGCCTTAGGCATAGGCCCAGCAGAAGAGTCTCTTTTAAACAAACATCTTTCTCATCTAAAACTTTTCTAGTCTTTTTACAAAATCAGAAATTTACATCCATTTCTTAGAATATGAGTCAAATTGTTCATTCACTGTTGCTACTGCCTCTGCTTTTGCAAAATTATCTTTCATTCCTTGTTTTCTGTATATTTGGTAAAATGCTTCTATTGCTTCTTCTCTGCTTTTACCTAATTTAGCCAATAGTTGTCCAAAAGTCAAGGCTGTTATTCCTTTTTTCTTAGCTTCATCATAGTATTTCTGTTTTATTGCATCCATTAAACCACCTGTCAATTACCATTTATCTTTCTTAAATATCCTTTTATCTTTTCACTTTTTATTGCTATCTTCAATACATCCTCTAATTTCTCAACACTTTTTATCTTTATTTTATCCATATCTTTTTTACCAAGAACAATATCCTGCATATTTGCCTTAGGTATAATAGCTTCTTTATACCCTGCTTTAATAGCAGCCAATAACTTAGGAGTAATTCCTCCAACAGGCAAAACATCCCCACGAACAGATAAACTTCCAGTCATTACAATATTTTGTCTGATTGGTAATTTAGTCATTGCACTAAAAACAGCAGTTGCTATACTCACAGATGCACTATCTCCTTCAACTCCTTCATATGTCTGCAAAAATTGTATATGCACATCATGTCCACTTACATCTTTTCCAGAAAGTTTTTTTATCTGTGCAGAAACATTCATCACAGCTTCTTTTGCAATCTCTCCTAATTTTCCTGTTGCTATTATTTTTCCCTCACTTTTTGAAGAAGCAGGAACAACTTCTGCTTCAATAGGTAGTATAGTTCCTGAATTTCCAACAACAGCCAACCCATTAACTCTTCCAATAAATTTTCCTTCTGTTTTGTATATCTCATAATCTTTTTTATAATCCAAAGCTTTCTCAATCATCTGTTGCTCCAAAGTTTTCACACTCTTCTTTGCTTCATCCAAATCTTCCACATCTGCAAATTTCTTTCCTTTTTCTTTTGCTATATCTCCAGCTGCCCTGACTAATCCACCTAATTCTCTAAGTTTAATTGTTAGTTTATTTTTTCTTCCACTTCTTTTTCTAGCTTCTAAAACAATCTCTTCAACAGCTTCTTTTGTAAAATGAGGAATTTTTCCATCTTTAACAACTTCTTGTGCAACAAACCTTGCAATTGCTTTTCTATTTTCTTCATTATCTTCCATTTCACTTTTCATATATATTTCATAACCATATCCTCTAATTCTTGAACGTAGGGCAGGATGAACTTTTTTCAAATCCTCATAATTTCCAGCAGCAACTAAAACAAAATCACAAGAAACAGGTTCTGTTCTTGTCATTGCTCCACTTGACATATCGCTTTGTCCAGTGATTGAATATTTTTTATCCTGCATTGCTGTTAATAATTCCTGCTGACTTTTTGGGGAAAGAGTTGCAATTTCATCAATAAACAAAACTCCACCTGAGGCTTTATGAATCATTCCAGGTTCAACTCTTAAATGTGGAGGAGTTCCTAACCCTCCCGATTGGAGCGGGTCATGTCTTACATCCCCTAACAATGCTCCTGCACGAGCACCAGTTGCATCAAAGAAAGGAGCTTTTTTTCTTTCTGAATTTTCAATCAATAACTTAGGAGGACTATAACCACTCATTGGTCTTACTTGGGTACCAATTATAAATCCAACCATTAAAAACCCGCCTAAAAGTAAGAGAGCTGCAAAAATAATATCTGAAATATACCCAAACTGCCAAATAACATAAGCAAATATAAACCAAAGAAAAGGCATTACAAATCCCATTAATCTTGCATTGTCTCCAGCCTTCTTAAAATCAAATCTTTCTTTTTCCATTATTTTTTTTCCTTCTCCTGCTTTCACAACTTTTATTTTAGGATTGTTTGGATCAATTTGATTCTCATAAACCAAAATATCTTTTAATTCCGAAACAGGCAATATTTCAGCCATTGCTTGAGCAAGCAGACTTTTGCCAGTTCCAGGCAAACCAACCAAAAGTATATTTCTTTTTTGTTTAGCTGCTTTCTTAATTAATTCAACACTTTTTTCCTGTCCAATAACTTGTTCAACAATTAGTTTAGGAACTTTAATATCAGCAGTAGTTTTCCAAGTCTTAACCATAAAACAAAAAGCAACATTATCTTTTAAAACCAATCTTCTTGCTTGTATTTCATTCACAAAAATTTAAATACTCCATCTTCCTTATAGACTAGGGGAAAAATATGATTATTATTAAGGATTTGAAAACATGGCAGAATCTTCTTTCTGCTCTTTCTTTCTTGAAAGAGGCTAATTTCCGATTTTCCTCCGAAGGTTTGAAATTAAAAGCTTTAGATAAAACCCAATCAATCTTAGTAGATTTATTCCTTCCAAAAAAAGCATTTACAAAATATGATGTTGAACCAAATTTCATAGGTTTAGGAATAGAAGAATTAACAAAAATTTCCCAAAGAGCCTTTCCAACTGATTCAATTAACATAAATATAACTGATTCCTCCATGGACATAATGATTGAGGGAAAGTTTGATAGAAACTTTCAATTGCCTCTTCTTCAAATAGATGAAGAAATAGTCAAGGATTTAGTAATTGAGAAACCATTTCAAATACAATTAGATGCAGAAGAATTCAAAGAAGTTCTAAAAGATGCTTCTCTTTTCTCAAAAAATATAATGTTTAAAATAGAAGACTCAGTTTTTTTCTCAGAAGCTTTAGGCCCTTCTGGACATCAAAAAACAATAATCAAAAAGAAAGTTGAATATCCAAATATGATTTCCAAATATGATATTCTTTACTTACAAACAATCACAAAATCAGCAGAAGGAAAAATTTCTTTCTCTTTAGCAAATGATTCTCCAGTTCGCTTAGATTATTCAATTGGAAAAGCAGATGTGACTTTCTATCTCGCTCATATGATTCTCTGATTTTTTTCTTTCTAATTCCAAAATCAGATTTTTTCTCTTTCTAAAATTATTTTATTAGTTAATCCATATTTCTGTTTTTTTATCAATCTTTTTTCTTCTAATCTTAAAAGAGTTCTATGAACTTGTATTTTACTCATTCCTGTTTCTTTAACAATTTTTGATTGTGTGCTTTCTTCATCATTATTTGATAAATATTCAATTATCTTTTTTTCATCAGGCAATAAAAAATCTCCCATTATTTGCTTTTTCATTTTTTTAACTTCTTTTTTTTCTTTTATTTCTTTTATTGTTAGTCCAGCTAAGAGACTAACTATACTTCCAACTAAAGCAAGAATGATTGAAATAATATTAACAGACCTAAATGCATCATTCATTTTCCTTTGATTAAAAATTGGAGATTGGAAAAAATTATTATCGTCTTCATTGTTTGCTCCATTTGGAAAATTTCCGTTTGGAAACCTATTCAAATCAATATTTCTTTCCACTTCAATTGTCTGAAACAATCTCGGAAACCCTTAGCACTTTAACTCTTTTTTTAGGAGCAATAGCAGCAATTTCTCTTTTAGTTGGAGCAGTTGGAGTTGCAAACAGTATGTTTACCTCTGTTCTTGAAAAAACAAGAGAAATTGGAATTCTAAAAGCTTTAGGAGCAACAGAAAATGAAGTTCTTCTTCTTTTTATATTTGAATCTGGGCTTTTTGGTTTTGTAGGAGGTGTCCTTGGAATTTTATTAAGTTATATTCTTTCTTATGCAATGCTTATTTTTGGAATAACTCTTTTTTCATCTTCTTCTCAAGTTTATATAAGCCCTGTTCTGATAATAGGTGCAATTATAATGTCCACTTTGATTGGAATTGTTTCAGGTGTTTTTCCAGCTCGCTCAGCCTCTAAACTTAAACCAATAGAAGTTCTTCGCCAAAACTAATTTTTCTCTAATTTAACACAACCCATTAAAATCAGAAGGAAGTCTTCCTTTCAAAAGAAGATAAAACAAATTATCAGTCAGCCAAATCTTTGCACAACCTAAATAAGGAACTACAAAAAATACTTTTCCTTGAATCTCATTTTCAGAAACAGGATAAAGTGTTATACAAGCTTTTTTAGGCAAGCCATTAATAATTACTCCACAATCTTGGTCAATAGTTGGATTCTTCAAACTATCTCCTTTTGTTAAATAATATTTTCCATCTAAAGCCTGAATCCCTAATACAGTTCTATGTATTATAGATTTTTTCTGCAACTCAGACCAATAAACAACAATATCTCCACTAGTTTCTAATTCAATTTTCTTTCCCTCTAAATTTATTGTCTTTGCTCTTAAAACATTATCAACTATTTCGTATTCTATTTCTCCAATTTCTGAAAAACTTTTTCCTTTAATATATTTCTCTATGGAAACTTCAAGAGAATTTATTTCTCCTCCTCCCCAAAGAAAGATTATATCTCCTCTATTTAATACAGGTTCCATAGATGCACTCATTACAACACTTATTGGCATATCTGTCTGAAAGACTAAGCCCAAAAACAAAAGAAAGAGCCATGCAAAAACAAATGCACTAACCAAATGAACAATAAATTCTCTATTACTATCTCCATTAGGATTAACAACAGGCATTAGATATTTATCAACATAAAAAAAAGGGTCTAACCATTTAAGTTTATCCTTCATTTTTCCACTTTCTTATACTCAAAATAAGAATAAGCAAATAAATATCCTGTGGCAAGCAAAATACAAACAATAAAGAAAATAAACAATCCCTTTATCATTCCAAGCAAAACCATCAAAACACAAATCAATCCAAATACTTTGAATATTTTTCCTCCCAATTTATTTGTTTTATCCCAAATTTTATCACTAGACATTGTCCAAGGAGTTCTTATTCCAATAAACCAATTTCTTTTTGATTTTTCCATTACAACTCCAGCATAAAATAAAATAACAGCAATTCCTCCAATTGTCATTGCCCCAATATCCAATTCATATCCATAATTAACAGTAATTACAATTGCATGCAAATACAAAAGAAACAAAAGCAAAAGAACGACAAATTTTTCATAATATCCTTCAAACTTCTTAATATTTTTAGTTGGGTCAATTTTAGGAATAACCAAGAAAACAACAACCATTGCTAAACTGAGCAAAGGCATTATTGCCAATCCCCAAAACTTGTCCATATAACCATTTGCTTCTCCTTCTAGTCCCCAATGTGTAATCATTTCATCAGGCATTTGTTCATAGACTGCAAAAGAAAAAACAAACCCCAATAATATAATAATTAATGCAATTTTTTCCATACTAATCATACTCACCAAGCAAATAAAAAACTATCCTCTTTTATTTTCTCCATTCTAAAATATAATAACTCCGGCATTCAGCCTCCATCTCTTTTTTATACTTCTCTAACCCTTTTCTTTTATGCATCACTCTTTGGACGAAATAATCCAAACATTAAAACAAAAAGAAACCCAACTTCAATCTTCTCTTTCCAATTTTCTCCACAATCGTTCCCTTCAAAATTCACAAAACTTCCAAGAAAATCTAGTTATACCTCTCCAAAAGAAAATCCTAAGAGAAAAAATAGCAGGAGTAGATTCAGGATTTGTAGATTTCAACTTCTCTCATCTCCAAGTAATCGCAGTCCGCACAACTTCTGCAATCTATTCTTTCAATGAAAAACTCCAAGAATATTCATATTATCCCCACTACTACTCACAACCTTTACTTTTCTACTCCGAGAAAACAGTTGATTCAAATGACTTAACTTTAAACAAAAATTTAATCCGTCTCCGTGAGGAAATCCAAACAGCAATTGAAACAATTGAAAAACATAAACCCCAATACCTTTACTTAGATGGAAGTATAGTCCCCCAATATTCTGAAAAACCAGCCCAAAACTCCAAACTAAAAAAAGAATATGAAGATTTAGTCCTTCTTTTTGAAACTCTTTACCTAACAGCAGAAAAAAATAATTGTCTTCTAATAGGTTGTGTAGAAGATTCAAGAGGCACAAGATTCACTGAACTTTTAGCAAAAGAAATAAACAAAGACATCTCTCTTTATGATACTCAATTTCTCCATTACTTCCTGCAACCCGGAGAAAGAACTTCTTTATTTTCATACACTCCTGAAAAACATCCTATTCTAATGGATTTTGATGAAAAATACAGAAACTCAATTTATGTTTTTTATCTAAAAGCTGGTTTAGACAAACCTCTAAGAATTGAATTCTTAAAAAAAGAGTCAGCAAAAGAAATAGCAGAAATAACATACACTCTTTCTTCTATTCACAGAACATATTCTTATCCATCTGTTTTAATAGAAGCAGATTTGCGCTCTCGCTTAAAGCCAAAAGAGATAGACTTTATATTTAATTCGATTATCAATAGAGTAGGAAAAGGAATCTTAATGAGAAGAGAAAGGAGGCCATTCTAATGAAAGCACTTTTGTTTGACTTATGGGACACAATCGCTGTCTCTAAACATTTCATAAAAAATTTCAAAGAAACAATTAACATAGGCCCAGAAATCTCTCTAAAAGATTTTCATATTCGTCTAGCTCACACCTGCTTTACTCATCCTTTTCAAGATTACAATTCACTTGTTAAGGCAATTTTCTCAGAATTTGGAAAAAAACCAAATCCACAAGACATCTCAAAAGCAGTTTCTAAATTAGAAAATTTTTTCATAAATGCAGAACTTTTCCCAGACTCAAAATATATTTGGCAATTAAAAGAAAACTACAAGTTTGCTCTTTTAACCAATACAATATCTCCTAATTTTGATGAAATCTTGGAACTTTTAAACATAGAAAACAAGTTTGATGTTTTAGCTCCCTCTTTTCTCACAAACTCAATTAAACCTCAACCAGCAATCTACCAATATGCTCTTAAAAAATTAAAACTAAATCCTCAAGACACAATGATGATTTCAGATTCAATAAAAGATTTAGATGGGGCAATTGTCTTGGATATCCATCCTTTATTAATAGATAGAAAAGACAAACATCAATATTCTCCAAAAATAAAATCTCTAAAAGAACTTCCAAAATATCTAGAGGGATTTGAATGGAAATAGGAACAGTTGTCTCAACAACTCTCTCACCTTCTCCAACAAAAGTAGATT
>CAZJHM010000002.1:36967-44068 GCA_964545925.1 uncultured archaeon
GAAATAGGAACAGTTGTCTCAACAACTCTCTCACCTTCTCCAACAAAAGTAGATTTTGTAATTACAAAAGGAATAGTTCGCAAAGGGCAGTTTATAGAAATTCCTTTCAAAGACGGACTTTTAATTTGCCTAGTAAATGATATTCTAAAAACAAACCATTATTTTGAGCGTCCAGATGCAGTAAAAGAATTTGAACACAATATCTCTTCTTTGGAAAATCATTTCCCAATTAAAGAATGGGAATTTCTAATTGGCTCTGCTCAACCTTTAGCAGTCCTTTCTGAAGATTCTCTTCTCCGTCCATCTTTCCCTCCTTCCCCCGGAGAAAGAGTTTTTGTAGCTAAAAATGAAACTCTCAAGAAATTCCTTTCCCTGGACTCCCAAGGACTTAATCTAGGTTCAATCCAATTTCATGATTTACCTTTACAAGCAAACATAGACCGTCTTTTGAAAAAACATTTAGCAATCTTGGCTCTCTCTGGGGCAGGAAAATCATATCTAGTCTCAGTTCTTTTAGAAGAACTTCTTTCTCGCTCTCCTTCTCAAGGCAGAATAGCAACAATCATTATAGACCCTCACGGAGAATACAAAAACTTTGCCGAGTCACTCACATCTCAGGCAAAAAAAGAAAACAGAAAAGATTTCTCCCCATTAACCCGCTTGGTTTTAAGCAAAGACATTCGCATTGCAACTTCTTCTTTAACAGAAGGATTAATCTCAAACCTCAATCCTTCTTTTACTTCAGCTCAAAAAAGAGAATTCCGTAAGCTCTTGAATGAAATGAGGCAAGAAGCAAAAAGAAAAGGCCCATTTGATTTACAAGACATGAGAGAAGAAATAGACAAAAGAGAAATAGACCCAAAAATAAAATCCGGACTTTACAATATTCTTCACGATTTAGAACTCTTAAATCTTTTTTCAAAAACAGACAATCCTTCTTTTTCTTCTTTAGCCAAACCTGGAACTCTCACAGTCTTAGACTTATCAGAAACAATAGACATGAGAAGAAAACAAACAATTGCTCATTTCTGTGCAACTTCTCTTTTTGATTCTCGTAGGCATGAAAGAATCCCACCAGTTTTAATAGCAATAGAAGAAGCTCATCAGTTTATCCCAGAATCTTCTTCAGACAGAGCAATCTCTCGTAACATCTTTGAAACAATTGCAAGAGAAGGAAGAAAATTCGGAACCTCCCTCTGCCTGATTTCTCAGCGTCCAATCAAACTAGATCCAACAGTCTTAGCTCAATGCAATACTCAAATAATCCTCCGTATGACAAATCCTTATGATATCGACCATGTCTCTAAATCCGCAGAAGGAATAGATTCTAAATCAAAAGAAATGATAACCTCCCTAAGAGTTGGAGAAGCATTAATTGTCGGAGAAGCATTCCATTATCCTGTTTTCTGCAAAGTCCGTAAAAGAACATCCCAAGACCCTTCCCACGAAAAAACCCTCTCCGAACTTTCTTTAGCTTTTGAAAATCAGCAAGAAGAAATCACCAAAGATGTAGATTTCTTCCTCAACCAGTGATTTTTCCAAACAATTAATTTCATCGGCAATCCACCCCCTAGTCAAGCACTTATTCTCCCCCCGCCTAAAAAGAATATGCACAACCACCTGCCTATCACAGACATAGAATACAAAGAGGACGAAAAAGGCTCACGAATAGTTCTTTTTTCAGAACATAAATCAACCTCTCATCCCTTTACTCCTCTTTACATTTTGCCTGCAAAAGAAAAGTCTGAAAAAAAACCTTTTCTAATGCAGGCCTCTTTTTCTAAACTCCAAGAAATAAAAGATTCCTTTGAAACTCCCCCAGTTCTTCTCAACCCAGAAAGACAATTCCTCTTAGAAAACAATCTTTCTTTCTACTCAACAGACTCATATGGTTTGCCTAACATCAAACTCTTAGGAGAACCAATCTCAGAAATTTTAAAATCAGAATCCCAATTAACAAAAGAAGCAGTCCTCAGTTCCCTAATCAAAACTCAAATCTTGCAAACAAAAGAAAAAAATGCAAATTTATTAGAAAACATTTTTTTCAAATCTCGTCTCCCCCTAACAAAAACAAAATACCCTAAAACCCCAACTTTCTCAAAAAACGACTTGTCCTTAGTCCCTTCTTTCCTTTTATCTTCCCATGCAAAAGTCCAACCAACAACAGACGGAATCTTCTATCAATCTTTCCTAGATGAATATGCTTTATATTTCCACAAAACAAACACAAACCAAAAAGAAAGATTCCAAAGAAACAAACAATTCAATTTAGATTATTTTCCCATAGGCCCTCTTTTCAGAAATCAATCTTACATAATCCCATTAATAGATGCAATAGCAAACTCTGATTTTTTAAAAATCCAAGATTTAGGAAAAGAAACAAACCCATCTTTTTCAACAGCTCTTTCTTTAATCCCAACTCTTTCTTCTTTTTCTCAATACCACAAGAAAACCTCAGAACATCTAGAACAAATCTACACTAAAAAACACAAAATCCTTTTCTATAAAGAACTAGAACAAAACAACCTCTATCTATATTCCCGTCTTTCTCAAAAATTCCTAGATTCCCAACTTAAACTTCTTCCTCAACATCTTTCCCAATACAAAGAATTCACAAAAGAACTTTCTATCCTCTCATCTCTTATGAAAAACACTCTTCAACAAAACACACTCATGGAAAAAGCAAAATCAATCCTAGCTTAAAATATAAACAAACTCAAAAAAAGTCACAATCAAATAAAGTAATCCCAACCCATAACAAACCTTAGAAAAGTTCCATTTCCTAGCCAATCTAAGAACAACATCAATCAACAAATACCCAACTAAAAAAGCAAATAAAATCCCAATAAAAATATCAAAATTAAGAACAACCCCTTTTTTCAATCCCATTAAAATATTTGCTCCCAAGATAGAAGGAACAGCTAAAATAAAACTTGTCTTAAATGCTTCTTCAGCCTTAAACCCACGAAACAAAAGATATCCACTACTCAATCCACTTCTGCTCAACCCAGGAATAACAGCAAGTCCTTGAACTAATCCTAAAACAAATCCATTTTTAATAGAAAAATCTTCTTTTCCCTTTCTAGACATTCTCAAAACAAACCCTGTCCCAATCAATCCAACTCCAACAATTAAATTTAAAGCAAACACACTCCCTAAAAAATAATCCAAAAACAAATAACTTGGAATCGCACTAATACAAGTCCCAATCAATGCAAAAAAATAAAAGTTTATTTTTTTTCTTTCATTAAAAATCTTAAGAATTTCTCTCTGAAAATAAACAAGAGCAGCAAATGTAGTTCCCAAATGTAAAAGCAAAATATCTTCCATTATTCCATCTGCTTGCATACCAAGAAAATTCAAAGCTAAAAAAACAATCTGTCCTTGACTACTTATAGGCAACCATTCAGTTATTCCTTGAACAATTCCAAGAATAATTTCATTTATCATCCAGCCACAACCAAATACATTCCAATCAACATAAGCAAAGTCAAAACAACTTTTTCTTTAATATGTTTCTCTTTGTAAATTTTTCCACCAAACAAAGTGATAATAACAGTCTCAAATTTTTTTATTGCATATACCAAACTAACAATTGAACCTGGAATTGACAAAGCCATAAGATAAAACAAACTCGCTCCAACTCCTAAAAAACTATTTACAAATTTAATTCCTTTTCCTCTAAATTTAAAAAAATCCTTATATTTCTTTTTTATTAAATAACCAATAAGCAAAACAAGAACAGTCAAATATTCAATTATCATAACACTGATAACACTTGTTTTTGAAACAAGTATTTTTTCATTTATAATCACAATACTGCTTATAAACAAGTATATAATCATTGCTTCAAAATATGGATTTTTGAATATTTTTAAAAGTTTTAAACCATGACTTGTTTCTTCTTGTTCAATAAAATATGCCGAAATAACAATAATTAATATTCCTAGTATTTGTATAAAATTCAGGGTTTCTCCAAGAAAAAGAAAACCTATTGTAGCAAGTATCACTGGAACAAGGTTAGTTAAAGGAGCTATTTCACTTACATGCATATGTCTGTATGCATTGAAAAACATAAACCATGCAAAACAAAGTATAACTCCATTTCCAATTGCAAATAATATAATATCTATTTCAGGAACAACAGGAGCAGGAACTAATCCAAACCAATTAAAAAATGAAAAGAAACCCATAACCAAAAGAGCAAACAAACAATACCAATACAAATATTCACTTACATTTTCTTCATACAGAAGTTTCTTAGAAATTATCATTTTTCCAGAAAAGAACAATCCAGCAGTCAATGCAAATATTGCCCAAATCATATCTATACTACATTTTCGTTATTTATAAAAGATATTACTCAAGAAAATACTTATGGCAATTTCTTCTTTATCTTTAGAAAACTGGAAAACCCACATAGATTCCACATTTGATTTCTCAAATGGAACAAATGTTTTAATAGGAAAAATGGGCTCAGGAAAAACCTCAGTAATGGATGCAATCTCTTATTCTCTTTTCGGAACTTTTCCAGCTCTTTCTAATCAACTCCTTTCTCAAGTAATAACTTCTCGTCCCACAAAAAAAGAACAAGCAAAACTTGAACTTTGTTTTTCCTACTCTGGAAAAAATTACAAAATAATCAGAATAATAAAACCAAAAAAAACAGAAGCATATCTTTATCTTGAAAACCAATTAATCTCAGGCCCATCAACCCAAGAAGTAAATCTAAAAATCCAAGAAATAATTTCAATGACTCCTGAACTTTTCTCAAAAGCAATTTATTCCGAACAAAACCAGATAGATTTTTTCCTAAAACTTCCCCCTCTTCAACGAAAACAATTATTTGACGATTTATTAGATATTCAAAAATATGAAACAGCCAGAAAAAACGCAAGAACAATCTTAAACAAATTTTCCCGCTTAAAAGAACAAAAAGAAAAAGATGCAGAAAACCTTGAAAAAACAATTTCATTAGACAAGGAAAAAATCACAAGTGAAATATCTGAAAAAAAATCTCTTCTTCCTTCTTTGGAAAAAGAACTCTCCGAAAAGTATTCTCTCTACTCCGAGAAAGAATCTCTTTTTAATCTCTTGAAATCCAAAAAAGAAAAATATGATTCTCTTTCAAAGAAATCAACTTCTCTTAAAGCATATATCTCTGCTTATTCAAATGAGAGTTTTTCTCAATCTCTTTTAGAACAAAAACAAACCATTCTCACAGAAATAATAGAAAAAGAAAAATCTCTTTTAAAAGAAAAGGATATCCAAGAAACTTTATTCCATTCTCTTCAATCTTCTCTTCTTGAAATTCAATCTCAAATAAAATCTTTTGAAAAAGAATCCATTTCTTCTTTTCCAAAACAATTAGAAGGAAAATCTCTTTGTCCTCTTTGCACCCAGCCAATCACTGAACACACAAAAGAAAAACTAAAAAAAGATGCCGAACTTTTCAACTCCCAAATCCAAGAAAAAATCTCTCTTCTAAAAAAACAAGAACAAGAAACAGAAACAAAGAAAACAAAATGGAAGGAAAATTTCCAGTCTCTAAAAACCCAATTATCTCAAACCCAAGAATTTAAATCCAAACTTTCTCTAGAAATCTCTTCTCTTCAAGATTCCAAAAGAAAACTCACCCTTCTTTCAGATTATAAAAAACAATTAGAAGAAAATGAAATTTCTCTTTCTTCCCTCTCTTTCAATGAATCTGAATATTCAAAAATTCAAGAGGAAAAATATTCTCTTTCTTCTGAAGTCTCAACTTTAAAAGAAAGAAAAGCAGGGTTATTTCAATTAATTTCTTCTTATGAAACTCGTTTAAAAAGTATGGATATTTATGAACAACAACTTCTTTCTCTTAAACAAGAATCTCTTTTCCTTTCAACTTCAATTTCTTCTTTGGAAGCCTTTTCACTAGCCTTAGCTTCAACTCAACTAGAAATGAGAGAACATCTTTTAGATTCAATCAACCAATTTCTAGATTTAATGTGGCATTCTCTTTACCCTTACTCTGATTACAAATCTTTGAAACTTTTCACAGAAAAAATAGGACTCTCAGATTCTTATCGTCTAAAAGTTCTTTCTTCAGAAGGGTGGTTAAATATCTCAAACTATCTTTCAGGCGGAGAAAAATCCATAGCAGCTTTAGCTCTTCGCATTTCTTTTTCCCTAGTCCTGACTAAAAACTTATCTTGGTTAATCTTAGATGAACCAACTCATAACCTGGATTCTCAAGCAATCTCTAAAATCTCAGAGCTTTTTTCAACCCATCTTCCAAAACTTGTAGAACAAATTTTCATAATAACTCACGACAAAGAATTAGAAAAAGCTGCAACATCTTCTCTCTATTTTTTAGATAGAGATAAATCCATAGATCAACCAACTTCTTCCCAAAGAATCTTGTAATTTTTTAAAATCAATAATATTTATGTCTTTAAAAAATTAGAAATAATTATATATTGAATATTCTTATATTATTTAGAAAAATTATTTTACTATTGAGGTGTTTAGTAATGAAAAAGAAATCAAACAAAGAACCAACATGGGATGAAATTGGTAAATCAATAGGAACAAAAATAGAAAAAGAATGCAAGAACGACAAATGTGGTTTTTTTAATATCAAAGGGCACATACATGAAAACAAATGTGGAATGTTCTATGGAATGGGATTTCTTGGAGCACTTGTATATTTCCTTTCCACAGCAACCAGTTTTGCAGCAGGAATTTTAGGTATTATAAAAGCAATCTTCTGGCCAGGAGTCTTAGTCTATGCTCTCCTAAAATATTTCGGACTCTGAACTTTTCTTTTAGAGAAAAGTTCACTTTCTTTTCCATTGGTTTTTTCTCAAATTCTTTTATTTAATTTTTTTTCAAAAAAATCATTAAGAAAGACTACTGCAGCAACGAAACCCAACGTAGGAGCTCGCATAGGAGGAAACAGAGTACAAACTCACTGAGAAAAGCCCAGCCCTAGAACCATGGTCCCAAGCACCGCCACGAGCGACAGCAAGATTTGTTTTGGTTGTTCCTGTATAAACTCCATCATATCCATATTTTAGGCTTTTTGTTGTTGTATTTCCCCATAATCCTGGTCCCCAATCT
>CAZJHM010000003.1:0-1923 GCA_964545925.1 uncultured archaeon
ACTTTTCTAGAATTTTCATCATAATCTAAAGAAAAAAACATAAAATCATTTAAATCACAAAACTTCCTTAGTTATATAACCTGTCAAAATTAAAACTCCTAATCCAATTAAAAAAGAGGCTAAAAAACTCAAATAATGGTTGTCCGGAAAAATAAAATAATCACTTAATCCCCAAACTCCTCTCCAAAAACTTACAACAGCAAAAGCAATTAATATCACAAAAACTAATTGAAAAGGTGTTGTTTTTTTTTTTCTATTTATTTTAACATAAAATATCATATCTATATATAAATATAAAAACATTTCTAAAAACAAATTAAACTTCTAAAAAAACAAGAAAATACATTACTAAAATTCCTAAACAAATGAAAAACAATTCAAGAACTGCTTTACGAAAACCTAAGTTCTTGTGTAATTCAGGAATTAAATCAGAAGCAGCTATATAGACAAAACTGCCAGCAGTAAAAGCAACAACAAGTGGTTCTATTCCAGAAATAAAAGAAGAAAAGAAAAGAAAAACAATTGCTCCAAGAAAAGCAGAAAGACTAGAAATAAAATTATACAAAAGTGCTTTCCAACGACTAAACCCACCTTTGACTAAAACTCCAAAATCTCCAATTTCTTGGGGAACCTCATGAAAAACAACAGCAATTGTTGCTGATAACCCCAAAGAAAAATCTAAAAGATAAGAGCCAGCTATGAATATACCATCTAAGAAATTATGCAACATATCTCCAAAGAAAATCATATAAGAAATATTTGAATGTTCTTTGCAGGAAGAATCATGGCAATGATGCCAATAAAGAAATTTTTCAAGTATAAAAAAAGAAAGAAAACCAAGAAGTATACAAAAAGAAACCAAAGGAGAAATTCCAGTTTCAGATAATTCAGGGAGAAAATGCAAGAAAACTCCACCTAAAAGAGAGCCAATTGCAAAAGCAACAAATAAACCTAAATTTTTCTCAAGAAATTTGAAATTAACAAAAAAACTAAAAATTCCAATAAGAGAAACAAGAGAGACAACAAGTATGGAAAGAAATATTTCAAGCATAAAAAAAATAGAAAAGAAAAGGATAAAAACCTAACAAAAAAGAAAAAGTGCGAATAAAGAACTAAACTTAAACTTTTATTGAGATAGTTTCAAATAAATTAACAAAAGAGGTGTAAGAAATGAGTAAGACAGAAAAAAACCTAAAGGAAGCTTTTAGTGGGGAAAGTCAAGCAAGAAACAAATATGATTATTTTGCAAAACAAGCATACAAAGAAGGTTACAATTACATAGCAAGAATTTTTGAAGAAACAGCATTAAATGAAATGCAACATGCAAAAGATGAATTTAAACTATTAAAAGGAATAAAATCAACTGCAGAAAATCTAAAAGAAGCAATTGCTGGAGAACTATATGAACACAAAGAAATGTATCCAAAATTCAAGAAAGAAGCTGAAGAAGAAGGAAACAAAGAAGCAGCTGAATTGTTCCAAGAAATCTCAGAAGTTGAAGAAAAGCATGAAGCAAGATACAAGAAACTTTTAGAAATGGTAGAAAAAGGAACTGTTTTTAAAAGAGAAAAACCAATCAAATGGAAATGTTCAAAATGTGGATATATACACACAGGTAAAGAACCACCAGAAACATGTCCAAGTTGCAAACATCCAAAAGAATATTATGAACCTGAATGTCTATGCTTCCATGAAGACTGCGAACTATGCAAATAATTAAAGTTTAAATCCCCCTGCAACTAAAAGAGGGAAAGTGATTGAGAAATCTCCCCAAACTTTAACTGTCTTGTCATCTGGGCGAGCCTTGCCCCAAGATTTAGCTTCATCTGTGTTTGCTCCTGCATTACTTCCTTCTCCTTCATAACCAGTATTCAAATAAACAGTATATTCAATTCCTTCACGAATCATAAAAGCATTCATTAT
>CAZJHM010000003.1:2023-3672 GCA_964545925.1 uncultured archaeon
ATCTCTCTAACAACATCCATACTACTTTGGATTTTTCCACTAGATTTCTGATTAGAATAAACAGAACCAAGAACAGAATGCATAAATTTTTCAAACCAAATATACCTTTCATTTGGAATAAATATATTTCCTGTACGATTTACTCCATTGCGACGCAAATAAGCTCCATCTGCATTAAAGTCCCCATGCAAAAAGTCTCCGTGAGTTTTGATTATATCTTCTTCAACTCCAGCAGTTGTTGTAACTATAAAATGAACTAATTTATTTTTTACAAGATAAGTAATTATATCCCGAACACCGCATGAAGCAGCATTTGATGTAAAACCTAAAAATATCTCAGCTTTTTCTTTTCTCATTTCTTTAACTAAAGAAATTGCTTTTCCTAAATTAGTGGCTTGAAACCCAGTATCTGAGAAAGAAGAAAAGAATTTAGAAGAATTAAAAGGTTTGGAAAAATCATAACCTTGAATCTTTCCTGTACCTATTTCTTTTGATTTCTTAAGAAGTGCTTTTCTTGGATTTATTTTAGACATAAGAAAATATGAAAAGAATAATTTAAAAAGCCAAGCAAAACCAGAAAACAAATATAAAGACTTCCCACCAAAAGAATAATATGGAAAACAAAAGACCTACAAAACAAGAATATTATTTAGGGATTGCAGAAGCAGTTGGAAACCGTTCAACATGCCAAAGAAGAAAATTTGGAGCAATTATAGTTGTAAAAGATTCAATTGTAACAACAGGTTATAATGGGCCTGCAAGAGGAGTCGTTAACTGTGCTGAAATAGGTTGTGCTAAAAATTTAACAAATGCTCCCAGTTATGGAGCATATGATGTTTGTCCAGCAGTTCATGCAGAAGAAAACGCATTAATAAATGCAGCAAGAAATGGAAATTCTGTTTATAATGGAACACTTTACATAATTGGAAAAAAACCAACAGGGGAACCTGTTCCTTCTCATCCTTGTGATAGATGTAAAAGAACACTAATAAATGCAGGAATAGAAAAAGTTTACACAAAATCAGAACAAGGTGAGATTTTAGAATACAAAGTTGAAGACTGGATAAAATACGACACTGAAAGACAAAAGAAAATTGTTCAAGATGCTCTAAAAGAACAAGAAAAAAATTGTAATTGCTAATTGAAAAGTTTTTTAACTAAAAACACCTAATTAAAGTATGATAAAACTAGTTCTTCTAAGACATGGGGAAAGTGTTTGGAATAAAAAAAATCTTTTTACAGGCTGGACTGATATTGGATTATCTAAACAAGGAAAACAAGAAGCTAGAAAAGCTGGAAAAACACTCAAAGGAAAATTCAAATTTGATACAATCTATACCTCTGTCTTGAAAAGAGCCTTAGAAACAAACACTTTGCTCTTGAAAGAAATGAAAATAAAACCAAAGATAATAAAAACTTGGAGATTAAATGAAAGAATGTATGGGGATTTACAAGGGAAAAATAAATCTCAAATGATTGAGAAATATGGAGAAGAACAAGTAAAGAAATGGAGAAGAGGATATGCAATCAAACCACCAGCCTTAGATGAAAAAGACAAGAGATATCCTGGCAAACAAAAGAAATACAAAAATCTAAAAAAATCTGAAATCCCAAAAACTGAAAGTTTGAAAGACACAGTTGCAAGAGTT
>CAZJHM010000003.1:3772-5798 GCA_964545925.1 uncultured archaeon
AAAATAAACAAAGTTAGAAATCAAACAAAGGGAAGAAAATGAAAGAAATGGAATTGAAATTTTTGGAAATAAAGAGAAAGGAAATTGAAAGGAAAATAAAAAAATTAGGTGGAAAAAAAGTCTTTAGTGGGAAAATAATTGCATATTATTATGATTTCCCAGAAATGCCTTTAAAGAAAGCAGGATATGTTATCCGACTAAGGACTGAGGACAAAAAAGGAAAACTAACAATAAAAAAGAAAATAAAATCAAAGACAACAAAAGCAAATATTGAAAATGATTACCAAATAGAGAATTTTCAAGAAGCAAGAAAAATAATGAAAAAAGCAGGACTAATGGAAATAAAAGTCCCTGAAAAAACAAGAACAAGTTATAGATTAGGCAAAGCAAAGTTTGAGTTTGATAAATATACTGGGTTGCCGGAATTTTTAGAGATAGAAACAAACAACGAAAAAGAAATGGAAAAAGCAATAAAAAAATTAGGATTAAAAAAAGGAAAGAAATGGAATGTTTTCAGATTATTAGAACACTATAAAAAGAGGAAGAAAAAATGAATACAATTGAAATGAAATTTTTGGAAATTAATGAGAAAGAAATAGAAGAAAAACTAAAAAAAATGAAGGCTAAAAAAACATTAGATTCTGAAATAAATGCCCATTATTTTGATTATGCAGATAATAGATTGGAATCAAATAGAACAATACTTAGATTAAGAAAAAAAGGGGATGTTTGCATGCTAACAACAAAAAGAGAAATAAGTAGGGATAATGCAAAAATCACTGAAAAACATTTTACTCAAATAATAGATTTTGAAGAAACAAGAAATATATTGAAAACAATAGGTTTCTCAGAAGTAAGAGGAATAAAAAGACATAGAAAAAGATATGCTTTGGGAAACAACACTTTTTTTGATATAGATGTAATAAAAGAAATTCCTCCTTTTTTAGAAATTGAAGCAAAAACTGAAAAAGAAATAGATAAATATAGAAAAGAATTAGGAATAAAGGAAAAAGGACATCCTTGGACAACAAGAGACATATTAAAATATTATAAAAAGGGATAAAATGAGTCTTGAAAAAATTAGGAAAAAAATAATAGAAAGTTCAGAAGAAAAATACAAAATCGGGGCGAAAAACTATTTCAAAGAAGAAATCAAACTATATGGAGTAAGAACTCCAAAAGTCCGGGAGATTTCAAGAGCCTTCTTTCCCTCTGAAAAAAGTAAAAAAGAAATATTTCAACTAGCAGAAGAAATGATTAAGACAGGATATATGGAAGAATCAACAATTGGATTTGAATGGATTTATAGAAAAAAGAAAGATTGGGAAAAAAAGGATTTCAAATTCTTTGAAAAGATTGTAAAAAAATACATAGATAATTGGGCGAAATGTGATGATTTCTGCTGTCACACACTCGGAGAATTCTTATTGGAATTTCCAGAATTCAAAAAAGAAACTAAAAAATGGGCAAAAAATAAAAACAGATGGGAAAGAAGAGCCTCAGCTGTTTGTCTAATCCTACCAGTAAGGAAAAAACCAAAAGAAAATCTAAAAGATGTGTTTGAAATTTCGGAAATTCTCTTGGAAGATAAGGATGATTTAGTGCAAAAAGGCTATGGTTGGCTACTGAAAGTTAGTGCAGATATTGAAAGGCAAAAAGTCTTTGATTGGATAATGAAAAGAAAAAACAAGATGCCAAGAACAGCTTTAAGATATGCGATTGAAAAAATGCCCAAAGAAATGAAAACAAAAGCAATGGAATAATTACAAAGAATATTTTTTTCTAATTTCAGAAATTGGAATTAATTTTCCTTTTCCTATTTCCTCGTCTATTTTCTGAAGTTTTTTAAGAATTTTTTTATCAGTAATTTGAGAAATAGAATAAGGCAAAAATTCCTTTCCAATTTGAAGAACTCCTGCTCTTAGAATCTCACTTTTGTTCTGGTAAAATCCTTGTTTAACAAGACTTTCCATTATTTCCTCATGTTTTTTTCCAAGATTTACTAACATTGTTCCCATATATGTAT
>CAZJHM010000003.1:5898-10627 GCA_964545925.1 uncultured archaeon
CCTAAAGAAAGTTTTGTCTTATGAGAAATTTCGCGAAGAACAGATTCAATCTCAAGATATTTTTTACGAGAAAGAGTTTTTGGACGTTCAATTAAATTATGAGAAACTAATAAATCAATTATATGAAAATCTATAATTGCATAATCTTCATATCCTATATTGCGAAGAAAATGAGAAGATTCCTTGTAACCAAGCCCTTTGATATTTTGGACTAACCATTCACGAGGTTCAAGAGAAGAAGAAAGAAAGTTTTTCAAACAAGAATTGTATTTTTGAGCACAAGAAATAAATGAAGCTCTGGTATTAGGAAACCTATGTCCATGCTTTTTCAATTCTCTAGCCAAATTAAGTTCAGAAAAAGAAGAAAAGCAAGAATTCATATTTTCTTGAATTTTGATAGCTTTTTCTGCAGAATAATTTGCAGTTAAAAGACAAAAACACATTTCATTAAAAACTTCGCGATTAGAACCTTTTCTGTAATTTCGGAAAGATTTCATCCTTGAAGAAATTTCAGAAGAAACAGGAGTTTTTTTAAGTTTTTCAATTTCAGATAAAAGTTTGTGCATAGAACCACGAGAAAGAAGTAAAAGAAACAGAGAAAAAATGTTTAAAAGGATATCGCAAGACTCGTATTATTATGGTACGAATATCGGACAAGGAATTATTAGAAATTCTAAAAGAAAATTGTAGAATGCCTTATACCCAAATAGCAAAAAAATTAAAAGTTACAGAAGCAGCAATAAGAAAAAAAGTTGGAAAATTAAAAGAAAAAGGAATAATAACTTGTTACACCATTGAATTAGATAATAAAAAACTAGGAAAAAAAATAAATGCATTGATAGGTTTGGATGCAAAACCTGAAAAATTAATGGACATAATAAAAAATCTGAAAAAAAGAAAAGAGATAAACAGATTATATTCTGCAACAGGAGACCACATGATTTTGACAGAAATAGATTTTGAAGGAATGGATGAAATGTATGATTATGTAAAAAAATTGGAGAAAACAAAAGGAATAACAAAAGTTTGTCCAGCAATTATATTGGAGAGATTAAAATGATTGAAAAGGATTTGGTAATAATTGGCTCGGGCCCAGCAGGATATTCAGCAGGCATATATGCTGTTAGATACAATCTGAAAACCTTGATTATTGGGATGGAAAAACATGGATTAATTGGAGAAATGGAATGGATAGAAAACTATCCAGGTTATAGAAAAATAAGCGGAAAAGAATTAATGGAAAAATTCAAAAGTCATTATGAAGATTTGGGTGGAGAATACCTAAAAGCATTTGTAGAACAAGTAAAAAAAGAAGGAGAATTCATAATAAAAACAAATGAAGGAGAAGAAATTAAAGCAAAGGCAATAATTTTTGCAACTGGAACACAAAGAAAAAAGCTTGGAATAAAAGGAGAAAAAGAATTATTTGGAAAAGGAATAAGTTATTGTGCAACTTGTGATGGCCCATTTACAAAAGGAAAAAAAGTATTTGTAATCGGAGGAGGAAATGCAGCCTTAGCCTCAGCCGTACTTTTGAAACAATATACTGAAGATGTGACAATAATGCACAGAAGAAATGAATTCAGAGCAATGCCTTTCTGGGTTCAAAAAGCAAAAGATGCAAATGTAAAATTTATATTAAATGAAACACCAAAAGAATTTGTTGGAGAAAGAAAATTAGAAAAAATAATTGTAAAAGACAGAGAATATAAAACAGATTTTGCTTTTATAGAAATAGGACATGAACCCGAAAGCGATTTGTTTGTTAAACTAGGAGGAGAAATAACAGAACACGGATTTATAAAAGTAAATGAAAGAATGGAAACAAACTTGAAAAATGTTTATGGAGCAGGAGATTGCACATCTGGAAGAGCAGGATTTGCACAAGTAATTGCAGCAGCAAGCGAGGGAGCAATTGCTGCTCGTTCAGCATATGAAAACAAAAGGTGAGAATATGGAGAATCCAAGAGAAAATTTAGAAAAACAATTGGAAAAAACATTTGAGTATTTGAAAATAGAGGAAGGAACAAAAAAAATATTAAAGAAACCAAAAAGAATTGTTTCTGTTTCTTTGCCTGTGAGAATGGATAATGGGGAAATAAAAGTTTTTGAAGGACATAGAGTTATGTACAATGATGCAAAGGGCCCTGCTAAAGGAGGAATAAGATATCACCCAAATGTTTGTGTAGATGAAGTAACTGCCTTAGCAGGATGGATGATGTTGAAAAATTCTCTTTTAGATTTACCATATGGGGGAGGAAAAGGAGGAATAAAAGTTAATCCAGAGGAATTATCAAAACAAGAACTTGAAAGATTATCAAGAGCTTATGTAAGAGCTTTGTATGAAGTTTTAGGAGAAGAAAAAGATGTTCCTGCTCCAGATGTTTATACAAATTCTCAGATAATGGCTTGGATGTATGATGAATATTCAACAATTGCAAGAAAAGACAGCAAAGCAATGATAACATCAAAACCATTAGAAATAGGAGGAAGCAAAGGAAGAGAATACTCGACCTCTTTAGGCGGATTATATGTTTTAGAAGAAGCCTTAAAAGAAAAAGGAATTGAGAATCCTACAATTATCATACAAGGTTGTGGAAATGTTGGATTAAATGCTGCAAAATTTTTTGAAGAAAAAGGATGGGAAGTTATTTCAATATGTGATTCAAAAACAACATTATACAACAAAGAAGGATTGGATTTGAAGACTGTTATAGACACAAAAGAAAAATGTGGAAGTTTAAGCCAATGCAAATGCGAAAAAATTGAAAACAACAAACAAATGGAATTGGAAGCAGATGTTCTAGTCCCAGCAGCAATGGAAAATATGATTAATGAAAAAAATGCAGATAAAATAAAAGTGAAAATAATATTAGAATTAGCAAATGGCCCAGTTACTCCAGAAGCAGATGAAATATTAAACAAAAAAGGGATAATGATAATACCTGATATTCTTGCTAATTCAGGCGGAGTAGTTGGAAGTTATTTTGAATGGGTGCAAAATAGAACAGGAGAATATTGGGAAAAAGAAGATTTAGACAAAAGATTGGAAAAAAGAATGAAAAAAGCATTCAGAGATGTTTTGCAAAAAGCTAAGGAAAAGAAAACAGATTTAAGGACTGGGGCACAAATTTTAGCAATTGAAAGAATTGCTAAAGCTCAAGAATTAAGAGGAATTTAGAAATCCATTCTGAAATTATATCCTGTTTTGGAAAAACCTAAAGATTCATACCATTTATGTACTCCTTCTCGGGAAAACCTTGAAGAGCAAACAAGTTTGTAACATCCTGATTCGCGAGCTTGGGAAATAACCTTCTGAACCAAAAGAGTTCCGATTTTCTGCCCGCGAAAAGATTCAGAAACAAATACATCTTCCAGATACCCAACTAACTCTGGGTGCAAATCATTTTTCATTAAATAAAGAAAAGCACGAGCAATTTCTTCTCCATCTTTCTGAATAAAAAACTTATAAGCATCAGAGGAAAATTTCTTTGTTTTAATTTCTGTTTCTAAAGCCATAATTATATTTGGGATTTTGGGAATAAAAACATTTGTTTCTTTTCGTTTTTTGCCGAAAGTGAGAATTAGACAGAAAGAAGATTTTGAATTTCATTAATGTTTTGGGCAGAGGAAAGGCGAGAGCGAAGAGATTTACTTCCTTTCTCTCCTTTCGTAAAAAAGAGAGCTTGTTGTCTAATTTGAAGAAAATCTTTTTTAGGGGAAAAAGAGAGATATTCAGAAAAAAGTTCTCTTTTAGTTTTTTTATGAAATTCTTTTTTAGCCCAAAAAGAATAAAACTCAGAGAAAATCTGAGGATTACCAATTGCAGCTCTACCTATCATAAGCCCAGAGCATTTATCCAAAAAAGAAATCTGAGAAACAGAAGTAATATCTCCATTTCCTATAACTGGAATTTCCAAAGAAGAAGAAAGTTTAGAAACAGAATACCAATCTGCTTTACCAGAATAACCTTGAGTGCAAAGTCTGCCATGAAGAGTTAAAAGAGAAACTCCACAATCTTCTAAAATCTTAGCAACTTTCAAATAATTTGCTTTGGAATATCCCAAACGAATTTTAGCACTGATAGGAAGAGAACAATCAGTTATTTTCTCAAAAATGCAAGAAAGGCGAGAAGGGGATTTAAGAAGAGAACAACCTGCAGAAAAGGAAAGTGTGCGGGGAGAAGGACAACCTAAATTTATGTCTATTCCAGAGCAGTCAAGCAGAGAAATTGCATCACGAAAAGGAGATTTTGTGTTTCCAAACAACTGAACAATATCAAGCCCTTTTTTAGAAGGGACAGGCAAACCACGGACAATTGCATCTGCGGAAATCATTTCAGAAAAAGTGAAAGAAGCAGAATATTTCTCACACAAAAGACGAAAAGGAACATCTGTAACTCCTAGCATAGGAGCTAAAACAAAAGGGTTGTTCTTCAAAAGTTTCTTGTAATCCAACATAGAAAAAAAAGAGAAAAATAGTTTTTATGCATATGGAAAGAGCAAAGACAAATAAAAAGAGAGCAAAGACAAATAAAAAAAGAACATACCTAAGAGACTTAGACAATAAAAACAAAAGTAGTTTGGAAACCAAACTGCAAAAATACATATACTCCTTTTTCCTCGTTTGTTTAATGATAGGAAAATTAAGGTAAAGGAGATGTGCAGGAGCCACATTCACCCAGGCCGGGTTTGTGACTTACTGGCTCCTTCCCGCATCTTTTACCTTT
>CAZJHM010000003.1:10727-14094 GCA_964545925.1 uncultured archaeon
AAATTCAGATTTGATTTCAGAAAAAGGCACAACTTCAACAGCAAATCTTTTGTATTCTTTTCCTTCTTTGAAAAATAAGAGAGTGGGAGAAAAAATCTTTCTTTCTTTGATTATTTCTTTATTAGATAATTCAGAGAAATTAACACGAAGAAAAGAAACAGATGGATAATTTTCAGAACCCGAAAGAAAAAGAGGAAAAAGTTTGCGACATTCAACACAAGTAGAAGAATAAAATCCAACAACTGTAAATTTATTTTGGGCTAAATTTTCTTCAAACTCTTTTAAATTTTTTATTTCTTTTAACATATTTGCACCTCTTTAAAAAATTATTTGGGAAAAATTTCTGATTTACCAAAATAAGGAACAAGTGATTTTGGTATAACTATTTTTTCACCATCAAATTTATTCTCAAAAAAAACACGGAAAAAGCGAGTAATTGAAACCATTGTATTATTCAAAGTATGAACATATTCTTTTTCTTCACCAGAGCGATATTTGATATTCGCTCTACGGGCTTGGAAATCTTTTACATTAGAGGCGCTCATTAATTCTATATAAGTGTTTTCACGGGGGGAATATCCCTCTATATCATAAGTTATTGAGGATGTAAATCCAGTATCCGAAGAACAAAGTTTAATCACACGATATGGAATTTCAAGTTTCTGCAATAACTCCTCTGAATTGAAAAGCATTTCGCGAAGAAAAACAGAAGAATCAGAAGGTTTGCAAAAAACAACCTGCTCAACTTTATCAAATTGATGAACACGGAAAAACCCTGATTCATCTAAACCATGTTTGCCAACTTCTTTGCGGAAGCATTGGGATAAACCAGCATATTTGATTGGAAGTTCTTGAATAGAAAAAATCTCATCAGAATGCATTGCGACAAGTGGATGTTCAGAAGTTCCAATTAAAAAAGAATCCTCAGAAACAGGATACATCACATTTTCAAAATCATCTAAAGAAACAACTTTTTGATAATACTCTTTGCGAAGCATAAATGGAGGAATTAAAGGAATATAACCACGAGAAGAAAGAATATCTAAGGCAAATCTTTGCAAAGCTAAAGAAAGAAAAACCAAATCCCCTTTGTAGAAATAAAATCCTGCTCCTGAAATCTTTACTGCTCTTTTGAAATCAGCTAAATTAAAAGACTCAGCAATTTCCATATGATGTGGAATTTCACGAGAAACAGGTTTTCCCCATTCGTGCATAACTTGGTTGTCTTCAGCAGTTTTGCCTGTATGAACTTCAGAATCCAAAAGATTTGGAAATTTCAATAAAAGAGAATCAATTTCAGTTCGTAAGGCAGAAACATCTAATTCAATATCTTTTCTTCTTTCTGTTATTTGCTTAGCTTTCTCAAAAAGTTCATCTGAATTTTTATTTTCTTTCTTAAAATCAGCAATTTGTTTTGAAACAAGATTTTTTTCATGCCTTAAATTATCTAATTCTTTTGTTTTTTCTCTCCATAATCTGTCTTTTTCAGAAACTTCTTCAGCAAAAGGCACAAGTTCTAGCATATTTCTTTTTTTAAGATTGTTCTTGATTATAGACAAATCATTCCTAAAAAGATTAATATCTAACATATTATAAAAAAGAGACAAAAGATATTAAATACCTGCTTTCTAAAAATAGTATGCGAAATATGTATCACAAAGCTATGAGAATAACAAAAGTAAATATAGGTAAAAAGCCATTAAAAAAAGGAATTGGAGCTCCAACTCCAACAGTCGGAAAAATAGAAAAATTCAGTTTGAAAATAGGGGGAAAAACAATAACTATGACTAGCAACCCTTTTTATCCAAATAAAAGATATATGCGAACTTATGAAAATAACAAATGGAGACCAGCAAACGAAAAAGAAATAATAGCAATTTTGAAAATGAGACAAAAAAACAATAAATGGAAAATGCTTTACTCTAACCAAGAAATAAGTGATATTATCAATAACACCAGAGAATGGAGAAAAATATTGAATAAAAAAAATCAATCCTTGCTATAAAGAAAGGTTAATAAATAAATCCAACTATTATTAAATTATGATAACAACAATCATTCTAGGAATTATTGGGCTTGTAGTAATTCTAACTATATTCTACTACAACAAATTTGTCACTCTGAAAAAAAGAGTTGAAAATGCTTGGGCACAAATAGATGTTCAACTAAAAAGAAGAGCAGATTTAATTCCAAACTTAGTGAATTCTGTAAAAGGATATGCAAAGTTTGAGAAAAAAGTTTTAACCGAAGTGACAAAAGCAAGAACAGAAATTCTCTCAGCAAGAACTCCAATGAAAAAGGCAGAAGCAAATAACAAATTAGAAGGAGCATTAAAGACAATTTTTGCTGTTGCAGAAGCATACCCTAGTTTGAAATCAAATGAAAATTTCAAGCAATTACAGGAAGAGCTTTCATCAACAGAAAACAAAGTTGCTTATGCAAGACAATTCTATAACGACATAGTAACTACATACAACACACAAATAGTAGTATTCCCAGGAATGTTATTTGCAGGGATACTAAACATGAAAGAAAAAGAATTGTTCCAAACAAGTAATGAAGAGAGAAAAAATGTAAAAGTAGATTTCTCAGATTTGTAAGTGTCTAAAATGAATTTCTATACCCAAATAGAGGATAACAAAAGGAAAACTTTTTTTCTTTTTTTGATTTATTTATTATTATTCGGACTTCTTTCGTATTTTATTTATGCCTTCTATGATGCAAGCATAGCAATTATAGTCGGAGTCTTAGCAATTATCTATGCTTTAATCTCTTGGTTTTTTGCAACAAAAATAGTATTGGCTGTAAATAATGCAATACCCGCCGACAGAGAAAAACACAAACAATTCTATAATATAACTGAAGAAATGTGTTTAGCATCTGGAATGAAAATGCCTAAGCTTTACATAATAAGAAGCAGTTCAATAAATGCTTGTGCAACAGGAAGAAACCAAGAAGAAGGAATAGTATGTGTAACAACAGGAGCTTTGGAAAAATTAAATAGAAATGAACTACAAGGTGTAATTGCACATGAACTAAGTCACATACAAAACAATGACATATTAATAGATACTGTTGCTGCAGTTTTAACAGGAATGTTAATAATCATAAGTGATATTTTCCTAAGAAATATGTTTTATGGAAACAATAACAACAAAGGCGGAATAGTAATTATCATAGGACTTATTTTTGCAATACTGACTCCAATAGTTGCAAGATTAATAAAACTAGCAATTTCAAGAAAAAGGGAGTTCTTAGCAGATGCAAGTGCCGCAAAAATAACAAGATACCCAGATGGATTAGCAAGTGCTTTGGAAAAAATAAAAAAAGAACATATTCCAATGCAAATATCTAAGGCAACAGCACA
>CAZJHM010000003.1:14194-39276 GCA_964545925.1 uncultured archaeon
TTCCATTAAAAGGAATAAATGATTGGGTTAGAATAGACATAAGTTCTGATTCTGATTGTAATAATATTGCTCTTTATTATGCAAAAAATCCAACTAATTTAAACTTATCAAAATTCATATATTATACTTCAAATATAACAGATTCAACTAATAGAAACACTAGTTTAAATTTTACATTTGATAAAACAGATTATACAAATGAAGGAATTTATTATTTCTATACTTTGTCAAGAGATGAAAATAATATTCCAACAGAAATAAAAACAAATTATGATTTCAATTTAATTGTTGATTTACATAAACCAACTGTGGATTACAATTTTTTAAACAATATATACTTAAATAAAAAAGTATGGCAAGTAAATGTTAAAGACAACAATTACATATCTTATGCAAAATTCTATTATAACGATGGAGGAACAGCAATGGAATTTTGGGGGAAAGAACATCTTAATCGTTCAGATGATTATAAGACTGCATCTCCATATGTAAATTTATATACTACAGGATATGATGATTCAAATACTTATAAACTACAAATAAGTTTTCCAACAGACACAAATCAAAATATTTATTTTGAAGTTATGGATAGTGCAGGAAACAAAACAAAAACAGAAATAACTTGGTTTATGTTCTTAGGAACAAGATTTAGTTTTATATTAAATGATGAAAATAAATATGCAAATAATGACAACTATAAAATAGATTTTTTAGGAGAACTACCACAAACAGTTCAATTCTCATGTGATGGAACAAGTTACACAACTGATTATAATGCAGAAAATACAATGTATGTGAATTTAGTTTGTCCAGAAGGAGATTTAAATTTTCATGTAAAAGGAACTTTCAAAGATGGAAATACAGAAATAAACAATAAAAATATTTATTTAGACAAACAAAAACCAATATTCAATGATTATGGAATAAAATTAACAATTATTGGAACAAATATTTTGGTTGAATGGAATAATGCAACAGACAACAAAGGAATAAAAGAATACAAAATAGTAAGAAATGGAAATGTGATTGCAACAACAGACAAAAACTTCTATATGGATTCTATGATTCTTAACAATGATGGAAATGTTGTTTATTATATTCAGGCTATGGATTTAGCAGGAAACAAAGAAGATAGCAATTCTGCTTCAATCTACTATGATAACAAATCTCCATTTATAACCTCCATAAACCCAGAAGAAAAAGGAGAATATGTTTATAACCCAGAAATAAAAATTGAATTTCAAGAATCAAATTTAGATACAAACACAGACAAAACATATTTAATTATTGATGGAACAAAAGTTTCAGCAACCATCACAACAGGAACAATTAGTTATATAACAAGTTTTACAGATGGAAATCATTCTTTGAAAATAAGAATAGAAGATACTAAAGGAAACATAACTGAAAAAGATTGGAATTTCTCAAAAGGAACAAGGGAACTAAAAATAGATTCTTTTAGTGCAAATGCAGGAACAATGACTGTTCAAACAAAAAATAATGGTTCTTTTAGTGAAAAAATTAGTGTAAATTTTTATATAAATGGAACAAAAGTAAAAGAAACAAATGATATTTTGGTAGCAGGGGAAATAAAAAGTTATAATCATACTTATAGTTTAAGTTCTGGAACTCACACATTAAAAATAGAATTATTACCAACAGATTATGATACAGACACAACAAACAATACCAAAACAGTAACTGTAACTGTCTCTTCAGGAACTAGTGGAGGAGGAGGCGGTGGTGGTGGCTCAGGAGGAGGTTCATCAACAACAAAAAAAGATACTAACACTTCTATTAATCAAGATGAAAACATTATAATCCAAGAAGAAATTGAAGAAGAACAAGAAACAATAGAAGAAGAAGTTGTAGAAAATCAAGAAGAAAATGAGCAAGAACTTCCAGCAGGAGGAACAGGATTGTTTGGATTAGCAGGATTAAGTTGGGAGTCATTAATAATAGGATTACTTTTCTTAGCAATAATAGCTGGATTATGGTGGTTCTTAATTTGGAAAAAAAGAAAAAAACCAATAAAGGAAAAACCAAAGAAGAAATTCGCAGTTAAGAAAAAATAAAATTATTTCTTTGATGCAATAGCCCAAATTTCAGAAGCAAGGAAATTATTGAAAAAAGGAATCTTAGAAAAATCATGAACCAAGAAAATATCAACAAAAAATTTTATGATTTTTTTCTTCTGAGCATAAAAATTTGTGTTCTTAAAATATGTTTTATCATGACAAAGTTTTATTTTTGTCTTAAACCCTATTTTTGAAAGTTCACTACTCAAAGAAAAAGGAGTTTGCTCATTTATATGAACATGTTCATTATAACCTCTTTTAACCCCAAGAAGTTTAGAAACAAAATAGAAAGGAACTGCTAAAAATTTATTTGGCATAGTGTGAATTACAAGAACTCCTTCTGGTTTAAGATATTTATAAGCTTTAGAAAAAGCAATAGAAAGTTGCTCAGGAGTTAAATGTTCAATAATATCCAACATAAAAATTGCATCAAAATAATTCTCTGGAAATTTCATTTCTTTAACATCTTTCTTTTGTAAAAAGATTTTTGCTTTTTTCTTGAGAGCATAATCAGAAGCCATCTTAACTCCAGCTGAAGAATAATCAACACCATGGGATTCAGAACCTAAAAGAGAACAATGAACTAAAAGCTCTCCTCTCCCAAAACCAATGTCTAAAATTTTCTTTCCTTTCAAATTTTTAAGTCCAGAAAAAGAAAGTGCTTTAAGATAAAAATCCGAGAGTTTGCCTGTGGAAAAATCCATCCATCCATGATTAATAGAGAGAAAATATTCCTCGGAATATTCTTTGGAATCAACTTCTTTCATATCTTAAAAAGAAGAAAAGAGTTTTTATATTCTTTCTAAGGGTTTTTTGATTAAAAAATAACAAGTACACTAAAAAGAGAAATCAGCTAAATTCAAAAAGACTTTTCTGGGCTTTTATTTCAGGTTTAAACATATGATTTATTTCATCTTCAATTAATTGTAATCTCTGATGTAAATAAGAACTTAGATTATTTCTTTGAACTAAATCTTTTGCAACTTCAAGATATTTCCTTATAGAACCTTGAGCAATTGTAAGTATAATTGTGCTATTTCCACAAGATTCACATACTCCTGAAAGAGGAGGACGTCTGTATTTTGTTTGACATGTTGTGCAACGGAAAACTTGGCGAGCAAATCCACGAGCATTTCCAACAATATCAGGCATAAAGTGAGAAGAAATAACTCTCTCTAATGCATCTTTTGCATCAACTGCCGAAATCTTTCCTTGCAACTCTTCCAAAGCATGCATTTTGTCTATCATTGTATGAAGTTTTGTATAAGTGCTTTGTTTTGGTCCATTATCAAAAACAGAAGTAGTATGAGTATAGAAAAAATCAGTATATCTTTTTTCTGAATCCAAACAAGAAGAAACAGTTCTGATTTTAACTTGATAAGGAGAGGTTATTTTTTCAGCCATCCTATAAAGTTCCAGAGGATAAGAAGAAACAATATCCATTTCATGACATTCATCATCAACTTCTTTTGGTTCCAAAGCAACAGTCAAAACAACTGGTGCATCCATATCAGCTCCTCTTCCTCCTCCAAAATAACTCTTGGAGAAATTCAAAAAAGCATCCATCTGAAGAATTATTCCATCTTGATCCCCATCTACATTTCTTCTTTTGACTTGTTGGAAATAAGGATGTCCATAACAACAACGAGCTTTTGTAAATCCAATTAAACGACAACTTATTCCTGCCGAGGTATGAGGAGCCAAACCAATAAAATAATGTCCAATTAAATCTTCTTTTTTTTCACAATTATAATATGCTTCTCCTTTATAAAATTTAACAATTTCATCATCTATGAATTTTGAGACAGACAAGAAAAACTCCACAGATTCATCATGCAAAATTATATCTTGTGGGAATAATTCTATAAGTTGAGTATCAGAAACAAGTTCTTTGCCTTCCACATCTTTTGTATATCCTAATTCTTTGAGTTTTTCAACACTTGTTCCTATTTCAAAAGGATAAAAATGTGTAAGAACAGCATCAATAGAATCTAAGCGAATTGTTCCATCTTTAAAAACAGAAATATCATAACGAGCACGAAGAATTAATTTTTCAACAGGTTCAGCAATCTTCATTTTGCTAAAAAGCCCTTTTACTCCTTTTGCTTTTTCTGGCATCTGAACTCCTAAAAAAGAAAGAGCTTCATCTGTTATTCTGCTTATTGGAAGATATTGTTTTTTGTGATTAAGAATTTTTTCTTCTTTTCCACATTTAGGACAGATGTGCTCAGGACTGTATGTTCTACATGGTTCGCAGAAAAAATATTTTGTAGCTTTTTCTCCACAATCACATAAATGATATCCAATTATTTTTTTACATTTGGAACAATACCAAACACTCAAATCAGTTTCTATTTTTCCTGATAAATATGCTTTATTTAAAAGACGAGAATTCCCTCCTTCAAAACCAATTGGAAAAAGTCCATGCGGAGCAGGGTCCATCTTACGAGGTTTAGATGCCTCAGGCCTGCCCATTCTTGCTCCAATAAAAGTTCCTATTTTATCTTTTATTTGCAAACCAGAAATTTCAGAAAGAATTCCAAGTGTATCTTCTGATTTAAATTTTTGGCGAGAAGAGAAAGTAAATGAAATTGCTTTAGCTACATCTTTTTCTAAAATAATATTGCCATCAGAAAATTTGTGTGGAATTCCCATTTTCTCAAAATATTTTTTTATCTCTTCTGAATTTTTTATTATTAACAAATCATTTGAAAATTCAGAATTATCCCAATAATGTTCAAGAACTTTTTTCAATTGGTGAGGCTCAAGTCCTTTATAATAATAAATATAAAAAGGATGAAGGGGAATTGAATATTTTTCAGAAAGAGAAACTGAAGTTTCAAAATCAATTTCTTTGTAATTTCCTTTCCAAGATGGATTTTTCTCTAAGAGTTCTTGATACCACCATTCCTCACAATAACCAACTGGAATTAATGGGTGTGCTGTTTTTCTGAAATCTCCATAAGCAACAAGCATATCCCCAACAAAAAGAATTTTCTCAACATTATCTTTGTGTTTTAAAACTTCTTCTTTAGTTTTAAGTTGTAAAACTTCTTTAGATTTTAAAAGAACAATTGGGCCTTCAATTGAATCAACAGGAAACATACCTGCTGATTTTCCTGGACGCTCTATTTTTAATTGTGTATCAACAGCAATAAACTCTCCCAAAAGATACATGCTTGCAGGATGAATTCCCTTAGCCATTATACCTGTGTTTCTGGAGCGCCCATATCTCAAACGGAACCCCCCATAAGCCATAGGATAACTAAAAATTGCTCTCCCTGCTGCAATTCCTTCCAAGAATTTATAAATTGGTTTTATTTCTGTTTTTTCTCCTTTGTCTTTTGGAGCTTTTATTATTTGTTCAAGCCAACTCCAATCTAAACCCATCAATTTACTTAATTTCAAAAGTTTCTCAGCTTTCAAAGCAAGTCCTTCAGAAAGAACCAAAGCCATTGCTCCTCTTACATTATTACTTGGAACTCTCGCAATATCTCTATGTAAAGAAACTTCAATTTCTTCTGTTGGAACTCCATTTATACAAACTGGACAATTTGAAACAACAATTCTAACTTCTTTGTCTTTCATTACATATTGTCTTGATTGAACAGTATTATACAAGTCAATTTCTTCAACATATCTTTCTATTTCATCTTGCGTTGGTTTATATCTATCTAATCCAAGAATTTCCATTGCATAATTTCCTAAAAGCAAAGGTAAAACCTGAGCTGTTCCTCCTGCTGCTCTAATTGGGCCTGCAAAATAGATATCAACATATTTTGAGCCATCTGGATTTTTGGATATTTTAACCTGAGGTATTCCTTGTATTGGAGCAACAACAACTCCTTCAGTCATTATAACTAAACCACATTTGATTGCTAATTCTAATCTTTTTTCAACATCTGGTATCTTAACCCATTTCTCTTCCAATATCTCACGGAAAATCTGAAATATAACTTTCATTCTATCTGGCTCATTAACAACCAATTCTCTAAATCTTTTTGCAACTCCTTTTGGTCCAACTAATGTTTCAGCTCTATCTGCTAAATCAGATGCCAGAGCAACTTCCACTTCTTGAGATATATCTCTACTTCCTTTTTTTAAAGAATTTGCTAAATTATATTCAAAAATTGTTTTTTCAATCACTTTTGAATAATATTCTTTTATTTCTGGTTCTGCAATTACATTAAATTCTCTCATTCTTTATCACTGTTAAAATCAATATATTTGAGTTTTTTTGTTTGTAGATTAAACAAAGAACAAAAACCCGGAGTAGGAACATGTCCAATTTTAATTTCAAAATCTGTTTGTGTTTGCCATGTTCCACTATTTATAATAAAAACTCCTTTATGCTGAACAAAATCTTTGTGATGAAAATCCCCAAGATAAACAATGTCTGGGCGAATATCTAAAACCATATAATCTGTTTTGTTTGGAGCATATGGATTGCTTATTCCAAATCCAGTCATAATATCTCTTCTTTCTAAAATTCTAGAAAATGCTTTTGCAGGTTGTGTAAAATCAACATCTGATTCAAGTTCAATTAAAGCATGAAGAGAAGCTCCATGATAAACAAGAACTTTAAATCCTTCTATCTCTAGCCAACTCGGAGAGCCAATAAAATGTATATTTGGTTTTTCAAATAATTTAGGAACATATTTTTTATCAATTGCTGGTTGTGGGTCAGCTCTGCGAACAGCATCATGCTGTCCTGGACAAATGAAAATTTCTATTCTTTCTGGAATCTGCAAAATATAATCAGAGAAAAGTTCATATTGTTCAAAAACATCTGTTATCTCTAAATTATCATATTGGTTTGGATATACTCCAATTCCATCTATATTATCCCCACTTATAATAATATATTTTATTTTTTGGATTTCCTGCTTTTCTTCATCAGAAACATTTTTACAATTTATCCAATCTATGAATTTATTGAATTCTTTTTTCATAAAATTCTTACTTCCAATATGAGTATCACTTATGTTAAGAATATTAATATCTCCTCCTTCACGAGAAGGAAGATTTTCAATACTCGGATAAAAAAAGTCCTGCAAGAAAATAAACTGCCTGACTTTTTTCAAACGAAAGAAAAGAACATTATCATCAAGAATTTTTCTGGCTGAATCAAAAAGTTCTTTATTTTTCTTTGTTGCAATTACTTTTGTAGAACCAGTTGGATCATCCAAAGTTAAAATTAAATTTCCACTTCCACTCAAATGTTTGCTACGAACCATAGCAATTATTTCTATATCATCAGAATCAGATTTAGAAATTGAATTAATTAAACGAGGAGAACCTAAATGACGAGAAACAAGAATTTTTTTAAGTTTTTCATATTTGTCCAAAAACATTTTTCTAAAATCATCAACTGTTCCCTCAGATGTAGTATTAAAACTTATATCTCTGTCCGAAAGAATTCTAAAAGATTTTTTTTCACTAAAAGAACATTCTTCCTGTTCTTTCAAAGATAACCCAGAAGGAAGAACATCTTCAAGAATTGCTTTTTCAACATCTTGTTCATTAACTGAAAAAACCCCTTTGGAAAAAAAAGAATCAATTAATTCTTTGAAATCAAGACGTTTTTCAAGAAGAAAAAGTGCCTTTTTATCAAGCATTATTTTCCTGCTATAAGCATAATCAAGAATTTCACTCATACTCCCACAAAATATATGAACAATAAATTATATAAGGACTTAGGGGGGAAAATGCCTCTTAAATGTTTTTAATGCTTTCCTTTATTTCTTCAAGAATAGAAAGAATATTCCAAATATCTGTTCTTGTATGTATTGGCATATTCAAATCATTGCTTATATCATCAATTAGATACATTGCTGAACTTATTCCTTCAACTCCAATATTATTAGAAGAGACGATTACCTTGGCTTTTTCCAAAGCCTCTCTTATATTTCTAGGAACCATTGTATCTTCAATAACATCTGAGATTATTTCCAAAGCTTCTGAAAGTTTATCTTTTATATCTTCTGCCATATATATCACATAAAAAGAAATATAACTAAGAAACACTAAAAAATACTTAAGACAATAATATTATATAGTGTTTGGATATATTATCTTTAAATAGCAGTCGAGGTGGCTTAGGTGAGTTTTCTAGACAAATTAATGACAAAAGAAAAAGAAGTAAATATAGAGGAGTTTCTCAATAATCTTGATAAAGAAACAGAAGACGATCTTTATGAAGATGCTGATGCTTTCGTAAAAACCCTATCTATGGGTTCAGAAGCAGATATGAAAAAAGTCGCAGATGAGCTTAAAGAAGGAAATATAATCCTTCTAAATATCGGAGACATGGCAAAAAGAGATAAAAACAATTTAAAGACATATATCTCAAAACTTAAAGCATTTGTCTCAGGTATAGATGGGGACATGGCAATGGTTACCATTGAAAAGCTTATTTTGACTCCACATAGAGTAAAGATAGTCAAAAAAAGAAAATAAATTTTTTCTCAGCAGGTTTTATGCCTGCTATTTATGTTGTGCAATTGACGAACTTTTTTTAGAGTATTTAAATTTTTTCACTATTTCTTTTGTATGAAATTAAAACTCTTATTTTTAATATTAATTCTAACAAATAGTTTGTGGGCTTTGGATTGTAAAGAAAAAAAGAATTTGGATTTTTATGGAATTCCTGATTGTAAAGAATGTATAACAGAAGCAGAAAAATATTTGCAAAAAACAAAAGGGGATTTCTCAGAACTAGAAGAATACAAAGTCCTTCTTTCTAAATCTTGGAAATCTTGTAATGAATTAAAAACAGAAATAAAAAATATTGATTGTGAAAATCTGATTATTGGAATTTTATTAGGAAACAACATATCTGCAATTTATGAAAAGCAGACAGAATGCATAGTTGCAACTTCTTTTTTAGTAAGTAAAATCTCAGAAATACTTAACAATAAAAATCTAATATTAGAAATAGAAGGAATACAAGAAATAAAAGATACTGAAATGTTTGATTTTTATTCAGAAATAAATTATGAAAATTATTCAGTCTTAAATAAAAACAAAAACAATGGAATAGCAGAATATATTATAACAGGGGATGGATTTATTGCAGATAGTTTAGCAGCAAAAATAATCCAGAAAAATAGTTTGAATGAAATTTATGAAAACAGCTGGAAATCAAAAATTGTCTATAATTTGGAAAAGGAACCAAGAATTGAAGTTAATTTAGAAAGATTTTTGTACAACTTACTTTATGTAATGCCTCCTTTATTAACTATATACTATGCACAAAAGAATTTTTCAGAAATAACACAAATGCAGGAATTTCTAAACTCAGATTTAACAAAATTACAAAAATCAATCACAATTATAAATTCCCAGTCTGAAAGTGCAAATAGTTTATTTCTAGAAAGAATAAAAGAATATAATGAATCGTGGGAGAAATTGCAAGAAAAAAGAAAAAAACTAATGGATAACTTAAATACAAAAAAACAAAAAATAAAAGAATTAGAAAAAGAACTTTCTCAAGAAAAATATTATTATATAGACAAAGAATTTTTGGAAAAAAATTATGAAAAATTAGGAATTGAATTAAAATTAAGCATGGAAAACAATAGTTTGAATTCTTTTGCAGACATACCTGTAAAAACACAAGATATTTTGTTAAGTTTGGAATTTAAATCAGAAAAACTATTCTTAGATATTGTTTTGTTGGAAGAAATGAATCAAAAAGCAGACAAATATTTGGAAGAAATGAATCAATTGAAAGAAGCATCAATGGATAAGATGAAAAAAGCTTGTGTGGAAAAAGCCAAAGAAAAAGAAAAAGAATATTCAAAAATAATTTTGAAATCAGATTATGCAGATAGCTTTGAAATATTAAAAACAAAAACAATTGCTGGAAATTTAGAAGCATGTTCGCAAATGCTTGTCTTAATAGAGGAAATTGATTCTGGAAATCAATCTGAAAGCACAATGCACAAGAAATGTGTTGAGAAAATCAAAAAAATAATTGAAGAAAATAATCTTTCAGAATATTTGGAACTGACTGAAAAATCTGAAAAAAGTTTGCAGGAGTGTCTGAAAATTGAAGAAGAATTAGATTTTTCTCTCGGAACAGAAAATGAAGTATCTGAGATTGAAAAAATACAATTAGAAAACAAACTTCTTTATAATCAATATCTAAAATTATTGGATTTCTCATACCAAGACAACAGCAAAATACAAAAAGAATTTGAGAAAATAGAAGAGTTATTTTCAAATAATATTTTTAAGTTGGAGAATTATTCAGAAAAAGAAGATATAAAAAAAGAAGTAGAGGAATTTAATGATATTATAAAAGATGCAATAAATGAAGCAGAAAAAAACAAATTTTGTGCAAGTTTGAGTCTTGAACCTTTATCTAAAACAGATTTTGTTTTGTCTTTTGAAGGCAAATTAGAGGAAGGGGAAATAAGTTGCAAAATAGATTTTGAGATAAATGAAATTGATTTTTTTGAACCTATAGAAAATGCAGAATATAAAGACGGGAAAATTTTTATAAAAAACAAAGCTTTGAATGGGAAGATAAGTTTTATTATAAATGCAGAAATTCCATACTCAGAACAGAAAAAACAAGAAGTATATGGAACAGGAGAAAATTCTCTTTTGAAAACAACAATTATCTCAGAAAGTAATTTCCCGAGAATATTCAAATATGAGGGAAATATTGAAGCAGTATATATTAATGGAATATTACAACCAAAAAATAATAGTTTAGAAATTATCTTGAAAAAAGGAAAAAATACAATTGAAATTTATGAAAAAGTTGATTTTGTTGAAAGAAAAAAAGAAATAAAAGAAATAACAAATATAAGCAGTCTGTTTTCTGAAATTACATACATATATACAATTACAAACAAAAGCCAATATAGTGTAAAAGAAATATTGAGTTTTGGAGAAGAAGCAGAAATAAAAGATAGTCAAGGAAAAGAATACAAAAATAATCAGGAAATTACTCTTGGGGCTTTTGAAACGAAAATTTTTGTGATTAAAGAAAAAAAGATTCTTGAAACAGAATGGCCTTATTACAAAGCAGAGGTAAAAGCAAAAATATTAGAATATTCTCCATCAAACAAAGATTCTTTGATAGAAGAAATTAATAAAATGGAATTTTCAGAGGCAAATTATCTAAAGTTAAATGAAATTGAAAATTCATTGAAAAAAGAGGAGCAAAAAACAGATTATAAGGAAAAAATTGAGGAATTAAAGAAATCTCCAGTTCAGACAGCAAAATATATTGAACTTTTAAGTGAGGCTGAAAAAGAGCTGGAAAAAGGAAATACAGAAAAAACAAAAGAGAAAATAGAGGAAATGCAAATAATAATTGCAAAAGAAATTGCAAAAAAGAAAGCAGAATTAGAAGGAAAGTTATCAGAAATAAAACAAGCAGAAGAAAAAGACAGATTATATGCTGAATTTTATTCAATTGATTTTGAAGGTGTAGAGGCATTGGAAAAAATGGAACAATTAAGAACAGAAATTGAATTTTCAAATAAAGATTATGCAAGTAAAATCGTAGAAGAAATAAACTTGTTGGAAAAAGAACTAAAAGAAACAAAAGAAAAAGCTGAGAAAATAGCAATAAGTATAGGGGAAGTAAAAAAAGCAAATCCTCAAACAGTTCTTCCTGTGCAACAAAAAGATATAGAAACTATTGGAAAAAATGCAGAAAAAATACTTGGAAATAAAGAGTTTATAAAGAAAAGTCAGATTGAAAGAGAAATTGAACTAAAAAATAATGATGAGGCAAACAAAATTGCTGATTCACTCTATGCCCAAATTGAAAAAGACAAAAAAGAATCTGAAAAACTAAAGATAGATTTAGAAACAGCAGAAGAATTGATAAAAACAAGAGCAATAGAAGTCTATAATGTTTTTGTGGGAAAACAAGATGAATTAAAAGATAAAAATGTCTTAGAAAAGGCTAAAGAAGCAATTGAACAAGGCAATTATACAAAAGCTTTAGGTTATCTCTCATTAGGAGAAGTGCAAGAAAGAACAATGGATTGGTTCTCAGTTCTTTTACCTTTAGTCGGAGTAGCTGGTTTTGGAACTTATTTTTTTATGGTAAAAAAACCAAAAAAAGAAAAAGAAATATATGAAATACCTGATACAGAACTAACAAGAGAAAACTAACCAATACATAGATTTTAAAAAATTAAATATTATTTATAATATGAACAAAAAAGCATTAATAAAAGAATATCATAAAAAAACTATAATTTAGATAAAGAAGTGTAGAAGAAATGGAAAATACAAGTATTGAGTCAAATAAACTTATAGAATAATTTAACTTTTCATTATATAGAAATAAGCTCCTAAAGCTAAAAGAGCTCCTAATCCTAAAAGAAGGAAAACAAATGTATTGTCTGATTTATCTTCCTCTAAAAAGATTGCTGGACAAGTTTTCTTGTCTCCTTCCACCTGCATATATATGTCTTTAGCAATATTTGAAACAGGAATTGCTTTTTCAGACAAGGAAGGCACACTTACAGAAGAGCTTGTAGAATCATAATTAAGAATAAAAGAAACTGTTTCTTGAGAATTATTGAATATAACTACTTTACTAGTATCAGGATGGAAATAACAATCTAAATAATCCAAAGAACTAGTTGCAACAACCTGTAAAGGAAACAAAGAAGAAACCTGTCTATCAAATATATCTGTATATTCTATACTAACAGGAGGCAAAGAAAAGGTTTCTGGTTTTAGAAGTTTAATAAAAATTGGAAAAGATATAGACTCTCCGGCAGCCAAAGAACTGGAAAAAGAAGGAGGGGAAAGAAATCTGAAAATTTCTTTGTTTTCAACAAATTCCTCAATCAAAGGAGTTCTTACATAATTGAATTTAATATTTGCAGAAGAACTACCTGAATTAAAAACATTTACTATAATTTTTATCTCATCTCCTACTTTTGCATTTCTATATTTGGAATAATCATCAAAATAAACATCTATATCTGAACGCTTAATAACAGGAAGTTTGCCTTGGTAAAAATATGAGTTAGAAAGAAGTTTGGTTTTTTTGTTTAATTCATCATTAAAAAGACATAGTTTCAAAGTATTAATACCTGAAGAAAGACAATCTGAAGAAATCCATGTTAGAGTTTGCCCAGTATATCCATCTATAGAAAGGAAACTTTCTGTTTGCAAAACACAAGAATCAATTGAAGAGAAAAAAACATCTTTATTATCTCTTAAAGGAAAAAATTCCAAATTAGATACAAAAACAAAATATTCCCCAGAAGAAAGAGAAGGGTTATTAAAGACTATTTCTGTACATTCCTCAAAACTTATGTCTGAATATCCCATATCTTCAAGAGAATAGTTTGCAAAACAAACACCTAAAAGAAAACTAATTCCCAGAAGAAATCCTATGTATTTCATAAATTATCTTCTCCTTTGTTCTACTTAAATCTTTGCTGTTATCAATTTCAATAATCTTTTCCTTAGAATAATTCCTTAAAGCATGTTTTTTACAGTAATCTATTCCCTCACAAAAAACATTATCTTGGATTTTTAAAGGCGAGTAATTCCTTGCCTCTAAACGCATAAGAAGTATTTCAGGTTCAACCTTTAGAATAATAACCAAATCCAAAGGAATTTTTGTTTCACAAAGAATGTGCCCCTCTAAAAGAATATTTTTCTTTTTCTTAAGAAAAGAAGAAAGTTTCTTCTGCAAAACTTTCACATCTATAACTAATTCATTTTCTTTTTCATCATATCTGCCAATCCCAGAAGACAAAGCAAAGGATTTTTCATTCAAGTATTCATATTTAAGTTTTTTTGCAATATCTTGGGCAAGTGTTGTTTTTCCTGTTCCTGGGCTTCCTGTTATCAAAATATGCATATTCTCCCTTTTCAAAATCTCAAATTATATTTAAATCTAAAAATTTCTGAAATATAAATATTTAAAGATAAAGAATAGAATGCAATAAAAACCTTTTTAATGGGTAGAATGAGGGGGTTCCTTAAAGCCTTTGTAGAATGCCAGCTTTTCCTTGGAAACTGAAGTTCCCCCTCTTTCTAAAATCTTGCAAAACAAAGATGCCTTTGTATTATTTAGGCTCCTTATAGTGTTAAAGGTTTGAGACATCTTGTTACCTCGCAAGAAAAAAAGGAAATTTCTATTTATAAAGATTTGCCCGAAAAATGCCAGAAAAACAGGTTTTTTTTATGTAGTTCTAAAATAGTTTTTCTGTTAAAGAAAAAGGGAGAAGAAAAGAAAAAATAGTGAAAAAATCAGTTTATGTAGAAGAAGAAAAAAAGAGATAAAGAAAAAAAGTTAGGGAAAAATATTATGTAGACGAGTGAAAAAACAAGAAAAAAATACTAAAATAAAAACTTACATTAAACGAATAGCTTCTAAATTTTCAGGAATTTTAACTGAAACATTAAAGCGAGAAGAAAGGAAAGAACCAAATTCTTCTAATTTTCCTTGCTCTCCGTGATCTAAAATAATCTGGCGAGGACGAGGTTTCAACCCATTTAAATAAGCAAGTAATTGTTTTCTATCACTATGTCCTGAAAATCCTAATGCTGTTTCAATTCTCATCTTAACATCAAGCATTTTTGTCTTACCATTAGAAACAATTGGAATTCTTCTAACTCCTTTTTGCAATTTTCTTCCTAAAGAACCTTCTGCTTGATAACCAACAATCAAAAGAGTGTTTTTCTCATCTTCAGCCATTCTGTAAAAATAATCTAAAGAAGAACCTCCTGTTAACATTCCACTTGAAGCAATTATTATTGCTCTTCCTTTTTCTAAAATTTCAGCTCTGTTTTTTGGAACTTCTTTAAACAAATCAGAAGTAAAAGGACTATCATTTTGCAAAACTCTTCTTCTTATACTGTCTCTTAAAAATTCAGGATATGCTGTATGAATTGCAGATGCTTCTTTTGTCATTCCATCTACATATACATTTACATCTGCTGGAAGAAGATTTTGTTTATAAAAATTTTCTAAAACAAGCATCATTTCTTGTGAACGTCCAACTGCAAAGGCAGGTATAAGCACATTTCCTCCTCTTGAAATAGTATCATTTATTATCTGCAATAATCTTTCTTCTGAATCCATTCTATTTGGACTCATATCTGCTTTTCCAGAAGTTGTTCCTTCTAAAATTAAAGTTTCCAAACGAGGATAATTAAGTTCTATATTGTTAAATAAACGAGTAAATCCAAACTTAAAATCAGATGAATAAAGAAGATTATGTGAGCCCCCTGCTATATTGAAATGAACAGAAGCAGCTCCTAAGATATGTGCTGAATTATAAAAAGCCATTCTTAAATCAGGGGCAATATCAGTTACTTCTCCATAATCGCGAGGTATACAATGAAGAACTGTTTTTTTAACATCTGCTTCTTTGTAAGGAGCTTCTTTGTCTTTTTCCATTAGATTGATATAATCAAATTGCATTAAAGCCATTAATTCTCTTGTTGGTTCAGTACAATAAACAGGCCCTTGATACCCCATTCTAATCAAATAAGGTAGAAATCCATGATGGTCTAAATGAGCATGACTAATAACAACAGCATCTAATTCTGTTAAAGGAATTTTTAAACTTCCTAAATATGGGAAAGGATCATCATTTGAAGCAGGGTCTATTCCACAATCAACAAGAACTCTTGTATGTCTTGTTTCTAAAATAAAAGATGAACGTCCAACTTGGGAAAACCCTCCCAAAGCAGTCATTCTTGCCCAATCAGTTGGGCGAACTTGTATTTCTCTATATAATTTACGAGCTGTTTCTTTTAGAATTTGTTTTCTTTCTTTACTATGTTTATGCAAATAATATCTTATTCCTGTAAGTGTTTTTGAATCCTGAGTAGGGGCTCTTATTATTTTAGGAGTCCATCCTGTTTCAACAATTATTCTCTTGCTTGTTTCTCCTCCTTTACCTATAACTAATCCTGGTTTAAGAGCTTCCAAAACAACCTCAGAAAAAGAATCATTAAAATAAACTCTTTTTAATCCTGCATCCTCTGGTAAAAGAGCTCTGATTTTTTCCTCAGCTTCAACATTATCTAAATTAAGGCTTTTGTCTGTCCTTACATTTATTCTCTTTTTTAATTCTTTAGCTAAATTAGAAACTGTGTTATTTCCTCCATTAAAAAAATACTCAGGTTTTTCAGTATAGACAGATATCTCTGGCCCTTCAAATTCAATCTTAGTTATTTTTCCTTGTTCCGGAACTAGTTCATGTATTTTATTCTTAATTTCTTCCATTATATCCAATTATAGCACCTTGTTAAGGTAAGCTCATCCAAAAATAGATGCAATCTCTTTTTCATCAAGATTTTTTTCTGTGAGCCCATTTTTTGTTAGAATCATTGTAGAGACTCCTATGCCTCCACTATAAATATCTCTTTTTTTACTTGCAAGAACTGCTTTAACTGCTAAATTAATTGCTTCTTTTTGATTCATTCCTTCTTTATACTCATTATCAAGAACTGTCATTGCAAAAGTTGTGCCTGAACCATTAACTGAATATTTCTTTCTTTCAATAACTGAACCATAACCTTCAACTTCATATAATTGAGGTTCTCCAACATATCCTCCAACAATAAATTGAACTGAATAAGGATAATATCTATTTGAAATAAAAACATTTGAAAGCATATTTACCATTGCTTTTGGAGTCATCTGAGAATTTCTTTCTAACTCATATATTTTTGAATGTCCTTTTAAAAAACGAATAATTGCTTGTATATCTCCAACTGAACCAGCATTTGCTAAACCAACATAATCACTTACTTTATGTAATTTTAAAGTTTCATCATCATAAACCATATGTCCAAAACTTGTCTGCTTGTCCGCAGCTAAAACTAAACCATCTTTAAAAACTAATCCTAAAGTTGTTGTTCCTGTCTTTATTTCGTTCATTAAAACCCCTTAAAGTAGATTACTAATTTTGGATTAAAAACCTTTTTAAAAGAATCTCTTGTCTATTTTTTGGTAAAAAAAGAAGAAATCACTCAAAAAAAGATTTCAAACTTCTGGATTCTTTTTCTTTGGAAATCTTTGCTAAGAAATCAGAAACAGAAACAGAAATCTGTTTTCCTGAAGGAAGACGAACTGCAAGTTTGCCTTCTGAGATTTCTTTGTCTCCTAAAACAATTATATAATTGAACTTTTGCATCTGAGCATCGCGAATTCTTTTTCCTAAAGAACCATCAGAAATCAAAACAGAATTATAATCTGAAAATTTAGAGAAAATTTCTTGAGAAGAAGAAAGCTGAGAATCTGAAAGAGGCAAAATCGCAATCTGAGAAGAAGAGAGCCAAAAAGGCATTAAACCTTTGAAATGTTCAATAAGAATTCCTGTAAATCTTTCAACAGAACCCAAGACAGTGTGATGTATCATAATTGGTTTTTCTTCTTCTCCTTTGGAATTAACAAAAGATAAATCAAATCTTTCAGGCATTTGGAAATCCAACTGAATAGTTGCACATTGCCATTTTCTTTTTAAAGCATCATAAATATGAAAGTCAATCTTTGGCCCATAGAAAGCTCCATCTCCTTTATTTAAAGTATATTTGATTTTGTTTTTCTTTAAAACATTTTCAAGTTTATTTTCAGCCAAATCCCAAAGTTCTTCAGAACCCATTTTTTTCAAAGGACGGGTACTTAATTCAACTTCATAAGAAAAACCAAAAACAGAATAAACTTCTGAAATAAAAGAAATCACTTTTTCAATTTCATTTTCAATCTGTTCTTTTGTGCAAAAAATATGTGCATCATCTTGAGTAAATCTCCTTAATCTGAAAAGTCCATTTAAAACACCTGAACGTTCGTGTCTATGAACTACTCCAAACTCAGAAAGTTTCAAAGGAAATTCACGATAAGAATGTTTGGAATTTTTATAAACTAAAACATGCCCTGGACAATTCATTGGTTTAACAGCAAAATCCTTGTCATCTATTTTTGTAAAATACATATTTTCTTCATAATGTTCATAATGTCCAGAAATTTTCCATAAATCAACTGAAAGAATTTGAGGAGTAATTATTTCATTATATCTATATTTTTTCTGTAATTCACGAGCAAAAGAAACAAGAGAATTGTAAATATGCGCTCCAGAAGGATGGAAAAAAACCATGCCAGGAGATTCAGGATGAAAACTAAACAAATCTAATTCTTTTCCAATTTTCAAATGATTTCTTTGTTTTGCTTCCTCTTGTTTTTGCAAGTACTCCTTGAGTTCAGAATCAGAAGCAAAGGAAATTCCATATATGCGACTAAGCATTTTGTTTTTTTCACTACCTTTCCAATATGCCCCAGCTAAACGCAAAAGTTTGAATGCTTTTATTTTTCCAACAGAATCTAAATGTGGCCCTGAACATAAATCAATGAAATTTCCTAACTTATAAATAGATACTTTTTCATTTGGAATTTCAGAAATTAATTCAAGTTTAAGAGGCTGGTTGGAAAAAAGCTCACGAGCTTCAACTTTGGAAATCTCAGAGTGCTCAAATTTCAAATTCTTTTTAACTAATTCTTTCATTTTCTTTTCAATCTTAGGTAAATCTTCTTCTTTAAAAGAATAATCAAAATCATAATAGAAGCCTTCAGAAATTGCAGGCCCTATACCTAAAACAACATCTCCATAAAGTTCTCGCACAGCTGCTGCTAAAAGATGTGAACTAGAATGCCAAAATTTCTCATATTCCATAATTTATCAATAGCTGAAAAAACTTATAAAACAAGCAGGATTGGAAAAACAAGGAAAATTTTACATTGAAAAAAATAAACACAATAGTTTATAATCTTTTGCAGGCAAAAGAATTTTTGTGATACTATGACTATTGTAAAATTAAATTATACTCTAATAACTCCACAAGATGGAAAAGCAGTTGATACAACTGTGGAAAAAATAGCAAAAGAAAACGGATTTTATAACAAAGATGTAAAATATAATCCAATAACAATTATTTTAGGTGAAAAGGAACTTTTGCCTGCTTTGGAAGAAAAAATAAAAACAATGAAACCAAAAGAAGAAAAAGAATTTTTATTGAAAAGTGAGGAAGCTTTTGGAGAAAGAAACCCTCAATTAATCAGAGTAATACCTGAGAAAGAATTTAAAGAAAAGAAAATGCAACCTTTTCCAGGAATGGTTTTGCAATTAGGAAATGCATTTGGAATAGTTCAAAGCATAAGTAGTGGAAGAGTAAGAGTTGATTTCAATAATCCTTTAGCTGGAAAAGATGTTAAATATAAAGTTGAACTAATTGAAGAAATAAAAGACAAGGAAAAAATCCTTGATGTTTTAAAAGAAAAACTATTTGGAAAAAACAAAATAGAAATAAAAGAAGAAAAAGGAGATATTGAAATAAAAACAGACAGCAAAATTGCAATTCCGAGAGAAATAAAAGCCAAATATTCTGAATTAGCAAAAAAACATGCTGGAATAAAAAAGATTGTCTTTATTGAAGAATTCTGATTTTTCAAAAGCAAAAAAGAAATATAGTAAATCAATATAAATTTCTAAGGAAAAAGTTCAGAGCAAAGAATGTTGTTTAAGGAATTTCTGAATAGCATTATACGACTCTATCTCATGTTCAAGTTTCTTCATCTTTCCTTGAAATTCCTCAATTTTTCTTTTGCTTTGGCTTACTTTAAATTCAGTTATATCTTTAGCCTGTTGAGCTAATTTTTTAGTATCTGAATAAAATATACTATTTTCAACTGTGTCTGATAAGCGGTCGCGATATTCGGAATCTTTGATAAATGTTTCAAGCATTGGTTTCCATTTTTCATCTGAAACCAAATGAATTGGAAGCTCAACTTTATCTGCTTTTTTCTTGTAATTGCTATCTACAATCTTTTTTACAGAATGCTTCCAAAAAAGAGGATGAGCTAACATTTTAACTTTCTGAGTCTGTTCTTGCATTTGAATAGATTTTAATTCATTTACCCAATAATCTCTTCTTTTGCGAAAATCATTATAAAGATTTTCCATACTTGCTAAACGCATAAGGAAAAATTCAGTGCGAGGATAAATCAAACTAACTTCCTCTTCTTTAACAAGAACTGAAAGTATATTTCCTTTCTTAAAAAATCTGTCTATTGCATCAACCTCAGCATCAGGAAGAGAAGCCACATAATCAGGGAATAAATTTCCTAAATCATCTTTTTTTGATATAACTTTCCGTGCCATTATTAAACTTTATTGTTCAGATAAATATTAAAAACAGTAGTTCAAAGAAAAAAGAGTGAAAATAAATGTTTCCAAACATAAATCCAAAAAATATGCAGAAAATGATGAAGCAAATGGGAATAAAAACTGAAGAAATAGAAGCAGAAAAAGTTATAATCAAAGGAGTTAAAGAAAACATAATTATTGAAAATCCAAGCATAACAATAACTGAGATGCAGGGGAAAAAAGTTTATTCTATTTCAGGAGAGGAAAAGATTGAAAGAAAAACAAATCCTGAAGATATTGAACTAATTATGTCACAAACAAAAGTAGAAAAAGAAAAAGCAGAAGAAGTTCTAAAAGAAACAAATGGGGACATCGCAGAAGCAATCTTAAAACTAAAACAACAATAACTTTTTCTGAAAGAAAAAAAGGTTTAAAAACATTGCAACCAAAGGATATTTTATGAAACTAAACTTAAATTCTATTATTGCAATAATTGTTGTCTTAGCCTTTATAGGTTCAATGGTATCAATGGCATTTAATTCAAATATTCCAAAAGAAAAAACAGGAACAGATATTCCTGAAACAACAATTGCACAAATTTCTTATTTAGCAGAAACAGATGCAAATGTCTATATGCTTGAAAATCTTTACAGAATTTATGCATATACAAATGAAGGAGATATAACAAAAATAGATAAAGAAATGATTGAAAAATTAAATTTGAAAAAAATAACTTCAGTTTATGATATACAACAAGAACTTTCAGTAACACAAGGACTAAGATATGTCGCTGATATTGTTCCAAAGGAAACAGAAGGAATTTATGAAAAATTAGAAACAGTAGGAACACTAAAACAAATTGAATATATAAGCAGAATAGGAAATGTTGCAATACCTAAGAAAATACAAGCTAAAAATGAAGATTTGAATATAACAAAAGAAATTGAAATGGAAAAAACACTTGTTAGTTGTATGCTGGATATAGATGCACAAACAAATGAAGAAATTCAAATAATGATTTTGATAACAACCCAAGGACAGCAGGTTGTAAAAACAAATTGTTTGCAAATTTCCCAATAAGAAGAAAATTAATATTTTTTCATTAATCTAATTAGTTCTTTTTTTTCTAAACTTGTATATCCACCTATTTCTTTCAGAGTATATCCAGAATTAATCGCTCCTGCTTTCAAACAATCAGAAAATGAATAACCAAGAAGATAAAAAGCCAAGAAAGCAGAATTAAAAGAATCTCCTGCTCCTGTTGTATCTTTAACTTTAACTTTAATTGCTTTTTGGGATAAATTAAAAAAAGGCATTCTTGCTCCTTTATCATTATTTGTGATTATGGTTATTTCTGGGGGTTTGCCTTTAAGCATTTTGAATTCTTTTTCATTTAAAAAAAGAATGTTTGTTTTTTTCAAAAATCCAGAAAGATTTTTGGAAAGTTCAAGAATTCCTGGATTCCAAGCAATTTTTATTTTATTCTTAGAAGCATAGGAAAAAATCTTTCGGAGCAAGGAAAAGTTTCCATGCAAAGAACTTATGTAAATCCATTTAGTAGGAATTTTCTTAGGAAACTCTGAAAAATTCTTAATTGCCCCTCCATGCATTAAAACAACCCTATCAAAAGAACCTGTAAGAATTGTGCTATATGCAGTATCTCCTTTCAAAGAAAGATATTTAGTGGGAATTTTTCTTTTCTTAAAAAAAGAAATTATATCTTGTCCATGAAATCCAACTGAGCCCAAAGGAACTGCTTTAAGCCCTAAATTAGTCATTGCAACAGAAGTATTCAAAGCTCCTCCGCCAAAAGAAAAATTAATCTCTGAAACTTCTTGTTTAGTTCCAGCTGAAAAACATGGTTTTCCAAAAATATGAATAAAAACATCTTGGGTTAAATTTCCAATACAAACAATATCATACATCTTCAAAGAACCCCTTAGCATCTTTTAGAATCTCTTTTGTTGATTCAAAAGTAAGTTTTTCTAAAGCTTTAGAAAAAGGTAACCATACAAAGTCTTTATGTTCTTTGGAAAGAACAACATTTTTAGAAAAAACTTCAAGAATAAAATAAATAACTTTTTTCTTTACTATTTCTTTTTTGCTTCTGAAAAAATAAGTGTGTTCTGCTGTAAAATCAGGATAAATTTTTCCTTCTAACCCTGTTTCTTCTTTTAATTCTCTTAAAAGAGTTTGTTCTACTGTCTCATTTTCTTCTCTATGTCCGCGAACAAATCCCCAATGTCCTGCACAATAATTTAAAATAAGAAATTCTAAAGGATTTCTCTTGAAAACTAATCCTCCTATGCTTTCCTCATATTTCATTTAATCACACAAACTGTTCATATATTATATTGTTAAACCTATATAAAAGGCGTCTGATACTTGAATTTTTAAATGAAAACTTTTCTAAAACTTCTCCTTTTTCTCCTTTTATTATTTTCTTAGAACATAAATCATAAAGATAAAACCTATTGTTAATTTCTGTTGATACACAAGAATGAACCTCTAGATTTTCTAATTCCATTACTAAGACATATACTAAACTATCACCTAAAGCATAAAGAAGAGAACAGAAAAAAACACTTAAATCTTCATTGTCTGAGACTTTGTTTGAAAATATTTCTGAAGGACTAAGCCAAAAATTTATATTTATGTCTGGTTCAATACATTCTATCTCGGAGCAGACAAAATCAAATACTTTTTTTGCTGTAGATTCATAATCTTTTTCAAAAGAAAAGTCAAAATTTTTGAAATCAGAAATAATTGCTTGTATAGTTAAGTCATCTTTGTCTATCATTTTTTTCATTTCAGCAATTGTTCTGCTTTCGTTCTCTGAGATTAATCTTGCATATTTTTCCAATATTGCTTTATAGAGTTTTTCCTTTCCCATACTTCGTATATAAAATCTGTCTTTTATCTATATATAACATTATCTTTGGACTAATTGCCTCCTATCTGTGAATTTTATTTGAAAATCCTCTAAAAAACAAATAACAATGTTTATAAAGAAAAAAAAACAATATTTTCTTGAAAGGAATTTAAATGAAGAAAAATGAATAAAACACAAGGAGCAATTGAATGTCTAACGACATATGGATGGGCTTTAGTAGTAATTACAATAGCCATTTGTTTGCTATTTATAATGATTGGAGAACAAACTTCAAAAATAGAATGTATTAATTCAAGTGGAGAAATTACTTTGCAAAAATATATAATAGAAAAAGACGAAACAAAATTTGTACTTATCAATTCAACAGGCACAAATATTTCAAATCTCACTATTACAAAAAAACAAGGGTTTGAAGGAAATTGGATTGGTATATCTTTAGTTCCAAAAAATGGAATCTTTGAAATTACAGGACTAACCCATCCAAATGAAGAAATAATTGATTCAAGTATTACAATACAATATACAAAAGGAGTTTTAAAAAATAATACAACTATTGTCTGTAATGGAATAATATCAGATAATCTACTTCAATATTATTTCCAATCCTGGCATAGACATATCAGCCAAATAATCTAACATTGCTTTTCCAGAAATTGAAACATGAGAAAAAAGGCTTTCATCTATTCCGCAAGCTGTTAAAGAAACTTCTGTATCTCCTCCTCCAATAAAAGAAAAAGATTTGCTTTGAGAAATAGCATAAAGAAGAGAACATGTCCCTTTTCTATATTCTTCAGTTTCATAAACCCCTGGGGCACCATTTAAAACAATTGTTTCTGCATCTTCAATATGTTTAGAAAATTCCTTGATTGTCTTGTCACCTATGTCTAACAAATCTTCATTACAAGGCAAAGACTCAATTGAAATTTCTGTTCTTAACCCATCTTTTAAATAAGCATAATCTAAAGGAAGAAATATCTTATCAGGATATTCAGAAAGTATTTTTTTAGCAATCAAAACCTCGTTATCAAACTTCTTAAGAAGAAGTTCATCTTTTCCAAAAGAAAATCCTTTTGCTTTAAGGAAAACTTTGGAAGGAATTCCTGAAATAAAAAATTTCTTAGAAGTTTCTTTTTTTATCATGGAAGAAATTGCTAAAAGTGTATCTTCAACTTTTGCTCCCCCTAGAAAATAAATTGTATTTCTTCCTTTTATTTTATGCAAAGCTTTGTATTCTTCTGCAAAAACAGGCCCTGCAAAACAAGGTTTGTCTTTAAACCCAACAACACTTGCATGTGCTCTATGAGCAACACTAAATGCATCTATAACATAAAAATCAACAAATGGAAGAAGTTTTTCGCAATATTCTGCTGTTTCATTCATTTCATCATCAAAGTTTCTTACATTATCTAAAAGAATTATTTCTCCTTCTCCAATTGCTTGAATTTTAGATATCCAATCTTCTTCAAACCTAACAAATTCTATGTTTTTTCCAATTTCTTCAGAAATAATCTTTGAATGTTCTTCTAAAGATGAAAAATTAAACTTTCCTTTTCTTCCTTGATGTCCTAAGGCTATTATTTTTCCTCTTTTTTCAGAAAGGAATTTTAAAGTTTGAGAATGCAATTTTATCCTTTTATTAACTAAAGGTTTTCCTTGTTTAAGAGAACTGTTTATGTCTATTCTAACAACAAGAACCTTTCCTTTAATTTCTTCATCCATTATTGAATAGAAATCTTCCATAATAATAAATATGCAAAGCATAATTATAAACTATTTGGTTTCTTTCTTTTTTCAAAATTCTGATTGTATATAAAAAAAGCTCCAATTTTTTTTTCTGGCTTCCTTGAAGCCAAATTTTTCAATTTTACTTTTTACTTTGTTTTTTTTCTTGTTGAATTTTCCTCTGAGAATTTGCTTTAAAACTTTTAGCCTTCTATACGAAACAAGAGTTCAGATTCA
>CAZJHM010000004.1:0-37583 GCA_964545925.1 uncultured archaeon
TATTTTTTCCGTCTGTTACTTCTGTTATCCTCCTTTTTTCTTTTCTATTTTTTATATCATTCCATCTTCTTTGTACTATAATTAAATCAATTGAATCTAAGTCTTGTTTGTTTGCCCCTAAATTTTCCAATCTTCTTAAAGCATCTTGAGAAGTTTGAGCATGAAAACTTGCATAACTCCCTTTTCCATGTCCTGCTAAAAGAGTATCCATAAATGCTTCTATTTCTTTTTTTTTTCTTATTTCTCCTACAATTATTCTGTCTGGGCGCATTCTCAAAGTTTGGGTAATCAAATCTTTCATTTCTATTTCTTGCTCTTCTGCAGTATTTAATTTCAAACAATGCTTATGCATTACTTTTATTTCTGGGGTTTCTTCAACAATTATTATTCTTTCTTTTTCAGGAATTAATGAGAGCAAAACATTCAAGAGAGTTGTTTTTCCTGAACCAGTATTACCTACAACTAAAACAGAAGAATCTGTTTCCAAAAGGAGCGAAACAAAAGCAAGGAATTCTAAAGAATATGTTTTATTTTCCATTAATTCCAAAGGAGTAAATGGATTACTTCTAAATTTTCTTAAAGTAATATTGCTTCCTGTAAATGCAATTGGTTTTGAACTTGCATTTAATCTATCTCCATTTTCCAAAACAGCATTTAAAGATGGGTTTTGCAAAGTCAATCTTCTTCCTAGTTGTCTTGACATTCTATTTGCAAATTCTATTATTGTTTTTTCATCTGAAAAATAAGCATTTGTTTCTAACCATCCCTTTTCTTTATGAAAAACATAAATTGGTTTTTGTACCCCAATTACACTTATTTCTTCCAAGTTTGAATTTTCTAGATAAACAGATAATATTCCATATCCATACAATTGTTGTTCCAATATTCTTTCCATTCTTTCTTTTTGTTCTTGTTTCAGAGCAATTCTTTCTCTTTTACAATATTCTTCTACAAACTCATTTATTTGTCTGTGTTCTCCTGCTTGAAATCTCTCAATTATATCTTTTAATAATCTTCCTTCCTCTTTGTTAAATCTGCTTTCTTTTTTTGGACAATAAATTTCTTTTTCTTTTGTTTTTATTAGTCTACTGAATTCGTCTTTGAAAACTTCTTTTCCTTTTTCATTTATTTCCAACCAACCTAGAATTTTTTCAGCTTCTTTTATTTCATTTCCCAGCATAAAATATTTTTTCTTTAATTAGTTTAAAAACTCTTGAAAAAATTAGACAATTGTCTTTTTCTGTTTTTCCTTTAGGAAAAAATTTTAAAATAGTTTTTTTATGAAAATAGCCCCGGGGAGATTTGAACTCCCGTCCCGAGATCCAGAGTCTCGTATCCTTGGCCACTAGACGACGGGGCTAAACTTTTGGTTTCGGAATTTCCTATTAAGAGAATAAAGCAGAAAAAGGTATTTAAAGGTTTTATTTGATTGGAAGTTTTAGCTAAAAAAAAGAATTATTGTCCAAAGTTTCTTTTGGTTGAGTTATAAAAATCAATTGCTTTTTGGATTTCTTCTGAGTTTAGTTCAGGCCATAGTTTGTCTGTGAAATAAAGTTCAGAATATGCTGATTGCATAATTAAAAAATCAGAAATTCTATGAAAGCCTCCTGTTCTTATTATTAAATCTAAATTCTCAGGAACATAAAGATTTTTTCTAATTGTTTCTTCTGTAATATCAGGCATTGCTTTTCTTGCTGCTTGTTCTATTTCCTTTTTTCCACTATAAGCTAATGCAATATTTAATGTTAAATTTCTATTTTCTTCTGTCTCTTTTTCTATCTTTTTTATTTTTTCTAACATTTCTTTTGGAAACATTTCTCTTTCTCCAATAAATTTTATCTTTGTTTTATATTTATCAAATTCTCTTGTTTCAAGTGCTCTTTTCAACATTTCTTCTATTAATCTAAAAATAATTTGTCTTTCATCAATTCTTTTTTGATAATTATCTATAGACATTCCATAAACAGTTACAATTTCCAGATTTTCTATTTTAGATAGAAATTTTATACTGCTCATAAAATTCTCAATTCCTTTTTGATATGCTTTTTCAAAATCTAAAATATGCTTTTTTGCATATCTTCTATTTCCATCTGGAATTATGCCAATGTGTTTTAGTTGATTCATATACTCACTATCTTGCAAATATTTTTATAAGAGGAAGTATTAAATATTATTGGTATATGGTTGAATTTCTAGAAGGGGAGAAAAGGAAAATTGATGCACTTTTGAAAAATCTTAAAGAGGAAGTTGTTATCCCTGCGGGAGAAAAAAATTTCTCAGCAAAAGATGCTCTCAAACAATTAAAGCAATTAAAAGTTCCTATATTAAAAAAGATTGGGTGATTAAATGCTTTTAAACAAAACAAAAAACAAAATAATTATTCCAAAAACCAAAATTGCTAATGAGCCTTTACTTAGATTTAAGGGATTGATGTTTGAAGAAATAAGTAAATTTGATTATGGTTTGGTTTTTGTTTTTTCCTCAGAAGGACAGGTCAGAAACTCAATCCATATGTTTTTTGTAGGTTTTCCGATTTTAGCAGTTTTTATGGATAAAAACAAAAAAATCGTAGATATTGCAAAATTAGAACCATTTGTTCCAAATTATACTCCTAAACAAAAAGCATCTTTTTTAGTTGAACTTCCTGTTTCTTGTTCTCCTTTTGTTTCTTTAGGAGATATTTTAGAATGGTAATTTTTTATTAAGAAAAAAATTATTTAAAGAAAATAAATTAATTTTTTTTGAAAGAAAAAAAATTTTGAAGAAAAAAAGAATTAAAAAAGAAAGCGAGAGAGAGCAACAAAATCTGAAAAACTAATTGTTTTGAAAAGAGAACTTGCTTTGTCCATATCTGCCATAGCTCCTATTCTTTCATCTATTCCTCTGTTTTTTATTTCTTTGAATAATTCTTGTTTTTGTGAAAAAGGTTTCTCAGCCCATTTTCTAGCAAGCATATAATGTAATCTTAATTCATTATTTACTTCTGGAATTCTATAATATCTTAAACTTCCTTTTTCAATTGCTTCTCCTAATTTTTTTCCAGCTTTTGCTCCAAAAACAATTCCTCCTCCTGTTGTAGCTTTTACTTGACTTGCTGCATCCCCCAACAAAGCAATTGAACTTGTGTTTATTTTTCTAAATGGTTTACTAATAGGAATTAATCCAGATATAATTTCTTTTTCAGGTTTTGCATTGAAACTTTTCACAAATTTTTCAAGTTTTGCTTCTACATTTTCTCCTAAGTTATCAGCTAAACCTATTCTTGCTCTTTTACTATCTATTGGAACTATCCAACCAAAAAAATTACTGTCTGGAAAAAAATGTAATTCAACACTATCTGAGTCAAACTTCCCTTTGATATTTCTTTGAACTCCATGTAAGAGTTTTGGTTTTTCTTTTGTCACATATTTTCTTATTGTTGATAATGGACCATCCGCTCCAATCACAAACTTTGGTTTAGGAATTGTTCCTTTATTTGTAATAATTGATTTCTCACTTAATCCGACAACTCTTTCTTTTTTTATTTCTAATCCTTTTGCTAAATCAGAGTCAAACTTTCCTCTATCTAATACAAGTGCTTTTTTTTCTTTTCCTTTCACAAAAAACTCTTGTTGTCCAGCAACAAATCTTGCTGAACTTACTTTGTTTAAAGCATTTTTTTCAGCATATTTGTATAAGTCAGTTTCTTTTAATCCAGAAATAGAAACTAAACCTGCACATTGTATTGGTTCTCCAATTTTCTTTTTGCTATCTAAAATAAGTGGTTTGAAACCTTTTTTTTTCAGTTTTTGAGCTAGGAAACTTCCAGCAGGTCCAGCTCCTATAATAGCTAAATCATGTAAAAACATAAGAAAAAAAGAGAGAAAAAATAAATAAAATCATTTGTTTTTGCCCCTATAAGCAAATTTTCTTTTTTCATCCTCTGTTTTTTCACTAGTTGGGAATTTTGTGAATGCAAATGCAACTAATGCTATTCCTAAAATCACTGCAATAATATTTAGGATTCCGCTTTGATTTGCTACTCCTACTACAGAAAATAATCCAGTGATTGGACTTTGAGTAGATGTTATTGATATTGTTTCAATTGATTTTGTAAATAAAGTTTTGGATATTTCAAATGAGGATTCAAACACAGCTGGTTTTGTATTAAAGATTGTTTCTGCATTATTAATTTGTTCATCTGTATATCCTCCATTGTTTATGGAATATGTTATTTCTTTTTGCTCATTAGGATTTAATTGAATCTCCCACATTATTATTGGATCATCTTCAATTACTGTGAATTTAATATCAGAAGATATCAAAGATGCTGAATTTGCAAATTCTTTTGGTATTTCTTCTACGATTTTTATTGTTTTTATTTCATTACTTTCATTTTTTGCTGTTATTTTAAAGTTTGCAACTTTTATTTCTTTTTCTCCTGCTTTTGCATTATAAAAAGAAATTACTCTTTTTGCACTTATATCTTTCAAATCATAATCTATTAGAGTTATTTTTTCTGAATTCTCATTTGTTGTACAATTTCTTATTGTATCGGAAAGAACTAATTTATTTTTTATTTTTGTATATAAATTTCCCACTAATTTTTCCTTTGCTATAAAAACTTCTTCATTTTCTCCAGCATCTATTGCTTCTTGTAATCTTTTTTCCATTGCTGTTCTATCTGCTTCTGCATCTGAACAATCTAATCCATATCCTTCAAATTTTGCAAAGAGTGTATTTATCTCTTTCATTTGTTCTTTCATTTCTATTGTTTTTCCTTCAAAATCATATCTGTTTTGTATTATGATTTTGATTGTTTTTTCTTCTGTGTTAAATGCTCTGTCCATTGTTTTTACTTTTAACTTGTATTCTCCATCTTCAAATTCTTTTGTGTTTATTTCCATTTGATATTCGTGTGTTGTATCTATTCTTTCTGCATATTGTTTTCCATTTGTTCCAGTAAGAATTTTATTATTTAAATAAAATGCTGTACTTTCTGGGCAAACTGTCCAACTTCCATCTCTTGCCTCAACCTTTATCATAATTGTTCCTTTCAAAATATCTCCATTTTCTAAATTTAAAAAAGATACTGTTGGTTTTGTTACATCAATTGTTTCATCTGTTGAAAAAGCCGTGCCTGCTAACAAGAACAGAAAACTTAGAATAAATATTTTTTTCATCATCTCTAACATCTCTCAGTTAATTGTTTCAATAACTATATAAATTAAAAACACATAGAGTTTTTAAATGTATTTTAGTGATTTTTGGTTTTTAAAAGACATTAAGAAGAATCTGCCATATTTTATATTTTGTTTGGCTTTTATCTTTTTATTTCTGGATCCAATTCCTGGTGGAGATGCCCTTAATTATTATGCTTTGACTAGTTCTCTTTTTCATGATTGGGATATTGATTTGACTAATCAAGCTCAAATTATTTATCCTGAATTTACAGTTGAAGATTTTAAACAACAAATTATTTCTGGTGAAATAGAAAAATACAATGAACTTTTGAAATGGAATGGAAAGTTTCTTTATTCAGACCATACACCTGGTTTTTCTCTTTTAGTTTTGCCTGTATATGCAGTCTGCAATCTTCTGGGAAATTTTTCACTTTTCCACATATTAGACAATTATTTCTATTCTATCCGAAAAGATATTTTGATTAATCTGATTGCTCCTTCAATTACAAATTTGCTTTTGTTTATTCTTGGTTTTATTTTCACAATTAGGTTGTTAGAATATTTCAAAGTTGAGAATTCAGGTTTATGGTTTACAATTGGCTTTTTGTCCACTAATTTTTTTCACTATGCTTCAGTTGATTCAGCATATCCTCTTGTTGCAGAGTTTGCCTTTTTTTCTATTTTCCTTTATTATTTTTTCAAATCGCAAAAGATATTTCTTCAGGGCTTGTCTTTAGGAATCTTAATCTTGATAAAACCTTATTTTCTTGGAATAACACTTTTGGTTTTTGCTTATAAGCTTTGGATAAAAGAAAAAAGCATCTGGCAATTTGTCTTTCCAATTCTGATTTTTCTAGGATTATGGGGTTTTTACAATAATGCAATCTTTGGCTCTCCTTTTGAGACAGGTTTTAATCAATCTTTTATCTCCTCTTTTACTGCTAATTTTTGTCTCATACCTTTGAATTTTTTATCCATCTTTTTTTCTCCAATAAATGGACTTTTTTTCTTCACACCTTTTTTTCTGCTGGGATTTGTTGGTTTATTGTATTTATTTTTCAAAGAAATATTTTCTGGAAAAATTACCAAAAAAAGTCTCCTTTTTCTTTTTCTTTTTGGTTATTTATTGTTTTTTTCTACACAAACTTTTTGGGCCGAAAGAGGAAGTTATGCTCATAAGACACTAGCCTTTTTCTTTCCTTTGCTTGTTATTGGTGCGAATAAAATAAAAACAAAATTTAATTTGCCTTTGTGGATATTTTATTTTATAATTATTTACACTTTTGTGATTTGGATACTATTTTTGAATCAAACATATAATAGCGATTTTATTTTTTTAATTTCAAATTGGCATTCTTTTTTTCCTATATCTGAAATTTCATTTTTTAGGATTTATTCTATTCTCTAAACTTTTCTTGCTTCTTTTTTTGTTTTTCAACAAAACTGAACCAAATCTCTTAAAAACATTCTTTTCTTCTTTTTAGTATGAAGATAATATCTGTCTTTGGAACTCGCCCTGAATTCATAAAACTTTCAAGAGTTTTTGATTTATTGGAAAAAAATTTTGAGCATAAGATGATACATACAGGACAACATTACTCTCCAGAATTAGATGATGCAATTTTCAAAGATTTGAAATTAAAACTTCCTGATTATAAACTAAATACAAAATCCGACAACCCAGCAGAACAAACAGCAAAAATTATTTTTGATTGTTCAAAGATTTTCCAAAATGAAAATCCTGATTTAGTTTTGGTGCAAGGCGACACAAACTCAACTTTAGGTGGAGCAATTGCAGGAGCGAAATTAGGAATTCCTGTTGTTCATTTAGAAGCTGGTTCTAGATGTTTCAACAAAGAGCGTCCAGAAGAAATTAATAGAATAATAGTTGACCATATTGCAAATATTCTTTTTGCCTCAGGAAAGATTGAGAAAAAAAATCTAAAAAAAGAAAATCTAGAATCCATTTGGATTGGAAGTACGACTTATGATTCTGTTAAAAGAGCAGAAAAAATCGCAGATAAAAAATACACTCAAAGAAAAGAAGAATATGCAGTTTTAACTAGTCATAGAGCAGAAACAGTTGACAACCCAGAAAGATTAAGAAATCTAATAGAGGGAGTTGATGAAATTTCTAAGAAAATAAAAATAATTTTCCCAATTCATCCGCACACCAAAAAAAGCATGAAGAATTTCAAACTTTCTTTTAAAAATAATGTTGAAATAATTGAACCTGTTCCATATACTGAAATGGTTTATTTAGTAAAAAATGCAAAACTTCTTTTAACTGATTCAGGAGGCTTGCAGGAGGAGGGTCCAATCTTGAACACTCCAACATTTGCTTTAATGTATGATATTGAATGGATGTATTGTGTAAATGCAGGTAAATTAATCAAAACAGGTTGGAAAAAAGAAGATATCCTCTCTATAGTTCTTCCTTATTTAGAAAATCCTGAAAAACTTCAAGAAGTTCGTGAGAAAAAACTCCCAGTGACTAAAAATGCTTCTAAGAAAATTCTTAAAAATCTGAAAGAGTACTTTTCTAATTTGAAAAAGAATTAGTAATTTTTTCTAATCTAAAAACTAGTTTAAAGACTAAAAAAATCTCAAGAAAAGACAGATTGAATTTCTTCAGCAATTTCTTTTATCTCTTGTTTTTCAACCAAAGGATGTACAGGTAAAGAAACAACCTGCTTAACTAATTCTTCAGTTATTGAAAGACTTCCATTTGCATAAGGTTTCAAATAAGGTTGTTGATGTAATCCTAAAGGATAATAAATTCCATAACCAATATTTTTTGCTTTTAGTTTTTCGATTATTTTGTCTCTTTGTGAACTTTTAATAGTATATTGATGATAAACATGTATTGAGTTTTCTTTTTCTTCTGGAATTTCTACAAAATCTTTAAGCATTTTATTATATAAGTCAGCATTTTCTCTTCTTCTTTCTGTTGCTTTTTCTAGTTTTTTCAACTGTGCAAGTCCAATTGCAGCTTGGATATTTGTCATTCTGTAATTATATCCTTCTTGTTCATGCAAATATCTTTGTTTTTGTCCATGATTATTATAAGTTCTGATTTTCTCTGCTAATTCTTCATTATCAGTTGTAATTATTCCTCCTTCTCCTGTTGTCATATTTTTAGTTGGATAAAATGAAAAACATCCTATATGTCCAATACTCCCAACTCTTTTTCCTTTATATGATGCAGCATGTGCTTGAGCACAATCTTCAATTACATATAATTCTTTTTCTTCTGCTAATTCCATTATCTCGTCCATTTCACAAGGATTTCCATATAAATGTACAGGTATTATTGCTTCAGTATTTTTTGTTATCTTTTCAGAAATTTTTTCAGAAGTTAGGTTGAAACTTTTTCTTTCAACATCTGCAAAAACAGGTACTGCATTTCTTTCTAAAACAGAAGTTGCAGTTGCAATAAATGTAAATGAAGGAACAATTACTTCTTTTTTTATCCCTAAGCCCCAAATTGCATTTATCAAAGCCTGAGTTCCATTTGTTGTTGCAATAGCATATTTAGTTCCAATTAAACTTGCAAATGTTTCTTCAAATTTTTTAACAATTTCTCCATGAGCAATTATTCCAGATTCCATTACTTCTTTAACTGCTTCTATTTCTTCTTTTCCAATATCTGGACGAGCAATTGTTTTCATTTTCCCACCTTTCTTCCATTTTTGTCTATCTTACAAATAATTTTTGCAGGGTTTCCTCTGACTAAAGTATATGCTGGAACATCTTTTGTAACAATTGAACCAGAACCAATCATACAATATTCCCCCAAAGTAATTCCACAAAGAATTACACTTCCTGCTCCAATTGATGCTCCTTTTTTCACTAATGTCTTATAAACTTCAAAATCAGAAATAAAAGCACGAGGATATTTATCATTTGTAAATGTAACATGTGGTCCAACAAAAACATCATCCTCTATCTCAACTCCATGATAAACAGAAACTCTGTTTTGTAATTTAACTCTGTTTCCAATTTTAACATCTTTATCAACATAAACAGATTTTCCTAAAATACAATCTTCTCCTAACTCTGCTCCTTTACAAACTTGGGCTTGATGCCAAACTTTAGTTCCTTTCCCAATTTTTCCTAAAACTTCAGCTGTTGGATGAATGAAAACATCTTCAGTCATTTTTTCCACCTGAAAGTTTTTTAGCTAACTTAAGAGTTTCCAATGCATCTTTCCCAGTTATTGGATTTTCAATTTTTCCCTCAATTAAATCAGAAAATGTTTGGAGTTCTAATTTCAAGGGTTCTTGTTTTGCTAAATCAATATTTATCATATTTGAAAGATAAGGTAATCCTTCAATCACTTCATATATATGGACTTTTTGTTCAATTAATTCAATTTCCATATATGTTTTTTTCATAGTAATATCTATTGTCCTTACTTTTCTTGGGTTTATCCAATTAACAATCAAAGAAGCACTCATATTTTTTGCTTTTATAAACATCTGGGCATGATCTTCAAAGTTTGTGTATCCAAAACTTTTTTTGAAAGTTTGTGTTTCAAGAATTTCATTTCCTGAAAAATATCTAAACAAATCAATATCATGTATTGCTAAATCTTCAATAACTCCGGTTGTTGCATTTTTAGGAGGAGCAATTCCTAATCTTGTAAAATTCATACTTAAAATTTCTTCTTTTGTTTTTTTCAAAAATTCTTTCAAATATTGCACAGCAGGATTAAATCTTTCTATATGTCCAATCATTAAATGTTTTTTTTCTTTCTCTGCTTTTTTTATTAGTCTTTCTCCTTCTTCTATTGTTAGTGTAATTGGTTTCTCTAACAAAACATGGCATTTCTCTAAAGCTTTTTCTGCGACTTCGCAGTGCCATTTAGTTGGAACACATATACTGACAAAATCTAAATCTTCTTTTTCCAACATTTCTTTGTAATCATTGTAATGCTTGGTTTTATATTTACTCAAGACTTTTTCAGCATTTTCTTTATTAGGCTCGGCAATTGCCACTAGTTCTATATTTGCTGCTTCAAAAATTGCCCTGGCATGATTATATCCCATATTTCCTGTTCCTATTACTGCTCCTTTTAATACCATTCTGCTCACTTTAAAATAGTTTATATCTAACTGTATATAATATGTTTTCTTTAGGCGAGGATAAAAAGCTTATTGGTGCATTATGTCTTGAATTTGAGTAATTTCCTACCAAAACCTTTAAATTTCTCTTTTCTTTTTATTTAATATGTCTAATCCTTTATTCACAATAATAATTCCAACTCATCGTAGGAATGATTTACTAAAAGCAGTTTTAGAATCAGTATATGAAATTGATTATCCTGAATCTAAATATGAAGTTATAGTTGTTGGTTGGAAGGAACATGATTCTTCTTCTGTTGTTCGTTCTTTCAATAAGAAGAATCTTTTTTATTATGAAACTGTCTCAAGATTTCAAGATGCTAAAAGAAATTTAGGGGCTAAAAAAGCTCTTGGTAAATATTTAGTTTTCACAGATGATGATACTCAAATCCATAAAGATTGGTTGAAGGAAATTGAGAAATCTTTCAAACAAGGTTATGATGGAGTTGAAGGAAAAACAATTGGAGATGTAATTGAATTAATGTCTAAAACTGCAGATAATCGTAAAGGCGGACTTTATTTAGCTTGCAATTATGCTTTTACAAAAGAAGCTTTTGATTCTGTCGGAGGGTTTGATGAAGCTTATAGTTTTGGTTCTGATTTAAGTGTTTTTAGGGAAGATACTGACTTAGCTTATAGGATAATGGAAAAAGGATACAAAATTGTCTTTAATCCAAATGCAATTGTTTATCATCCAGCTCGTCGTTTTACAACTGCTTGGGAACTTTTGGCGGATATTAAAAAAGTCGGGGGAGATATTCGTTTATGGAAAAAATATCCTCGCCAATTTTTGAAAACTTATAAGTTTCCAGGTTTAGGTGCACTTAAACAATCTTTTTTAGCTTGGGTTTTTCTTTTCTTGGGAGTTTGGTTTTATGTTTCTGGATTTTTCTTAGGGGTTTTTTCTCTTGTGATTATTTGGTATTTATTTAAGTATGTAATTAGTATGCGAAAAAGAACTTTTAGTTTATGGGAAGGATTTCTTTTTGGGTTTGTGACTTTTTTAAGAGATTTAATTTTTCCTCTTTATTTCTTTAAATATATGATTACAGTGAGGATTTAATATGAAAGTTGCAGTATTTGGAGTGGGATATGTCGGATTGACAATGATAGTTCATATGGGAAAAAAAGGAATGAATGTTTTTGGTATTGATATAAATAAAGGAGTTATTGATTCTTTAAATAAAGGCAAAATACATATTTTAGAAAATGGTTTACAGGAAACTTTTGATTCTTATAGAGAAAAACTTTCTTTTTTTGAAAAAACTCCTAATGAAAAATTTGATGTAATTATTGTAACTGTCGGAACTCCAGTTCCAAAAGATAAACCTGATTTTTCTGCAATAACTTCTGTTGCAAATGAAATTTCTAAACTCATAAAAGGAGGAGAACTAATAATTTTCAGAAGTACAGTATCTGTTGGAACAACAAGAAATATTGTTTTGCCAATTCTTGAGAAATCAGGAAAAGAATTCTATCTAGCTTTTTGTCCTGAAAGAACTTTAGAAGGCAAAGCTTTGAAAGAATTAGAAGAATTACCACAAATAATTGGAGGATTAAATAGAGAAAGTGAAGAAAAAGCGGTTGATTTCTTTTTAAAATTAGGAAATTCTCCTGTAATTTTAAGTAGTTTAGAATCTGCAGAGTTAGTGAAACTTTTAAACAATAATTATAGAATGATGTGTTTTGCATTTGCAAATGAAATTGCAGAAGCTTGTGAAGTATTAAACTTAGATTCTTTCGAGATTATAAAATCCGCAAATAAAAATTATCCTCGTTCAAATATACCTCTTCCTGGTTTGACTGGTGGGCCTTGTCTTCCAAAAGATACTATTATTCTCCAAAAATCTTTTGAAGGAAAGAAAGAACTTATGATTCCAAAAGTATCTTATTCTATAAATATGGGTTCTCCTTTTCATATTGCGAATATTATTTCTAAGAATATAGATAGAACATCTAAGATAATATTGAGTGGAATGGCTTTTAAAGGTAGGCCAGTTAATGGGGACTTAAGAGGTTCACTTTCTTTGGATTTATTTTTTGCTTTAAAAGAAAAAGGATTTGAAAATATTTTTGTGCACGATTTTGAAGTTTTAAAATCTGAATTAGAGAAGATTTCAAATATAGCAAAAGAGGAAGATTTTAGGAATTCAGAATGTGTTATTATTGCAAACAATCACCCAAAATATGATGCTTCTTTTTTTGATTCTCTTCCTAAAAAAATATTCTTAGTAGATATTTGGGCTTTGGAAAAAGAAAATTCATTTAAATACAAAAAATATTATGCGTTTGGTGTTGGGAATGAAAATTGCAATTGTTAGTCCCTTTGCTCGTCCTGAGTTAGGAGCAAATGTGCTTAGAGTAAATTCTTTAGAATCCTTTCTTTTGGAAAAAGGAAATGAAGTCAGTATTTTTTCTCCAAAGAGAGAAAAAATTCCAGAAGTAAAAGGGGTTATTAGATATTCAAGTGAGTTTGATATTTTTTCTAAAATTTTTTTTTCAGATTTTGATGTTGTTTTTTATACTTCTCCTCCTTTGACTCATGGTTTTTTTTCAGGTTTTGCTGCACGACTTTCTGGAAAGAAATTTTTTTTAGATTTAAGAGACCCTTGGCCAAATGTTTATTCTAAATTAGGAATTTACAAAAAAAGTTTGAAACTTTTTTTCTATGAAATTATTGAAAAATTGACATATTTTCTTTCTCTGAAAATATTTGTTGTTACTGATGGAATTGGTGAACATGTTTCCAAAAAAGGATTTGGTAAAAAAGTTGTTCTTGCTTTAAATGGAACAACTCCTTCTCTTTTTTCTTTTGATTCTAAAAAAAGAAATATTTTATTGGATAAATACTCTTTGAAAAACAAAAAAGTGTTTATTTATTCTGGGGCTTTTTCAGGCTGGGAAGTTGATTCCCTCATAAAAATATTCAAAAAATTTCCAGAAGATTATTTTCTTTTTCTTTTGATTCCTAGGATAAAATTTCATTCTTCTGAGTTTGACAAATTGGTTTCTTTAACAAAAGAAAAAATCAGAAATAAGGTAGAAGTAATTGATATTTCCACTATGCCTTTTGAAAATTTAAAAGATTATTTTTCAGTTTCTGATATTGGAATAAGCACAGTTCCTTCTTTTATGAATTATTGTATAGTTGTAAAAACTTATGATTATTGTGCTTCTGGACTTTATTGTTTAGCCAAAGGTCCATCTCAGGGTTCTCTTAGGAATCTTTTTCTCAATAATCCAATTGGCTCTTATTTTTCAGATTGGAAATCTTTTTCCAAATTTCGAGTTTTGCCTACAGATATTTCTCAGGAAGCCCGCAAAAAAAGAATTCGGATAGCAAAAGAAAAGTTTGATAGAAATCTAACAAACAAAATAATATATTCTCATCTGTCTAATGATTAGTATGAATTTAGAAAAAGTAATTAATTCCCAATTAGGCTGGTTACAAACAATGGAAAAACAAGGAGCATATTATGGGCCAGTTGTCCATTATTGGAACACTCGTTTTCCTTATTCTGGATGGGGAATTGATTGGCGATACAAAGGACTTGTGGAATCATATATAAGACTTCACAAACTTACCAAAAACGATGTCTTTCTTGAATCTCTCAAATCAATGGGAAAATTTATTCTTTCTCATAGACGATTTGATAATGGTTTTAAGAATTGTGCATTTGAGCTTAATCCTTCTTTTGAGACAGGAGCAATACCACATGAAGTAGATGTTGCATTGGCACTTGTTTATCTAGCGAATTATTTCAAAGAGATTGGACTTGAGTATAAGAGTTTTTTGGGAGCATCTAAAACATTTGCTGATCAGTATTTATTTCTAAATTTCTGGAACAAAACAGAAAAAACATTTAATCAATATGAACATTCTAGAATAAAATGTAACACAAACTTATTTGTTCCAAATAAAATCAGTGCGGTTGCTGAATTTCTTTTTCATCTCTCTGAAAAAACAAAAGATAAAAAATATAGAGATATTGGAAAGATTGCATTGCAAAAATCCTTGTCTTTTAATGATAAAGATGGAGGAAGCTTTCAGTCAGACTCCAATCCTCTCAAAATCACTTATTATAATTCCAGAGAAATAAATGCTCTTCTTTTGTATGGATATGAAGATGAGGCTGAACAAAAAGCAAAGTTTTTGTCTAAAAGATGGAATGGTGTAGCCTTTGACTTTGGTGTTCTTGATGGGAAGCCTATGAAATTTCCTTTTTTTATTGCAGGAGCAGGAGATATACTCTCAGCTCTTTCCAAATTTAAATCTGTTAAAAAATATGAATCTGTTTTATTATCAAATCAATTAAAATCAGGAGGATTTAAGAGTTTTTATGGACTAAATTCCAAGAACACTTTTTCACTTAAATCAAAAGAATCCTTTCAAGATATTTTCCCAGTTGTTGGATGGAATGACAAAACATTGAATTTTTTGGTTTCTCAGATTGAATCTTTTGAATATGCTCCTTCCTTTGAAGAAGAGAATATATCTACTCCTTTATATTATGAGAATAAAGATATGATAAAAGGCAAAGATTTAACTGTTTATAAGAGGCAGGACAATCTACCTCGACCAATTTCTTATTTATCTTATAACAGCAATATTCTGTCAAAATATATCTATTCTGCCTTTCATCTATTCTATTAAAATCAAAGGAATTTTTTGATTGTCAATATCTTTTTTTGTTTTTATTAGTAAGAGTCCAAATATAAGATATGAAATAATATTTCCAATTGCTGCCCCTAAAGCTCCAAAATAATAAATCAATATTAGATAGATGCCCAAGCTTGATATTAGAAAAGGCAAAAATAATATTTTGAATAAAGTGTTTTGCTCGACAAACCTTTGGACATATGATAGCAAAGGGCGCAAAATATTAAGAATTGTAATTCCTGTTAAAATTATTAAAGACAATAACAATACATAAGATGTTTGCTCTTTGGCAAAAAATTCAACAATCACCTCTCCAAATATCAAGAAAAAAACATATTGTCCAATTGACCACAAAAAAGTGTATTTGAGGGCTTTTTTCAGAACATCATCATTTCTTTTCTTTTCTTTTATATTACCTAAAGTCATTTGCAATGTCTTTTGCATCAACATTGGCCAGATCATGAAATAATTGACGATTATCAAAGCGATTGAATAGAATCCAACAATTGATTGGCTGACAAAGAAAAAAAGCAAAAAAGGATCTATTTTGTATATTGTCCCAGTTATATTACTATTGAAATGTAACCATATCCCAAATGAATGAAATATTTTTTTTGCATATTCTTTAACTTCTTGATTGATATCTCTTTTATATGTTTTGAATTCTTTTTTAATTATTAAATAAGTAATAACAGTGGTAAAAACATTTAATATAAAAAATAATATTCCAAATATAACTAAACTTTTATAGTAGAAAATACTTGCGCCTGCAATGAAAATACTTATAGTATACATTATGTTTATCCATAATCCAGATATGTTTTTTTTGTTGAAATATAATAAGTCCTTTATTGCAATCTGAAATTGATTTAATATTGTAACTGAAGCATATAGGAAAAAGAATATCCCTATATTTGTATTTTGTGTTATCCAAATCAATGTGATTGAGAATATAACAAGAATAGGAAATAATATCTTAATTTTATATATTAAATAATATACAACTGTATTAAGAAATAAATTTGTTTTATTTTTTATTTTATAATAGTCCCTTAGGATTATAGATTCTGGATTTATTGTGACTAAAGACACAAATACCATATATGAAATTGCAATCCCATACAGAGCTACATCGGTTATTGGTAGAAAATTTGCAATAAAATAAAATGCAATCAAAGATCCAGATTTTTGTATTATTTGTTCAATTATATTCAAGGACATTATTGTTTGTGCAAAACTTCTTATTTCTCCCATTTACACACCTTTAGTTTTGTGTTTATGTTAATTTCAACCCCTTTTTTGACTTTTTTACAAGCATATGCATTTATTCTAAGTTTTCTAAGAATTGGAATTTTTTCTTTCCTTTCTCCTTTGTACCAGAGTATTTTCTCTATTGTTTTTGATAAAAACAGTAATTTTGATATGGGATTTGGTAAAGGAATGTCCCAATTAGGATAATTTATCATGATTATTTTCTCATATGGTTTTTTTGGCAATAATCTAAAATGGACAATCCATTCTTTGTTTGTGTCCCTTGCATATACAAAATTCTCAAAATCTTTTGAATTGTTTTTTTTCGCTGAAATTTCAATCATTTTTTTATTTTTTAGCATTATTTGTACTTTTCTTTTTTGATACATGTGGTTTATATTGCTATTTGTGTGCTTAATTTTTTCTGAACCAATTTTTACAAAATCAATTGCATTTTTTTCAAACCTAAATCTCTGCACTATATCAAAAAGGTTTGACTCTTCAAGTGTTTTTATTTTGTATTTTCTTTCTAAAACATTATTTTTTATTTCCTCATTATAAGTTAGTTGGATTTTTCCTTTAATCATATCAATTTCAAGACTTCCGACATTTTTATTTTTCTGTTGTTTTATCTTTTTATTTTTAATTTTTATTCTATGTGAATTATTTTCAGCCATAGTAAAAAATGAATAAGATGTGCTTGTTTCAAATCCGAATTTTCTTCCAATTGTTTTTTTGCCTAATTTCAGACTTTCTACAGAATAATTTCCCCATTTAATTTCCATTATCATATTTAATTACTTTTTTTTTGTTTTAATAATTAATGGTACTTTTAAAATCATACATTTTATACTTTAACTCTTTTTTCTCAAGTTTTTTTTCTTGCTCTAAAATTTCTAAAAGTTTAGCATGAGTTTCTGGACTTTTAGGTGAAAGAGAAGAGCAGACATCAGTGCATTTTTCTTTTGAGATTTCAAATGTTTCGTATTTTTCTGCTTTTTTTATTATTTCTTCTTTGTCCCAACCTATTAATGGACAAAGAACAGGAAATTTAGCAGCTTCTTGTATAACTGATAAATTATCTAGAGTCTGGGAAGCAACTTGAGCCAGAGAATCTCCTGTGCAGAATGCTTTGCATCTCTCAATTTTAGCAATTTCTTTCCCTAATCGGAAAATTTCTCTTCTAAACAAAATCATTCTATATTTTTCCTCGGCTTTTTGCAGCTCTTTTCTGAATTCTGAAATATCCACAATATATAGTTTTGCTCCTAAATTGTATTCTGCTAATTTTTTAACAATTTTTTTAATTTTCTTTCCAGCTTCTTGTTTTGTGCTTTTTGTTAAGAAAGAAACATAAATATTCTTAGTTCCCCTTTTGTTCATCATTATAGATGCAACTGGACTGTCTATTCCTCCGGATAACAAACAGAGAATTTTTCCAGCTGTTCCTACTGGTAATCCACCCATTCCTTTTGTTTTTCCATTGTAAATTAGTGCAATTGATTTCAAAATTTCTATATATATTATTTGCTCAGGATTTTTCATCTGAACTTTATTTCCTTTTTCAATCAAACATTCCCCTACTTCTCTTTCTATTTGTGGAGAGGTTTTCTCAAACTTTTTGTTTTCTCTTCTGCAATCTACTTTGAAACTTCCTTTTCTTATAATTTTCAAACTTGCTTTTTTTATTTCTTCAATATTTAAATTTGTTTTTTCAGCTTTTGCATAATAAACAATTCCCGATGTTTTTTTCAGGACTTTTTCATCTCCTTCTATAAGAAATCTTCCATGTAATCTTTCTATTTTCTCAGCTCCTGCTTTTCGCAAGTTTTCTTCTAATTTTTTCTCAAAAAATCCTCGATTATTTCTTTTTAATCCAATTTCACCATAATGTAATATCCACATAGACATAGAAATACCCAATAGCAAAATATATAAATACCTAATACTTTTATTTAGTATGCCTGAAGCAACAAAAATATTATTATCTCAAAAATCTTCTCCTGCGGATAGCAAAAAAGCTTTGCCTTCATCTAAACTTCCTTTAATTGCAAATAAATCAAATGAGAAAAAACCAGAAAATTGGTTATCACATGGAGATATTCTTTCTCTTTTTGCAATAATCTTGATTTTTTTTGGTTTCTATTTTTTTGTATTCCCTTTTTTCCAAAATTTAAATCTTACTGATAATAATGATTATTTAAAAGATTCAGATAATTTAGAAGACGATTCTGATAATTCAGGAATTAGTTATACTGTCCTTTCAAAAGAATTTCTTTCTGAAAATTGCCAAGCCAAATTCAAAAAAGATTGTGAAATATTAGAATTTAACAATGATGGAATTTCTGATTGTTTCTTTGTTTATACTGAATTTATGTCTCGTGGAATATGTATTCCTGTAAATTGTCATTCTCAAACTTTACAAACAGAAGATGTTTGTGGAAGATATGATTATTGTGAATGGATTTCAAAACAAGGAATATGTAGAGAGATATCTTCAGTTAATATCTCAGATATAGTTTAATTTTAATAAATACAATAATATCTTTTGTTCTAAATCAGTAAAACAACTATAATGAAATAGACAACTATTGAAGTTATATCTGATATTATTGTTGCAATTGGACCACTTCCTAATGCTGGATCAAATTTGGATTTTTTTATTATATATGTTATTAAAAAAGAAAAAAAGTTTGCTATTAATAATGTACAAAAACAAGATAAAGAAATTATAAAGGCGATATGAGGTATTTTCCATATTAATAGTATAAATAAGTATATTAAACATGCAAATATTAATGCTATTAAAAAAGCAATTGTTGTTTGTTTTATAAAATATTTTTTTATATTTAGATTCTTTCCAAAAATAGCTAAATCTCTGATAAATAAAGTTTGAGATTGAGTTCCTAAAGAATCACTAAGATAAACTATTGTTGGGACAAAAGATGCAATAACCAAATATTTTGAAAGAGTTTCCTCAAATAAACCTATATAAAGAGCTATAATCATTGCGCCTATAAACCCTATAATTAACCAAGATATCCTATTTTTTAATGCTTTTAATATTGGAATTTCCATATTATTTTCAAAATCTAAATGTGATTTGTGTATTCCAGCAAAATTAAAAATATCTTGTTTTAAGGATTTATTAATAGTGGATAATATTTCTTTTGATGATACTATTCCAATTATTTTTTTATCTTTTGTAACAGGTATTTGTTTTAATTTATGTATTAAGGCAAGATGTGCTATTTGCTCTAATCCCATATTTAATGAGATATCTATTACATTTTTTTTAAATAATTTTTTTATGGGCGTATTCTTACTATTATTGAAAATTTCTTTTATACTTAAAACTCCACTTAGATTTTCTTTTTTATCTATTGTATATATATAAATAATACTATCATAATTAGTATTTCTTTTTTCTAATAATTCTATTACATCCTTGATACTACTATTTTCTGAAATTACAGGTATTTTTGTTATGAGATGTTTTTCAATTGAATTACTATTGTTTGTTTCCATATTTTTTATTGGTTTTTAGAATATATAAATAGTTCTTATTTAAGAATTGTTTCTTAGATTTTCAGTTCCAAAACCAGAGATTAAAACCCCAACCTGAATAATATGGTTGGTAATAAACTGTTTGATATAAATAAATAGGATTCCAATAATTATAAGGATAATAATAAGCAGGATAATAAGTTCCTGAATAATAAGCTGGTGAATCCCAGAACCCATAATTTGTTGAATTATAAATAGTATTTGTGGGAATATTTGAATAACTAGTATAATAGGTTTCTGTAGGGCTTGAATAATATTCTTGGGTATATGTTTGTGTTACAAATTTTGTTCTAGTGCTATCATATGAACCATAATATCCATAGCCTGAAGCAGAAACTGTTCCTGCAATCAAGAGTATTCCCAATATGCTCAAAAGCATTTGTTTCATAAATATACTCTGTACAGGGTTTATTTAAACTTAACTGTTTGAAGTTAATCTGGAATAGGATTATGTAGAACAGAGCATTCTATTGTCTTGCTCTCTTTCTCAAATAACGTTTTTTTCTTTGTTTTCTTCTCATCTTCTTCTTTTTCCATTTCCATCTTTGTCTGGATTTGGTTTTTTTGAACCTTGATGAGTCTTGATTTCTTTTACCCATTTAGTATCACTTTTTCTTTTACTAAAAACCGAAAGGATATAATCAAAAAGTAAAGCAAAAGCCTTATAAAACCTCTTTCTCTATTTTGAGCTTATATCAAAAAGGTGATTGCAACAAAACCTATTGTAAATATAATATTTTGAGCATATATTGCAGGATAATACTTTTTTATGTCTTGTTCTTCTCCTTCTTTTAACATTGGGAAATAAATAGGCAAAGCCATTAACTGTAATATTCCCCAATATAAAAGATAAATATTATACAATAAACTAATACACATTAGAATATATCCTATTGCTCCGAGAATAATCCCTGCATAAAAAACATATCTTATTTTTTCTCCAAATAAAGCAACAGAACTTGTGTATGATTTCTTTTTTTCTAATCTTGCTGAAGATAATCTATATATTCCATATCCTCCAAACTGCAAAAACACAATAAACATCAAAGCTTGCCAAGGAATGAAAAGTGAAGTTGTAATTAAAAACCACCCAGCATAAAATCTCAAAATCGGATTAATCATTGAACCTGAAATTAAATCAACAATTGGGCGTTTTTTCAAATTAAATGGTTTATTGGTATATAACCATTGATTTACAAACATTAATACCATTATTCCTGTTAAATAAATATTTTCTAATAAATAATAAGATATTCCAAAAGCAAGTATCAATAGTATAATTCCAAAAACTAAAGCTTCTCTTTTTTTTATTCTTCCACTTGGTATTGCTCTTTCTTTCTTTACGGGGTGTTGAGCATCTACTTCTGCATCTTCATAATCATTAAAAGTGTAGAGTGCACCCCATAATAATCCAACAGCTATAAACCCAATGCCGAAAACAAACCAATCAATAATAACATCAAGAAGAATATATGCTATTACAATAGCTATTAACATATTCTGTAAACTTTTGCTCCACTCAATTGGACGAGCAATTTCCACAAAACCTGAAATTTTATCTTTGAAATCCATACTTTCAAAAGAGTGGTTTTTTTTAAAATACTATCTTTTCACACTAATATATGGGAAAACACAATCATTTGATTATGCCTGAAAATCACATGGAGGAATTTTATTCTAGTAAGAATCCTCTTATCAGAAAGATTTATCGTGACAGACTTTATAATATTGCAGATATAATTCCCAAGAAAAGAATTAAAATCTTAGATGCTGGTTGTGGCGAAGGACATATGCTGGCCGTTCTTCATAATAAAGATAGTAATTATCAATTATATGGTACAGATGTTGTTGATTGTGCTTTGAAGTCAGCTAAAATAAGATGTCCTTATGCTAGACTAACAAAACAAGATTTAACTGAAAAATTGAGCTTTAAAAATGAGTTTTTTGATGTTATTATTTGCACAGAAGTTCTTGAACATATATTTGATTACAAAAAAGCAATATTTGAAATGAAAAGAGTTCTTAAAAAAGGTGGATTATTGATTATAACTTTTCCAAATGATTTTACTTTTAGTATTGGAAGATTGATGTTATTAAAATGGCCTCCAAGAACTCCCGATCATGTAAATTCATTTACACCTGAGAAAATGGCAAAACATGTTGGCTTAGATGTTTGTTATAGGCGAAACATGCCATTTAATATTTTCTTTAGTCTTTCATTAAAAGGAATGCTTGTCTTTAAGAAATAATTTAATTCTATTTGTTCTATATATTATATGAAAAGTTCAGAAATAATTTCAAATATACCAAAAATCTATAAAAGATACAAAACACCTAGAAATTTGATTTTACATATGCTTAGAGTCTCAGCAGTTGCGGAAAAGATTTATTCTAATTGGAATGATTCTGAAATAAAAAAAGAAGATATATTAGCTTCTTGTTTATTGCATGATTTAGGAAACATAGTTAAAATGGGAAATAATATTCCTTCTGGGAATTCAGATTTCGATGATCCAATTTTAGATAGTTTTGAATTTCAAGAAATAAAAAAAGATTTTATTTCTAAATATGGAGAAGATGATGATATTGCAAATCATTTAATTGCTCGTGAAATTGGAGTAAATTCAAATGTTCTTTTTATTATTGAGAATATGTCTACTTCTATTTTTCCAAACTTCCGCTTCCAGCCTGGAAATTGGGAATTAAAAATTTGCAAATATTCAGATTTAAGAGTTGCTCCTTCTGGAATAATGAGTGTTGAAGATAGGCTTATTGAAGCATCTAAAAGATATGATTTTGATTTAGAAAAAGAAATCTTTTATTCTAGAAATCTTGAGAAGGATATTTTTTCTAATGTTTCTATTTCTCCTTCTTTTATTACTCCTGTTTCTTGTCAGTCTTTTATTTCTAAATATATTAAAGAGTTAAAATTATATTAATTATTTTCTTTCTTTTAATTAATGTTTTCTTTTTTTGAAATAAACCCTTTATTTTTTGGTGGGAATTAGTTTTAGACTTGATTTTTTTTCAAAAAAATCATTGCCCTCGCCGGGATTCGAACCCGAGCTGTCGGCTTGAAAGGCCGAAGTGCTTGACCGCTACACCACGAGGGCTTAGCCTTTAGACAAGTTTTACTTTGCTCCTGTCTTCTTAGGCTTTTTCTTTAACCTAAATTTTGCGCTTTTAGCACCACAATTTCTACAAATTTCTGGCTTAGAACCTGTTTTTCCTTTTACATTTGAATTACATCTCATGCAAATCCATTTGTTCTTAAACATTCTATTTTCTACTTCTTTTGGTATTGCTCCCATAAAAAAACCTCACTATAAGAAAGATATAATAATTTAAAGGAACTGATAACTTTAAAAACTATTCTTCCATTTTCCTTGGGTTAAATTCATCCATAAGTCTTTCTTGTTTCTTAGGAGATTCAACTAAACTTCTGAAATTTTTGTTTTCTTCTTCCAAAAGTCTTATTTTTCTATCATAATTAGAGTTTATTTCTCTTAATCTATTTGTTAATTCTCTTAGTTCTCTATTTTCTTCTGCTATTTTGCTATATTTTTCTTCTGTTTTTTGCTCTACATCTTGTCTGTGCAAATGCTTTTCTTTTTCAATACCTAAAATAGAATCCAAGTATTTAGAGCGAATTCCTGAACTCTCAGACTCCAATTCAATAACTGTTTTTTGTGCAAAGTCCTTTTCTTTTTTCAAATTCTTAATATATTCACCAGCTATTTTCAAATATTCTCTTAAATGATTATGAACCTTTCCAAATTCTACTTCTTTTTCTTCAAGGCTTTTTAAAAATTCTTTTAGTTCTTTTTTTGATATTTCATTTTCTTTTTTATATGCTTCCAATGATGACTCAATTGATACTCTTGCTTCTTCTATTTGAGAACCTAAGTCAATATATGTTTCTTCGGGTATTATTCCAAAATAGCTTTTTCTTCTTAAATTCTCATATTTTGATTTTAAATCTTCTAATTCTGATGTTTTTTTTTGCAAAGTATCTACAAGTATTTTTGAATTCTTTTCAGCGGGTTCTTTTGTATGTTTGTGTATTTTTGTTTTTTCCAAATAATGTTTTGCTTGTAAAAGAATTAACAAAATCTTGTTTTGTAAATCACTATAAAGTTCTCCAATTGCCTCTTCTCCTGTTTTTCCACTTTCTAAATGCAGGTTGTTCAAAAGAACATTTTCCATTTTTTTAATATTTGTTATAATATCTTTTCCTTCTGGAGCACCTATTTCAAAATCCAGTGTTTCTCCAAGTTTCTCTATCATTTGTCTTATTTCTTGAAGATTATCTGAAGAAATTTTTGCATTTCTCAGAAACTGCAATTTATTGAATTCAAACCAATTTTCTCTTGATACTTTTGAATGCAAATCTTCTATTTCTTTTTCTATTTTTCTTATATATTCCATATTTTATTAATGCTAATGTTATTTAATTGCTTTTCTTCCCCTTTTTTTGATAACTTTCTAAACAAAATGTTTTTATTTTCATTTTGATATTGTAATAATATGCCAAGTTCAAGAGGAAGAGAAAGAACTTCTAAAAAAATATCTGGAAAAAACAAAGCAGTTCAAGGAAATCCAAATTTAGCTTTGAATGTTCTTCGTGGAGAAGTTCGCAAGAAAATTTATGAAATTATAATTAATTCTTCTTTAAATGAAATAGGAAAATCTGACTTATTAGAAAAAATCAAACAAGAGTTTAAGAAAAAAGGGTTATTGAGTAAGACAGAAGAAAATGCAATAACTACTTTGCAGAAAGAAATATCCAGAAGAAAAAGAAGAAAATAATCGTGTATTGCCGAAAAATTCTAATTCCTAAAAACCTTGCACCAGTAATGTTTAAAAGAGGTTTTTGTCTTGTTTAAGTATGATTCATGAGATAAGATACCATGGAAGAGGAGGGCAAGGAGCAGTTACTTCTACTCAGATTTTAGCTATTTCTGCTTTTTATGATAATAAATATGCAACAGCATTTCCATCTTTTGGAAGTGAAAGAAGTGGAGCACCTGTTCAATCATATGCTCGTATATCTGACTCAATGGAAGAAAAGATAACAACAAAAGAAGGAATAAAAAATCCTGATGTAATTGTTGTTTTAGATGATTCTCTTTTAGATTTACCAGAAGTAATGGAAGGAAAAAAAGAAAGTACAATTGTAATTGTTAATTCTTCAATTTCAGCTGAAGACTTAAGAAAAAAATACAATCACAAGAAGATTTTTTCAGCAGATATGACTGCTAAAGCAATAGAAATAATTGGAAAACCTTTTGTAAATATTATGTCTTTGGGCTCAGTTTCTGCTCGCACTGGGTTAGTCAGTATGCCTTCTTTAAAGAAAGCAATAAGTGAAAGATTTAAAGACAATCAAAAAATAGCTGAAATAAATTACAAAGCAGCAGAAACACTTTATGAGATGATAAAAAATGCCTGAAAAAATAGATGCAAAACCAAAAGTTCCTAAAAGCGGAGAATTAGATGCAGGAACAAGCAAAGCATACAAGACAGGCAATTGGAGAGTCTTTAAACCAGAAATAGACAAATCTAAATGTATTAAATGTGGCTTGTGCTGGAAATCTTGCCCAGATAATGCAATTAAATTCATAAATGGAGAAATATTTATAGATTATAATTATTGTAAAGGTTGCAGAATCTGCGAAAATGAATGTCCAGTTAAAGCAATCTCTAGTAAAAAGGAGTGATAATATGGTAAAGAAAATGTTAGAAACCTCAATTGCAATAGCAGAAGTTGTCAAGAACATAAAACCTGATGTAATTCCTGCTTATCCAATCACACCTCAGACTCACATAATTGAACATTTATCTGAATTGATTAATGATGGAGAATTAGATTCTAAAATGCTTTATGTTGAATCTGAACACTCTGCTTTATCAGCTCTTTTAGGAGCAGGTTTAGGCGGAGCTCGTACATTTACATCTACAAGTAGTCAAGGACTTTTTTTAATGTATGAGATTCTTCCAATTGTTTCAGGAATGAATATTCCAAGTGTAATGGTTGTTGCAAATCGTTCAGTTAGTGCTCCTTTAAGTATATGGAATGATCACTCAGATACAATATCTGCAAGAGACCAAGGTTGGATTCAAATTTATTGTGAATCAGCACAAGAAGTAGTTGATGAAATAATAAAAGCTTACAAACTTTCTGAACATTCTGAAATACAAACACCAGTTATGGTAAATATAGATGGTTTTACTTTGACTCATTTGTATGAACCAGTTGATATTCCTTCTTCTTCTGAGATTAAAAAATTCCTTCCCTCTTACAAACCTTCTGTCTTTATGGATTCAGCAAATCCAAAATCTTTTGGAAATGTTGGAGTTCCAGGTGTTTATATGGATTTCAAACTTCAAAGACATTTAGATTGTTTAAAAGCAATTGATATAATTCCTCAGATTGAAGATGAATTTGAAAAACAGTTTAAAAGAAGATATGGAAATGGATTAGTTGAAGGATACAAAATGGAAGATGCAGAATATGCAGTAATGATGATGGGAAGCACAATAGGAACTGCTCGCGTAGTTGTTGATAATCTTAGAAAGAAAGGAAAGAAAGTTGGAATAGTTAAACTTCGCACATATCGTCCTTTTCCTTATGATGCAATTGATGAATTAACTAAAAAACTTAAAGGTTTAGCAGTAATTGATAGACACATCTCAACAGGATATCGTGGACCTGTATTTACTGATTACAAAGCATCTACAAAACATTCTTTCCCAATTCTTTCATATATTGCTGGTTTAGGTGGAAGAGAAATTTCTCAAAAACATATTGAAAGAATATTTGAGGAATTAGAGAAAAAGAAAGAAAGAGGAGATTGGTTATTATGATTGAAAGAAGTTCTGATAAAGAAACAGTTCAAGGTTTAAGTTCAAAAGAATTTATTGCCTCTGGGCACAGGGCTTGTGCAGGATGCGGAGAAATCCTTACACTCAGAACAATCTTGAAAGGTTTTGATGATAAAGTAATGGTTGTCTCAGCAACTGGTTGTATGGAAGTTGTTACAACACCTTATCCTCACACAGCTTGGAATGTTCCTTGGATGCATTCAGCATTTGAAAATGCTCCTGCTTTGGCTTCTGGTTTGGATTATGCTTTACAAGCTTTAGGAAGAAAAGCAGAGATTTTAGTTTTTGGAGGAGATGGAGCAAGTTTTGATATTGGTTTTCAAGCAATAAGTGGAGCTGCTGAAAGAGGACATAAGATAGTTTATGTTGCAACAGATAATGAAGGCTATATGAATACAGGTGTTCAAAGAAGTGCTGCAACTCCTATGTTTGCTTCTACTACCAATAGTCCAGCTGGAAAAAAAATTCATGGAAAACAAGGTCCTAAAAAACCACTTCCATTTATTATGGCAGCCCATGGTTTGAAATATGTAGCAACTGTTTCTATAGGCAATACTTCTGATATGATGATGAAAGTCAAGAAATCCCGTGCAAACCCAAACTTTTCTTTTTTGCATGCTTTTTCTCCTTGTCCTTTGGGTTGGAGAATGGATAATTCTAAATCAGTTGAGATTACTCGTTTGGCAGTTGAGACTTGTATTTTTCCTCTTTATGAGATTGAAGACGGAGTTCTTAAAATAACTCAAATGATAGATAAACCTCGTCCTATTTGTGATTATTTGCAATTGCAAGGAAGATTCAAACATATGACTCCTTCTGATATCAAAGAAATGCAAGAATATGTTAATGCTCGCTGGAATTTTCTAAAAGAGAACAATGGTAAAAAAATCTTTGACTGTCTTTATTAGTTTTTTAAGATTGAAAGAAAGGCAGTAAATTTGGATTAATAATATAGTATGTTCTGTTTCTTCCTGTTTTTTCGTGTTCCTTGTCTTTTGGGAATTGAATCAGATTTTTTTCTAGCAGAGTATTAATTATTTCTTCTACAAACATTCCGTAATTGTTTGGCAAATATTTCCTTATTAAATCTCTTGGAATTCTCTTTGTTACTCCTCCGATTGCCATTTCTCTTAAAACAATTATTTCCAAAGCTTGTTTTTCCATTTCAGTTAGTCTATCATACCTTTGTGCAGTTGGTTTTTTTTCTTTTATCCATTTTTTTATTTTTTCAGAATCATCTGGTTTATACTCTTTTTTATTTGCAATTCTTTCTAAAATATTTTCCATTGGCTCCTCCTTTTTCTCACTTTCAAAAATTTTCAATCCAATTTTCATTTTTCTTGCAATATCTGCATATCCTTCTTTTTGAATACTATTGGGATTTGGATACAACTTTACAAATCTGTTGAAAATATGTTCTTTTGGAATTCTCAATATTTTTTTATCAATTGCAATATTCAACCTGTTTAGTATAAATATTATTTTATTTCTTAGGTCTGGATTTGTTACTTGCCCAATATATGTTCTTATTTTTTGATTATATGTTAAAACTTCTGGCTTGGGAATTCTTTTTGTTTCCTTTTTATTTTCTTCTGGTTTTTGAATAATCATTCTGCCTGATTTGGGTTGCTCATTCTTTTTTTGTCCATTACCTTGTTTTTTCGCTGGTTTTTTGTTTTGTTCAATAATTCTAAGAGCTTGAGTTTCTTTTTCTTTAATTTTTTCAAAAATTGCTCCTATGTCTGAAAAATCCTTTATTTCATTTGCTGTTCCACTCACAATTATATTTTCAACAGTTGCTCTTTCTTTTGAATTTAGTTGAGGATATTTTCTGCCCATTGACTCAAAGATATATTTTATTGTTCTCTCTATCTCTTTTTTCTCTCCCTTTCTTTTTAAACTTGAAAATATTATTTTTGTTATTTTTTCAATAGGAATGTTGTTTGCAATGCACATTTTTATTTTATTTATTAATTCTGGGGTTTGAAATTTTCTTGAAGTATTTTCTGGAGAAGACCTTAATACTAAAATCATGTCATTTATGTTATCTTGACTAAGCACTGTATTTTTTAATTTAAAAACAGAAAAAAGTCCTATAAAATCTGGATCAAGATGAGAGATTTCTGAATTTGTGAATATTTTAACTAAATCATTCATTTCTTTTTGACTTACCAATTCCCCATATTCTCTGTTTAATTTTGTTATTTCATTTTTTATTGTTTCAAACACAATAATTTTTCCCAATGTAATATATATTTTTCTTGCTCCCTCTTTGTCTAATCCTGTGTTTTTTTCTAATTCATTTATATTGTTATTAGTTATTTCTCTTGATATTGTTTCAATAACTTCTTTGAATTCTTTGTCTTCCATTATTTCAGAAATTCTTTTTCCAATACCTTTTTCCCTTAGTAATTTTTCCATTGTCTCTAAATTTACTTCACTCTTTTTTTCCATCCTCAAAAAACGACTTTCCACAATAGGACGCATTTCTATTTTCTTAAATCTTTTTTGTGGTTTAGATTTTTTCATTTTTTTTTACCTTGGCTTTTTAATCAATGCTGATTTTCTGAATTTATTAATTGCTTTTATCCAAATTGAAGGTTTTGGCATATTTCCTCTTCTTTCTTTCTCTATAAATCTTCTTCTTGCCCAATAAGCTTGTTCAATTGTTGGTTTTGTTTCAGTTATTTCTTGAAAACTACTTCCATATATTTTTTCCAATTGTTTTTCTCTTTCTTTTCTTCCCTTTGAATTTTTTCTGTGTTTTATTTCATAGTTTTTATATCCTAATTTCATTAATTCTCTCATTAAAACCATTTCTAACAACAATCCTATTCCTTTTCCCATAAAACTTTCTGAATGTTTTCCAAAAGGGTAATAATTTAAGTAAACACATTTTTCTTTATCGCTTATAACAGTAAATCCAATGTTCCCCATTTCGCCTTTAGGAATATTATTATTTTGAATTACTTCTGATATACTTTTATTTGTTATGAAAAAATCTTTTTTGTTTTGAGGTCTTTCTCCGATATAAGTGATATATTCATGTAATTTTGTGTCTTTTGCCGGAGAAACTACTGCTTTTCTTTTAATTATAATTCCTAGTTCGGCCAAGAAATTCACCCAACATATCCGTGTTCTTGTTCATAATGCTTTTTGAATTCTTCATATTCTTCTTTTACTTCTCTTGTAATACTTGGCTTTATTTTCTTCATAGCTTCTTTTATGTGTTTTTCTTTAACTTTTGTTGTTTGCATATTATTTTCTTTTATTGCAAACATTGCTGCTTCTCTTATTACTCCTTCTAAATCTGCTCCAGTATATCCTTCAGTTATCTTTGCAATCTTCTCCAAACTAATTTCTGAATCCAGAGGAACATTTTTTGTATGTATCTTCAAAATTTCTAGTCTGCTTTCTTCTTTTGGTTCAGGTATTTGAATTAGTTTGTCTAATCTTCCTTGTCTTAACAAAGCATTATCAACTAAATCTGGGCGATTTGTTGCAGCCATTATCACAACATCTTTTAATTCCTCAATTCCATCTATTTCTGTTAGCATTTGATTAACTATTCTGTCTGTTACTCCTGAATCATTTGCTGTTCCTCTTGCAGGAGCAATTGAATCAATTTCATCAAAGAAAATAATCGCTGGTGAAACCTGCTTTGCTTTTTTGAAAATATTTCTTATTCCTTTTTCTGATTCTCCAACCCATCTTGATAAAAGTTCTGGGCCTTTAACTGAAATAAAGTTTGCCTCACTTTCTGTTGCTGCTGCTTTTGCTAAAAGAGTTTTACCAGTTCCTGGTGGACCATATAAAAGAATTCCTTTTGGAGGTTTAATTCCCATTTCTTTAAACAAATCAGGATATTTCAAAGGATATTCAACTGCTTCTTTTATCTCATCTTTTATTTTTTCCAATCCTCCAATATTTTCCCATCTTATATTTGGTATATCTGCAATTACTTCTCTTAGTGCACTTGGTTGAACTTCTTTTAATCCATTTTCAAAATCATCTTGTGTAACTTCTATTTTCTCTAATAACTCAACAGGTATTGTTTCTTCTTCTAAATTTAATTCAGGTAAATATCTTCTCAAAGTTTTCATTGCTGATTCTTTTGTTAAGGCTTCTAAATCTGCTCCAACAAATCCATGAGTTAAGTTTGCAAAATAATCTAAATTAACATCTTTTGCTAATGGCATAGCTCTTGTATGAACTTGTAATATTTGTTTTCTTGCTGTTTTGTTAGGAACTGGGAATTCAATTTCTTTATCAAATCTTCCTGGACGTCTTAAAGCTTCATCAATTGAATTTATTCTGTTTGTTGCAGCAATTACAATTACATTTCCACGGGCTTCTGTCCCATCCATCAGAGATAATAATTGAGCAACAACTCTTCTTTCAACTTCTCCTTGTGCTTCTTCTCTTTTAGGAGCAATTGAATCAATTTCATCAAAGAAAATAATTGCAGGAGCATTGTCAACTGCTTCTTTGAAAATCTCTCTGATTTTCTTTTCTGCTTCCCCAACAAACTTACTCATTATACTTGGACTTGAAACTGAAATAAAATGTGCATGTGTCTCATTTGCAACTGCTTTTGCTAAAAGAGTTTTACCAGTTCCAGGTGGACCATGCATTAAAACTCCTTTTGGTGGTTCAACTCCTAGTCTCCTGAATAATTCAGGATGTTTCATAGGCAGTTCAATCATTTCTCTTACTTTGTCTATTTGTTCTTTTAGTCCTCCAATATCATCATAAGTAATTGTTGGAATTGTTCCTTCTCCTTCTTTTACTTGCTCTTCTTTTAGTTGTATTTTTGTTGTATCAACAACTTTTACAATTCCTTTTGGAGTTGTGCTAACAATCTTGTAAATAAATCCTGTTCCTAAAATACTAACCCAAGTTACATCATTTTGAACCATTGGTTTTCCAATTAAAAGTTTTTTCAAAATACTTTCATATCCTTGTGCAACTATCTTTATGTCTTCTGTTGGAGCTAAAACAATTGCTTTTGCTTCTTTTGCAATTGCTTTTCTTACTGTGACTTTTTCTCCTAAACCAGCTCCGCAATTTTTCCTTGTTAATGAATCCATTCTAATTATTCCTTGTCCTTCATCTTCATCTCTTGCTGGCCAAACAGTTGCAGCTGTTTTTTTAGAACCTTCAATTTCAACAATATCTCCACTTGTTATATCTAAAGTTTGTTTGGAAATAGTATCTAAAGTAATTATGTTTCTATATGCTTGTGTTCTATCTGGGTCTTCAATCCTTAAGACTAATGCTTTTTTTTCTTGTTCCATTTTTTCGCCTTTTTTGAAATGTCTAAACTATTTAGACACTTTAATCTTTTAAATCTTTTTGTTTTTCTCTTAAAGAATAACACACCAATAATATTTAAAATCAACGGAACAGAACTATATTATGAACTTTTTAAAAGAAAATAAATTTCTAATTGCTTATTCTGTTCTTTATCTTGCTTTATTCCTACTTTTTTATCCAAGTTTTATTTCTTCAAGTGATGAACATGGTTATTTGAAATCTGCCCAACTTTTAACTGAGGGTAAATTAGCAGGAGAAGATATTTTTTCTTCAGCTCGCTCTTTTGTTAATAATAATTTATTTTATCCTGTGATGTTTATTGGTTATTCTTTTTTTCTGTTTTTGTTTGTTTTGTTTGGCTTTGACAAAATATTTTTACTTGGACTATTGATTCTTTTATTTGGGCTTTATTTGTTCAGTAAATTCTTTAAACTCTTTAATATTAACCAAAAATATTTGTTTTTTTATTTATTTTTTCCGCCCTTTGTCTGGATTTCTAGAACAATTTATCCGCATTTATTGGCTGGTCTTTTTTTGTTTTTAGGTTTTTATTTCTATATTAAATATGTCAAAAAATCAGAATATTTAGATTTATTCTTAGCTGGTTTTTTTATAGGAGTAGGTGTATTTATAAGGGCTGACTTGGTTTTGCCTTTGATTTTGTTTGGTTTGACTGTTTTTTATAAATACAAAGAAAAGATTTTATTTTTTGTTCTGGGAGGCACCCCTCTTCTTTTGTTGTTTTTGTTTTTAAACAATTTGATGTATGGTTCATTTTTTAACTCAGGATATAATGTGTCTGGAATTAGCTATCTTTTGGGGCCTGTTTTTGGTATTCATCTCTTTGATTTTTTTATATATTTGGTTGTTTTTTCTTTAGTATATCCTTTTATGATAACATCCCCTTTTTTTCTGAGGAAAAAATTACCTTGGCTTGAAATCTATGCATTGGTATTTGGAGGATTGTTGTTGCAATCAACATATGCAAATATATTTTTTGCAGGATTCAACCCTTTATCTTTTATATTTATCAATGTCAGATATTTTATTCCAATTTTACCTATTTTGGTTTTCTGTTTTATTTTTATGTTTAATGAGTTTATGAATAAAAATGAAAAATATTCTTTTTTAGTGCCTTTTTTATTTTTGTTTCTTTTTTGCACAACTATTGGGTTTTCTTATAAACACTCTGACTTCTTAGATAGTCGTTTTTCTGTTTTTCAGACAATTCAAGAGAAAATTCCAGATGGAAGTTTAGTTTTAGGAAGTAGTGATGATCACATTTATTTTTCTCCCATTTTTTCTTCTTTGAAATATTTGCGGATAGATTATTGTAATGACTTTAATCCTTGTCCTGATTTTGATTTCTCTCAGGTTTTTTCTCAGGATTTTTATGTTTTAGATTTAGAATATGGTAACAGAGAAGGAAGAGATAGTCCAAGACAATTAGAAACAATTAATAAAGAAAGACAAGTTGTCAAGGATTTTATTATTGCAAATTCTGAGAATTTAGAATTAATTTATGAATCTTCTTTCCCAAATAGTTTTAAAATCTATAAATATTCCAGAGAATAGACACTAAAAAAATTTTAGGAGACATCTTTTCCAAAATAACCAAACTTTTCTCTCATTTCAATCATCTTTCCGCAGGAAAGATTTCCTTCTGGACATTTTCCTCTTGTGCATGGAGGTCCTGCTTTATCATAAATAACTGGTGAAATTTGTTTCAAAATTTCAAGTTTTTTAATATATAAATTTCTTATTTCCCATTGTGCATTATTGCAGGTTCTTTCTGAAAGAATATCATTATCCATTCTTGCATTTGTAGTTGTTATTAGTTTTAAAATATCACAATTCAACAAAAGATAACATGAGGCTTCTAAACTTATTTCTTCTGCAATTTTTTTTCTGGTTTGTTTGACTTCTTGCACAAGATTATTGAATTCCTCTAAAATTTCTTTGTTTGCTTGAATACTTGGAGGGATAATAGGGGTTCTTTCAATTGGAATTAATTCAAATCTCTCTCTTTTATTTCTTGGTAATCTGTGTCTTTCAAATTGATGATAGCATGTTAGACTCATTTTAATTCCAAATCTTGTTCTTGCATGTTCTATTATTGAAGTATGTCCATAATTTAAAACTCTTGAAACTAATTCTTTGGCTTTTTCATCTGTCCAATTCTTAGAGAATTCAGAAGCAGGTAAAGCATTTGTTGATGTTGCAGCCCCCATTGCACATCTTAATAATGGATTTTCAAATCCATTTAAGAAAACAATATCTTTGTCTATTTTATCAAACAATCCTTTTTGTTTTTCCCATATTTCTTTCCAATTAATTGGTTTAGCTAATTCTTGTATTTTATCCCACAATGCTTCTGGGAAATATTCTTTTAATTTATTTTCTAATTCTTTAAATTCTTCTTGTTTTTCAGATTTTATTAAACGGAAAAAATTAACTAACTTGTCTCCAGACATTGTAACAAAAACATTAGTTTTAACTGCAATAGGAAGAATATATCTTGCATCTTCTATTTTTATCCCATATTTGAAATCAGATTCTTTAGGCCTTCCTTTTGGATTTACTTTTTCTTTTAGTTCAGACATTTTTGAATATAGTTTGAAAATTTTTTCAACAATTTCTTGGTATTCTTTTGAATTTTCTAATTCTTTTGGAATTGTATAATTTCCAGCTCTAACATATCTTTGGGATTGTTGTGTATATGAATCTAAAGTTTCGCATATTACATGTGAAACTAAACGAGAACATTCTTCTACAGAAAAAGAAATATTCAAGTCTTTCATTGTCTCATTAAATTCATATTCTTCTAGATTTAGATAATTTCTATCTTCAAAATCTGCATCAAAAAGTTTTATTTCCATACCTTCTAAATAAGTAGAGAAAATTAAAAACCTATTTCTTTCTTTTTTAACTTCCGTTTTTTTCTCCCTTGATTATGAAAATCTCTCCAAAGGCTTGTTCTTGTAATATATCTATCTTTTTCTCAGTCATTAAAAAAAGCAGATAAACAAATATTTCAACTATTTCTTGTATTTCTTTTTTTTCTATTAGTTCGGAGAAAGAGAGCATTTCTTTTTGTTTGAATTTTTCATTTAATATTATGTAGAAATCTTCTCTTTTTTCTTCAAATTTCTCTGGCTTTAAATCTAAATCCATTGCCATTTCTTTTATTGTCTTTAAATATGTCTTTTTTTTGGTTTTTTTCAAAACTCTTTCAATTGAATTAACTAAATCATCTAAATGCAAAGCCCCTTCTCTTAGTGGGCGAACTATTTCTATATCTGGAATATCTCCTAAATCTGCTAAAGGTATTTCTTCTTTTTCATCTTGCATACTTTTTATTTCCAATGCTTTTGCTTTATATCTCAATAAAATAGAACAAACTAATATTGCATTTGCTGGAATTCTTAAATTTTCTTCTTTTAGTTCTTTTATTTTCTCCATATATGCTTTTGCTAATTTTTCAATATCTACAGCCCAAGGGTCAATCTTTTCTTTCTTAACAATATCTAAGAGCATTATTTTCCAATCTGGCTGATGCACTAAATCAACAAATGAGAATTCTTCTTTTTCTTGCATAAGTAAAATAATCTTTTTTTCTTTTAAAATCTTTGTTTTTCTTTTTTCCTAGTTCATTTTGCTTAATTTAAATCTAATCAGGAAAACTTTAAAGATAAACTTCAAATGTTGTTTGATTACATTTATTATTTTCATAGATGATTGTCCATATTTCCTTACTCTTAAAACAGTTGGGAATTCAACTGCTTTTTTTCCTTTAATTAGAGAATAAACCATTAGTTTTGTAACATATAAAAAACCATTATCTGCAGGATTTGTTTCTTCTAAAACTTCTTTTCTATAAATCCTAAACATTGCAGTAAAAGTATGCATATTCCAATAAACTAAAATTCTATATAAAAAAGAAATTCCTTTGCTAAGTATTAGTCTGTATTCAGGAACTCCTTCAACTGTTCCTTTTGGATGATAAGGAGAAGCAGTAACAATATCATTTTCTTTTAAGAGTTTGAGCATTTCTAAAACTAAAACAGGTTCATATGTGCAATCACTGTCTATGTTTGCAATTAAATTTCCTTTTGCTTTTTTAAATCCTTCTTTTAATGCTCCGCCTAAACCCTTGTTTTTATCATAACTGATTATTATGTATTTTTTATTTTTCCCAAATTCTTTTTTCAATTTTTCTTTTGTTGAGTCTTTACTTCCATCATTAACTAAAATAAATTCATATTCATAATTTTTCTTTAATCCTAATTCCAATCTTTCAGAGTGTCTCTTAAATTGACTAATTCCTTTTTCCTCATTATAGAAAGGAACAATAATTGAAATAGTTTGTTTCATTTTTTCTACCTTTTTCTTCTTTCATTTGGTTTTTGTTTTACTGGGTTTGGAACAATATCTTCTTCTCTCCTAGGTAAAGCATATTCTTTTGTTTGTTTTGGGAGAGGGATTCTTTTTTGTGCCCTTCTTTCCCTAAAAAATCTTGATTTTGTTTCTTTTTTTTCAAGAGAGTTTGGAACAATGATATCTATTGGCTTTAATAGTCCTTGCCCAATTCTTTTATTTAACATATCTTCAGTCATTACTCTTTCATTTCTAAAATTGTGTTGTATAACTAAAGGATTTACTTTTACAACAATTCCTAAATGAGTATATACTCTTCCTGGTTGATTGTAATTACTGTTTTTATACCAGAAACCAATTGCATCTCCAGGTTTCACTGTTTGTTTTATTTCTGAAATTTTCAATCCTTTTAAATTTCTTTTAACTAATTTATTTGCATTTGCAAAATTCCAAGCATCTGCTCCAATATATCCTTTGTTAAATTTCTTTGCTTCAATTCTTACATATCTTGCACAATTTCCTGAAACTTCGTGTTTCATTCCTCTTGCTAATCCAAAAGCTGCTCCTAAAGCAGCAGTTGTTAGTACTGTACCTGCAGCTATTTTTTTAAATAAAGACATTTTTCTTTGTTGTGGTTTTTTTTGAGGCATTATTTATCCCATGGGAATTTAACTTCTGTATTTTCTGGAATATTATATACGAAGTAATCGGGTTTTTTCTGACTGCTTATTGCATACATTCCAACACTTATATTTCCTTCTTTTATAAAATCATTGAAAATATTATCTGCAACTAAATCCACAACTAAGAATTTTCCTTCTTGAGGTTCAACAAAAATCTCTTTATCTAATTCTTTTGCTAACATTGCGGCTAAGATTAATCCTGTATTGGGTACTGCAATTATTCCATCTATTTCTCCTGCTTTTTGTTTGCAGAATTTCTTTATCAATTTCAAAGCTTTTTCAAAATCTTGCCAATCTGTTTCATGTTTTTCTTTTTCTGGCTCTTGTGAGAATCCACTGAAATTATTAAAAAAGTCCATACTTAATTATTGTTTTCTTTTTTTTAAAGCTATCGCTTTTTTGGTTTGTAGAAACCTTTTTTAATCTCTTAATTCTAATTATCTTATGAATAAATCCTTCCAAAATAAAGCCCAAGGCTCCTTAGAATATCTACTTATTATCGGAGGAGCAATAATGGTTGCAGCAATTGTCTTAATGGTTCTAAGTGGAACATCAG
>CAZJHM010000005.1:0-34002 GCA_964545925.1 uncultured archaeon
AAGGAAAAGCTTTATAATCCTTAAACCATTTTTATATAATGGACGATGCCTATCTAGAAGAACTTATGAAAAAGCTGAAAAAAACAGCAAAAGAAACTCCTTCTCAAAAAAATCAATTTAAAAAAGAAATATCAAAAGACCCTGATTTTGCATTTAAGTCTCAAGAAGATGCTTTAAGAAGAGATTTTGATTTAGATTCTTTAGAAAAAGAAGATGTAAAGAAAAGAGCACATATTGAAAAAGAAAAATTCACAGAAGAAATGAATACTCCAATAACAAGAGATTCTTTACAAAAAGGAGATACAAAAATATTTTCAAAAGGAGAAAAAGGAATAGAACCTTTGCCAAAAGAAGAAGAGAAATCACAAGTAGAACTAGAATTGGAAAAATCAAGAGATAAAATAATAATAGAAGAAAAAGAAAATCTAGAAATTTTCAGAATTCCCGGAAAACCTCTCCTTTACTACCATGTTCCTGTCACTCGTCCAACTCCTCAAGAAAGATTAATAATTAACACAATAAAAGAAGTTGCAACAAGAATAATTTCTTTTAGTCCTTACAAAATAAGAGACCCAGAACAAAGAAGACACATCTATAAATATAAAATAATTGAAATAATTCGTTCAAGTCCAGAATTAAAAATCCCAGAAGCAAGAACAGAGTTTTATGCAGAAGCAGTAGTCAGAGAAATGATTGGATATGGAATAATTGACCAATTCTTAAAAGATGATAATTTAGAAGAAGTAATGGTAATAGGTTCTAGACAACCTGTTTTCCTTTTTCACAGAAAACATGACATGATGCTTTCAAATGTTGAGTTTTATTCAGACCAAGAAGTCCAAGATTTAATAAACAGAATAGCAAGAGAAGTTGGAAGAAGAGTTGATTTGTCTTCTCCTCTCTTAGATGCAAGATTGCCAGATGGTTCTCGTGTAAATGCAACAATCCCTCCTGTTTCTGTTTCAGGTTCTTCATTAACAATTAGAAAATTCAGAAAAGACCCTTATTCAGTAATTGATTTGATAAACATGGGAACATTAGATTCTCAAGTAGCAGCTTTTTTGTGGGTTGCAGTTGAAGGAATGAAATCAAAACCAGCAAATATTTTAATTGCAGGAGGAACAGGTTCAGGAAAAACAACAACTTTGAATGTCTTAGTTTCATATATAACTCCAAGAGAAAGAATAATTACAATTGAAGACACTGCTGAATTAAGTTTGCCTTTACAACATTGGATAAGATTAGAATCCCGTCCACCAGGAATAGAAGGAACAGGAGAAATAACTTTGGATATTTTAACAAAAAACTCATTAAGAATGCGTCCAGACAGAATAATTGTAGGAGAAATAAGACATGATGAAGCTTTCAGTCTTTTCACAGCAATGAACACAGGACATGCAGGAAGTATGGGAACTGTTCACGCAAACACAGCACTTGAAACAATTGTTCGTGTAACTTCTCCCCCTATGAATGTCCCTCAAACAATGCTTTCAGGTTTAAATTTTATATTAGTTCAAAACAGAATCCATGACCCAAAGAAAGGAACAATCAGAAGAATAACAGAATTATCTGAAGTTACAGGAGTTTTAGTTGGAAAACCACAAACCCAAACATTGTTTACTTGGGACCCTGTCACAGATTCTTTTAAAAAAGCAGAAGGAGTTTCAGAATTCATAAGAGATTTAACTAAATACACAGGATTAACAAAACAACAAATAGATAAAGAAATAGAAAATAGAAAGAATTTTATAGAACAACTTAGAAAAGATAAGATAAGAGACCAACAACAAGTTTCACAAAAAATGTTGGAATATTTAATGAGAGCCGATGAAAATGCAAAATAAAATAGACCCAGAAAAAATAGACAAAATCGTAAAAAGATTACAAAAAAAATACGAAATTAGTCCAGAAGAAGTTTCAGGCGAACTAAAGAAAATGAAAGAATTAGTCTCAACTGGACAAACAAAAGTTGAACTTCAAACCCCCTCTTCTTTTAAAACAGCATCAGACCCTCGCTTAAGAACAATCGCAAAAACATATTTTTCCTTCCACCTTCTTCTTGAACCAATCACAAAAATATTAGCAAAAACCCCTGTTGTAAGAGAACTTTCTTTTTATCTTTATTCTTCAAACATGCCTTTTTCAACAGCCCAATATTTAGTTTTAAGTGTAACATCAGCTTTCATAATTTATGCAATTACTCTTTTCATATTAATAACAACAAGTTTTTTCTCTTCATTTGATTTAACAGTAAAACTTATTGCAATATTTCTTGTTCCGTTTGGTTTAGCAACTTTATTTTTCGCAATCCTTCTTTTAGTCCCTAAAAGAGCAGCTATGAAGAGAGGAAAAGAAATAACAGCTGAACTTCCATTTGCTCTAAGACATATAGCAACAGAAATATCTTCAGGAATAGGATTATACAGAACAATCCAAGCAATTGCTGCCTTGGACTATGGCCCTTTAAGTGAAGAAATGGCAAGAGCAGTAAGAGAAATAGAAGAAGGATTAGACACAACCGAAGCTCTGAAAAATCTAGCTTACAGAACTCAAAGTCAACCTTTGAAAAAAGCATGTCTCCATATTGTCAGAGCAATGAGAATAGGAGGAACTTTAAGTGCTGTAATAAATGATATTGCAGAAGATACTTCTTTTGAAATACAAATGCAAATAAGAGAGTTTGCAGCAAAAATGAATCTTTTTGGAGTAATTTTTATTTTTGCAATTATTGTCTTTCCAGTTATGATTGCAATCTTAGGTGCAATTAGAAATTCAGCTTTGTCTTCAATGGCAACAATTTTCCAAGCAATTCCAATCACAATTCCCTTTATGTTTATTTTTTATATAATTATTCTTCCATTTATCTTAGTCAGTCTAATAGTATATATACGCTCTATCCAACCGAGGTTTTAGAATGTTAGAAAATATTCAATTCATAAAAAAATACGAAAGATATATGAGAATCTCAAAAATAAACATAAAGCCAGAAATTTGGCTTATTCTAGGGCTAATGGTATCAATAGCAATAGGAATTCTTTCTTATTTTGTTATTACTACTGCCTTTACTCTTGTCTCACCTTTCCTTTCTTTTGTAATTTTTTTAGTTGTTTTGGATTTTTTCTGGGGTTATCCTTATTTCAAAACTCAAAGTATCATAGATCAAATTGAAAAAATGTTTCCTTCGGTTTTAAGAGAAATGGCAGACATTCTAAAAGCAGGAGGAACATATGAATATGCTTTAAGAGAAATAAAAAATAGTGATTATGGCCCAATCTCATCTTATTTTGAAAAAATTGTTAGAAAAATAGATGAAGGAGGAACTTTGGAAGAAAGTCTTTTTGCTTTTTCAGCAGAAATAGATTCAAAGATAATCAAAAGAACAATGACAATAATTGTTGATTCAATAAAAGCAGGAGCAAAACTCTCGCAAGTTTTGGAAGAAATATCAGAAGATGCTCGTTCCATCTATAAACTTGGAATAGAGAGAAAAACACAAACAATGCTCCAAACAGCATTCTTAGTTGCAGCAGGAACATTTGTTGCACCTGTAATTTTTGGGTTAGTTGGAACAATTGTTTCAGTCCTTTTAAAATCTTCCACTGGTTTAGTATATGATTCTTTAGTCATAGAACAAGCAATACAAAGCAGAGTATTTATTCTTGATTTGTTCATAATTTATATTTTCATTTCAAATGTATCTGTTGGTTTAATGGTTTCTTTAATGAGAGAAGGAACAATAAACAAAAGTTTTTTTATTATCCCTATCCTTTTATTAATAAGTTATACAGTATATTATGTGTCTACTATGTTCTCAGCAAACATGTTAGGTGTTTAAAATGAAAATCTTAAAATCTCAAAAAGCCCAAGGAGCAATAGAATATCTTCTCTTAATCGGAGGAGCAATACTTATAGCAACTTTAATTGGTTTTTATCTAAAAACTATACCTCAACAAACTTCAGGTTCAATTGAAACAAAAGCCGAAGAGGCATTTAAGTGATATTATGGCAAGAGCTCAGGTTTCATTTGAATACCTAATTTTAACAACCTTTACAATCGCCTTAGCTATTTTTGCAGCCCTAATCTTAGATGTAATTAATTCAGTAGCCTCTGCATCAACAACTAAAGCTCAAAATTATTTCAACAAAACAGTTTCATCAATCCTAAAGTGATTTGATGATTAATACTTTAGCAGTTGCTTTTTATCTTTTAATTTCCACATACACAGACATAAAGGAAAGAATAGTTCCTGATTTTCTAACTTATTCTTTTTTCTTCATAGGTTTAATTTTCAGTTCCTACCAAATTCTCTCAGGTTCTTTAGACATTTTCTTTTTTCTTTCAGTAGTTATCTTAACTTTACTTTTTTCTCTTTTTCTTTATAAGACAGGAGCATGGGCAGGAGGAGATGTAAAACTTTTTTTAACAATCTCAGTTTGGACTCCTTTCAATCCTTGTCTTTTTTCCCAATGCCTTCCTTCTGTTTTTTTCACATTTGAACTTTTCCTTCTTTCAGCCTTCCTTATCCTTCCTTTTGCTTTCTTAAAATCCGCTTATATTTTTATCAAAGACAAAAAGAAAAGAGAAATTTCCATTTCTTATCTTATACCAAAAATATATTCTTCTCTTTTTTATATTCCTGTTGTCTTTGCCTCTTATTATATTTCAACAAATATTTTCACAAACCCAATCATTTTTATCTTTCTTTTTGTCTACATGTTTCTCCCTTCTGATTTACGAAAATTAATTTCTTTCCTTTCTCTCCCATTCCTTTTCTTTAATTTTATATCTTTTTTAACAACAGCAATTCTTATTTTAGTCTTCACATTTCTCCTTTCTTTTTATTCACTTTCCAAAACTCTTCTCCGTAAGACAAAATCAGTAAATGATTTAAAAGAAGGAGATATAACAGCCCAAACTCTAATAACAGAGGGAGAAAAAATAATTCCTGTTTCTCTAAATTTCAAGTCTATTCTAAAAGGGGATTTTTCAACTCTTCTTCCAAAAAATATCTTCATAGCTGGATTTGATGCAAATGGTTTAGAAAATGAGCAAATCTCAATCTTAAAAGAAAAAGCAAAAAAGAATTTAGCCCCTAAACTAATTGCAGTCAAGGAATCTGCTCCATTTGTTCCATTTGTTCTCTTAGCATACATTTTATTAATAAGTTTAGGTGATTTTATATTAGGTGTTTTCATTTGAATAAAAAAGCCCAAGTAATAATAGAATTTATGTTAATCCTCTTTATCATAATGGTTTACATAAGTGAAGTTCTTCTTCCTTCTGCAGACATAGCAACAAACACACTTTTTGATTCCTCAAATTTATCAAAACTAGATATTCAAGTCCAAAGATTAGATAGAATTGCAAACCAAATAGCCTATCATTCTGGCTCCATTTATTATCTTCCTTTCTATATCCCAAATGATTCTAATTTTTTCTGCACAGAAGATAATTACATAGCCTATACTCTAAAACTTACTTCAACAGATAATCCTAAACCTTGTCTAACAGGAGATAATACACCAACAAACCCAACAGAAAACTGTTGTTATTCTTATAATGGGTTTATCCATTGTTCAAAGAAAATAACAAATTCGTATATTTGGAATTGTACTCAAAACCCTCAACTTTTCATAAAAGGACCATTTTCAGGAATATTAATTTTGCAAACTCTTTCAGCAGGTTCTGTAAGTGTAACTATACAGGAGGGATAATGTGCAAAGATTTCAAACTGCTATTGAATTTTTAATTTTAATTTCTATTCTCTTGGCTGGAGGAATTTTCATAGCACATTATTTCTATGAACTTCAACCTTCAATTGCTGTAGTTTCTCAAATCAGAATTTCTGTAAATGATTGCCTTTCTTCAACAAAAAGTATTCTTCTTTTAACAGATGTTTCAATTAAAGATTCAAACATTTATCTTTCAGTTTCTCCTGATTATAATATCCCTATTTTATGTCTTTATGAACTTTGTTCTTACTCTGAATCGAATTTTGTAGATGAGATAACTGTTCTTGTAAATAATGTTCCATATCTATGTTCAACAATTGAACTACCAGAAGAACCAGAAGAACCAGAAGAACCAGAAGAACCAGAAGAACCCGAAGACTTAGAAACAGAAATAACAAATTTCATGAATACTTGTCTCCAAGATTTTAACCCAATTTTATTTGTAGATAATGTTCTTATAATAGAACCAGAAATTCATATTTTTGTCTCACCTATGGAAGAATTTATTCCTCCACACTGTTCAAACGAAGCCTGCACTATTGCATCTAATTATTTCCAGAATCCAATAATAGTCGTAAATGGAATGTATGATATTTGTCCTTAGACAATTGCCTTTTTTAAAAAAACTTTAAAAAGCAAAATCTTTCTTTCTTTCTAATGTTTCTCTCTGAAACCCAAATGAAAAAATTCCTAATCCTTTTCTCGCTTCTTTCTCTTTCTCTTCTTTCACTTTCAATTCTCTTGCTTCAACCAGAAAAAGTCCAAACAATAACAGAACTTCACATAGGAAAAACAATTCTAATCCAAGGAATCCCTGAAAACATAGTTTATAAAAATTCCTCAATCTCTTTTACAATCAATAGCAACAAAGTAATTTCATATCTCCCTTTGCCAATAAATTCATTTATTTGCATAAAAGGAAAAGTTCTATCTTCTCTAATTTTAGAAGCACAGGAGATTTATCAATGTTAGAACTAATCTTTGCAGGTTTTTTAGCAGGAATAGTTTCAGGTTTAATCCCAGGCATACATGTAAATCTTCTTGCTTTAGCAATTCCTTTTCTTTCTCCACCTTTTGCAGTTTTTTTAGTCTCAATGGCAATAACCCATACTTTCATAGATTTTATTCCTTCTCTTCTCCAAGGTGCCCCTATTGAAGACAAAAATCTTCTTCCCTCACAAAAGTTTTTTCTTCAAGGCAAAGCAAGAGAAGCAATAATTCTAACAGTTTTTGGAGGTTTTTTTTCAGTTCTTTTCATTTCTCTTCTCATCTTGCCTCTTCTTTTCCTTCTTCCTTTTTTAACTCTTTTTCTCCCTGTCTTAACAATCTTTGTCCTTCTTTTTTTCATAGCCTTTTTCTTAGATTCTCCTTCGCCTCTTCCTTTTATTTTTTCTTCATGGCTAGGAATTATAGCTTTTTCTTCCTTTGCCCCAAATATGATTTTCTGCCTAATCTCTGGTTTTTTTGGATTAGGCACAAATCTCCATATTTTATTTTCACAGAAAACTCAAGTTATCCAAAAAAAAGAAAATTTAGAAACAAATCTTAACCCAAATTTTCTCCCAATGATTTTTTCTTCTTTTATAGTTTCTCTTTTTCCAGGGATAGGCACAGCAAATGCTTATTCAATTTCTGGAAAAATAAAAAAATATACTGATTCTGAAAAAATGTTTATAGCTGGAGGAACAAATACAACATCAGCAATTTTCTCTTTAATAGTTCTTTTTTCAATAAACAAAACCCGCACAGGATTAACAATAATGCTCCAACAACTTTCACAAATTACTCCAGAAACAGTTTTCTTTTTCTTCTCAACAATTATTTTTGTTTCATCTATTTCTTCTCTCTTGATTTTTCATATTCCTTTATTTTCAATTAACACAAAAAAACTCAATCTTTTAATAATCATTTTTCTCACTTTTCTTTCTTTTCTTTTCTCAGGTTTTTTTGGTTTTATAATTTTTCTAACTGCCGGAGCAATAGGTTTCCTAACAATCTTACTTAATACAAGACGTTCAACAAACATGGCTTGCATAATCACTCCAGTTGTTATTCAATATATTTTGTAATTAATAATGTATTTTATACTTTACAACCAAAAAGAATATTATGGAAGTAGAAATAAAACAAGAACTTTTGGAAAACATTCTTGAAGCATCAAGAAATACTCATCCTTATGAGTTTATAGCTCTTCTTTCAGGAACTCCTCTCTCTGAATATATACTTCTTCCTTCAACTTATGGAAAGTCTTTTTCTTCAATCCGTTTAGATCTTCTCCCTCTTCTAGAAAAACCTCAAGCTTCTTTTCATAGTCATCCTTCTTTTTCTTCTCAACCAAGCAAAGCAGATTTATCTTTTTTTTCTCTTTTCCAAATTAATATCATAGCCTCTCAACCTTATACAAAAGATTCAATTTCTTTTTATAATTCAAAAGGAATTAAAATTCCATTTAAAATTCTCCAATCCAATTTGCACAAATAACTTCTTCTTAAACCCAATTTTCCACAAAAAATCTCCAAGCAAAACCTTAATAATTTCCTTTACCAAAAGAAAATATGCAAGGACAACTTTCACTGGACTTTATATTTGCTTTAATAGCAGGACTTTTCTTAGTCTTAATTGCTAATCAAGTCTCAATTCAGATTCAGGAATCAGCAGAGGAAAATTCAATTCTTCTTTATCACACAACAATCTTAGACAAGATAACTGATTTGCTTGCGGCAAAGCTTCTCTTGAGTGATGGTATTAGTCCAACAATCAGATATACTTTTTCTTATCCTATTAATTGTGTGATTTACTTAAATCAAAACAATGTGACTGTCGTGACAGATTCAATAACATCTTCAAGGCAATTAGATTCTTTTTACACATCTTCTGTCTCAAATTCTCCTTTTTATTGTGGTGGTTTGTTTGAAAATTAATTCAAGAGCATATATTTTCACAATAGATTTTATAATTGCCTTCTTCATAGTTATTCTTCTTTTAGGAATAGCTCTTTCTTATCTAGAATTGATTCAAATAAATACAAGAACTCTTGAACAAGAACATACAAGAAACATAGCTCTGACTGCTTCTGAAATATTAGTAATGAATCCAATGTGGATATGTATGGTTGGGCTGGGAAATTATACTATTCCTAATTGCATAAATACTTCTAGTTTAACCCAAGGAATGCAATTAAAATCACTTTTAGCAATACCCACAGAATACAGTTATGAACTAATAATAGATGGCAATCCTTATGGTTCAGATTCATCAATATATAACAATGAACCTTGTTTTACAATTACGAGAAAAGTAGGTTTTAATATAACAACTGATGATTCATGGCCAACATCTAAAAAAGATTTGGTTCTAAGAGTATGGAGGACTGTAGAATGAAAAAAGCATTTATCTTTGCACTTTCAGGGCTAGCTGCATTATTAGTTGCCTTTTCTCTTCTTACTTTACCAAATGATTCTCCAGAATCTTTAACCTCAGTTAAAGCAAGAGATTATGCAGTTTTCTTAGACACTCTTTCAACAACAGAATCCGAGCAATTTTGTTACTCTTATTATACTTATGATGTCTCAATTACGAATTTTTCTTCAATGCCAGTACAAAAAACTTCCTGTGGTGCTTGGAATGAATAAAAAAGCATTTTTTTCATCTCTTTTTGCTTTAGCTTATATGAGTTTAATCTTCCTTTCTTTTTCTTATTCTTCCAACCAAACAACCTCAATCACAGACATAACAGATGTTAAAAGAGAATTTTTTCTAGCAAGAATGTTCTTAGACAGGTATATCTCTGATTTACTTCTAAAAGACTATGTAAATTATTGCGGAGTGCTTATCAGTCCTTATTATTTAAATTTAAATGGTTTCCATAATTTTTATTATCCAAACTGCACACTCCAAAAACAAGCCGAATCCCTAGTTCAAATAAATCAAAACACTTATTCTTATAACTTAACAGCCTTGGTTACATGCACAAATAAATATGCTACTTATGGTTCACAATTAAATTTCAGCAAAACAATAACAATACTTCCATATTCAACCCCTCCCCCAGTTTTAACATTTTTAATAACAGATGGTTTTACTGGTGTTTTAGAAGCCTCAGCTTCAGCCTGTTAATTTCTTGTATTTATTTTCTCACTTTTCTTTGTTTCTCAAATTCAATATATTTATATTCAAAATCATCCTCATAACTTTATGCAAAAATTATTCCCTATCTTTATAGTTTTTCTTATAGCAGTTTCTTTCTCAGGTTGCATAGAAGCTCCTTCTATAAAATTTTCAGATTCAAAATCTTTAACAATAACAAAATCAGATTCTTTAATTCAAGACAATATTTCAGTTTCTTTAGAAAAAAACTACAACACAATAGAAACATATCTTCCAAAAAGTACAGTCCCAAATTCAATCTTTATTCAACCTCTTTCAGCTGAACTCAAATCTTCATCTTTCTTTTTCTTAAATTCCTCAACTCTTCTTTCCTCATACTTAAATAAAGAAATTGAAATAATTTCAGGAGATAAAACATACAAAGGAACTCTTATCTCAGTTTCTCCAATCCTTTTACAATCAAACAGCAAGATAATTGAACTCAACTCTTATGATTCAATTTCTTATACAGAAGAAAAATATAATTCAAATCCAAAACTGTCTATTGAACTTTTTTCTAAATTCCCAATAAAAGAAACAATTAATCTTTCATATTTAGTACAAGGAATAACATGGAAACCTTCCTACTCTCTTTTCATAGATAATCAATCTTCTCTTTTCACATCAGATTTTATAATAACAAACAACACCCAAGACACTTTCTCAGATTTCTCAATCTCCCTTTCAACAACTGAGAAAACACCTTCTTATCCTCTTTATTACTCAGCCTATGACTCAAAAACTTCAAGTATAAGAGAAGAAGGACAAGCATATATTCAGCAATCCCTCTCTGAACATTATCTTTATGAAATAAAAGAAAACCAAACTATTCTCCCAAATTCTCAACACTCAATTCCATTTTTCTCATCAACACCTTCTTTCCAGAAAGAATATTATTTCAATACTGGTTATTACACAACAGAAGGAAAAGCAAATCTCAAATATATTATAGATAACACAGAGTCAAATTCTTTAGGCAAACCCCTTCCATCAGGAACAGTCCGCATCTATGAAAAAAAGAATTCTGTTTTTGTTCCAATCTCTGAAACAACAATTCAAAATACTCAAAAGAATGAAAAAATAGAATTAGAAGCAGGTTCAGTTTTTGATATCAAAGTCACCTCCAACTTAACCCAAGAATCCTACTCTCCAGAAGGAAAAGAAAACTGCACTTATAGAACAATCTCTCTCTCAGCAATTTCAGAACTCTCAACCCAAAATAATCTAAACATTTATCTCTCAATCCCATCAGACACAACAATTCTTTCCAGCCCAACCTACTCAATGAAAGATGCAACAACAATGAAAATCCCAATCTCTCTCTTACCATCAGTTGAGAAATCTTTTGAAGTTAAAATTAAATCTTGTTATCCAATCCAAGTATACAAATCATACCCAGAATCTGATTATTCTGAAATCCCACAATGATTTTCTAAAACAAATCTTCAAAACTTCTTTTATAAACAGTTCTTCTAACAGCACAAGCAAGCAAAGGAGAAACATCTAAAACTTTTATTTTCCCTCTGTCTTCCTGAGAAATACTATTAGTCACATAAATTTTATCAATCTCTGATTTTTCAATTCTCTCAATAGCAGGACCAGAAAAAACTCCATGTGTAGCACAAACAATTATTTCTTTTGCTCCATTTTCTTTCAAAACTTTAGCTCCCTCACATATAGTTCCAGCAGTATCAATCATATCATCTATTATCAAACAATTCTTTCCTTTAACATCCCCAATCACACTTCTAACTTTAACATTTTGTCCATTTCTTTCTTTCACAACAACAGCCAAATCTTTTTTCTTTTCTTCAATTATTTTTCCAATTCTTTTTACACTTCCAGTATCTGCTGCAACCAATATCTCTGCTTTATCAATTAGTTCATCAAAAATCTTTTTTGCAGACAAGTTATCAACAGGAATATCAAAAAATCCTTGTTCTTGTCCAGCATGCAAATCCATAAATATAGCTTTTGTAATTCCTGTCTTTTCCAATAAATTAGCAACCAATTTAGCAGTTATTGGTTCTCTTGATTTAGCTTTTCTATCTTGTCTTGCATATCCCATATAAGGAATCAAAGCAATTATTTTTTCAGCACTTGCTCTTTTAGCAGCATCAATCATTATCAAAAGTTCCATTAAGTTTTCATCAACAGGATTACTTATACTTTGTATAAGAAAAATATTCTTTCCTCTCAATGTATCCAAAAACCTAACATATTTTTCTCCATCTGAGAATTTTTTTATTTCAACTTCTCCCAATTTAATATCTAAATCAGAAGCTATTTTTTCTGCTAATCCTCTGTTTGAAGAGCCTGAAAAAACAACCCAATTCTCCATACTTTCTTATGAATCAATTTCTTTTTATTCCTCTCTTTCGCCCTAAAATTCGCAAACCCTTATTAACAACTTTCTCTCTCTTTTATTTTTCCTAACCTTCTTCAATACCTCTAAAGAACATAATAGTAATCTCCACTCTTTTTCTGCTCACTGTCTTTCTGACTACCTGGTTTATTTGCTCTTACTCTTTTAGTTTTTTCATCTCTTCTAAATGTAATTCCCAAACCAGACAAAAATCTGTTCATCCCATTTTCTAAATTCTCAATCTTCCTACCTTCTCCTTTTACTCCACTTTCTCCCTCAAATACCATTACTCTATCAGAAACATAATCTTGAAACATCAAGTCATGGTCAATTACAATACCAACTGAGTTTCTTTTTTCAATTGTGTTTCTTATAGCATCAGCAATATTCAATCTATCTTCAACATCAATAAATGCAGAAGGTTCATCCAACAAATAAATATCAGAATAAGAACAAAGACTTTTTCCAACCATTACTCTTTGCAATTCTCCACCAGATAATTTTCCCATGTCTTTTTCAAACAATTCTTTAATTGTCAATCTTTTGTCTATCTCAGAATTAAAAAATTCCATATCACAGTCTTTGAAATATTCCTGAACAGTCATTTCAAGTGGCTCTAAATACTGCTTTTTATAAGAAACACTTCTTCCAATTCTACTTTCACAATTATCAGCTTTTATTTCCCCCGCCAACATTCTAACAAATGTAGTTTTCCCAATTCCATTTGCCCCAAGAATCCCAATTATCTCTCCTTTATTCAAAACTCCTGCTTCAATTTGCAACTGAAAATTACCAAGTTTCTTCTCCATTCTAGGAAAGTCAATCATTTTCATTTTCTTTGCAGTCTTGTCGCTACTTCTTATATAAAACTTCAATTCATGTGTCCTAAATCTCATATTCTCATCAACCAAATATCCTTCTAAAAATTCATTTATTCCATTTCTAACACTTTTAGGACTACTTACAACTCCATAAACTCCTCTTTCACCATAAAGAACATGTATATAATCAGACAAATAATCCAAGATAGCTAAATCATGTTCAACAACAACAACATTTTTTCTCTCACCCAATTCTCTTATTTTCTTAGCCATTTTTAATCTTTCTTTTATATCCAAATAAGAACTTGGTTCATCAAAAAAATACAAGTCAGCATCTTTTTCATAAGCAACAGCAATTGCTGTTTTTTGTAATTCTCCCCCAGATAATTGCCCAAGCTCTCTATCTTTCAAATGACTCAAGCCAAAATCTTCCAAAGCTTTTTCAGCCTTTTCACCAAGAACTTTTTCAAGAACCTCAGAAACTTTTCCATTATAAACTTTAGGAATAAAATCAATATGCTGTGGTTTCAAACTCAATCTGGTTTTCCCCCCCTGCAAGCTCTTGAAATATTCTTGTAATTCTTTTCCTCTAAAATATTCAATTATTTTTTCATAATCTCCTTCTGCTTCTCCTAAATTAGGGATTATATTTCCACTCATAATATTCATTATTGTTGTTTTCCCAATTCCATTTCTTCCAACAATCCCCAAAACACCAGAACGAACACTTGGAAATCCAAAAACTCTAAATCTATTTTTCCCATAACTATGCATTGGAACTTTAAGTTTAGGACTAACATTTACAATCTTTATTGCTGAAAAAGGACATCTATGAACACAAATCCCACAACCAATACATAAGTCTTCAGCTATTCTTGTTGGATTTTCAATTATACATTCTTTTCCCATTTTATTCACAGGACAAGATTTACCGCATGCCCATCCACATTTCTCAGGATGGCATTTATCATAGTCTATTACAGCTAGTCTTTTTCCTTCTCCAATTTTCTTGAAATCCATATTTACCTATGCAAAAAAACCTTTATAATCCCTGCCTCCCAAAAGTCAGTATGAAGATAATAAAAAAAGAAAAGAACTTAATCTCTTTAATCCCTGAAACAATAGACGACTTATACATTCTTTCAAAACTATTAAAAGGAGCAGAATTAGAATCTTCAGCAGACAGAAAAATCCAAATAAAAGGAACAGACAAACAAACAAGAGTAAAAATCCATACTCGCATTTCAATAGAATCTCTTTCATTCAACCCAGATTTAGAAATCTTAAAAGCAAATGGAAAAATCTTAGAAGCAAAACCTGAAGAATTAGCTCCTTTAAATTCATACCAAAGTATAGATATTCAACCTTCCAAAAACTACAAAATCTTTTTTCCTCTTGTCAACCAATCTATCTTAGACATGCTTTCTCAATCCAAATCTCCAAAAACTCTTTTAGTTCTTTTAGATGATGAAAAAGCAGAGTTTGCTTGGCTCTCCAATCTCTCCTTGAAAAAAGCAGGAGAAATTTTCTCAAACAAATCAGGAAAACAATTTCTCTCTGAAAGCACAGAACAAAAATATTTCAATGCAATTGAAAAAACAATTCAAGAAAAAAAACCAGAATATCTAATCATAGCTGGGCCAGGATTTACAAAAACCAAACTCTCTACTTTCTTGCAACCTAAACACAAGCACGAAACAATTGGAACCTCTCACACAGAAGAAGCAGGTTTCAAAGAACTCTTGAAATCCAATTTAAAGAAAACACTTGCCAGTCTCCAAATTCTCAGGGACACAGAATTAATAGATGAATTTTTCAAGAGATTATCAAAATCCCCTGAAAAAGTTTGTTATGGTTTAGAAGACACAAGAAAAGCAATCTCTCTAAATGCTTGTTCTGAAATTTTAATCTCTGAAGATTATCTTGCAGAACTTCAACCCAACTTAAAAACAACAAAAGCAGAAATAAAAATAATCTCCACTCGTCATCCCTTAGGCAAACAATTCGCAAATTTCCAATCAGCTTGTTTCCTTCACTTTCCTCTTTCTTGATTACCCAGAAAACCCAAGAAGGCAAACAACCAAGAAAAACTTCTTAAATCCTAACCTCCATATCTATACATGATTTCAAAATCTCTTTGTTTAAAATGCAAAGGAAAACTTCTCTGTGGCTTAAACTATTGCCCTCTTTTAAGAAGACAAGAAACTCACAAAAAAATCCTAACAAAAACAAAAGATTCCTTTACAGGCTCTTCTCCTCCTTCTGCTTTTGTCTCATGGACAAACTACCCAAAAATAGCAATTGCTCCTTTAACTCCACCGGCAATCCAAGAAAACACAGAATTTTTAGACAGTTCAGAACAATGGTTTGGTTTACCAGCCCAGCAAATAATTGATTTCCGAGAATCCTTAGTTCGCCCATACAAAAAGTTTGATGCTTATTCAGCTCAAAACCCATCATACGAACTAATGCAAATCCAAGAAATAAACATGGCTGAAAAATCAACTTCCTTGGAAATAAATCTTTCAACTCGCTTAAAAACTCAATTAGATTTCTATGAATCAACAGCTCCTTTAGGCCCAGTCGGAATAATGAAGTCTTTTTCTTTACAAGAAAATCCCCGCATAAGTCCAAAAATAGAAAAAGCAACAAGTGACACAGATGCTCTTTCATCAACAACAATGTATGAACTTTACAATCATTTCACTCCCTCTACAATCTACAAAGTTCTTTCAGTTGGTTTATTAGGAGTTCAAAGAAACAGAAGATTAGTTCCAACTCGTTGGGCAATAACTGCAGTTGATCAAAATTTATCAAAACAAAACATAGAAAAAATAAAAGAATTTTCTTGCCTAGATAACTATCGCCTTTACCATTCTTCATATTTAGGAAATTATTTTTACATTCTTCTTCTTCCAGATACATGGGCTTTTGAACAAATGGAACAATGGCAACCAAACACAATTTGGACAGAAGGAAACACAACAGTCATGGCAGATAGCGAGCCCTACAAAGGAAGAACAAGTTATCCAACAAACACAGAAGGAGCATATTTCGCCTCCCGTCTTTCAATCACTGAACATCTTCTCCGTGAAAAAAAACAAGCCTCAGCAATTGTTTTCAGAACAATATCAGATGAATACAAGCAACCTTTAGGTGTCTGGGTTATAAGAGAAACAGTTAAAGATGCTCTTCTTAAACCTCCCTTACATTTCTCCAGTTTAGAAAATGCAAAAAAATTCCTCTCCCAAAAAATCTCAAAAGAAATGCTCAGAGATTCAATCACTCTTAAAAACTATTCAAGTCAAAGAAAAATATCCTCATGGTTTGGTGCATCATAATGTTTCTTTATCTTCTTTCAGCAATCATCTTAATCCTTCTTTATCTTCTTCTCTATCTCCACCAAAAAAACAAAACTTTGGAAGAAAAACTTTCTTCTCTTTCTTTCTCTAAATCTTCTCAATCAGTCAAATATGGAAAAACTCTAGAACACTGGGCTCCTTTTCTTGACTCTTTCCCTTATTCCCCAGAAGATTTCAGATTCTTAGGAACACCAATTGATGGTTTAGCATTTACAGAAGATAAAATAATTTTCTGTGAAATAAAAACCCATTCTTCTCAACTAAACCAAAAACAAAAGAAAATAAAATCTTTAGTCCAAGATAAAAAAGTAGAATGGCTGGAATTCAGAATTGAATAATTTAGGCAATCGCCAAACCCAAAAGTGTTTTATACTCTTTCAATTAAAATCTAATATGCAACCAAGACTTTCAAAACATTTCCAAGAAAATTCTCCATCTTCCATTCGTTTAGCCCAAATTGAATTTTTAAAAAGAACAGACAATGTCCAAGCAATAAACTTAGCAATAGGAAATGTTTCTCTTCCAATGCACCCAAAAATGCAAGAAAGAATGTTTAATCTAAAACAATTTTTCAAAGACGGAGTAGTCAAATACACTCCCTCAGCAGGAACAGAAGAATGCAAGAAAGCATTTCTAAATATTCTTTCTTCCTCCAACTGCCCAACTGAAAATCTTTTCTGTCAAATAACAGATGGAGGCTCACAAGCAATGGAATTAGTTATCTTAGGCACAGCAGAATCAGATAAACCTCTTTTACTTTTAGAACCAGCTTACACAAACTATCTTTCTTTTGCAAAAAGAACACAAAGAAAAACAATCTCAATCTCAAGAACTCTTTCACAAGATGGAAAATTCACTCTACCCAACTTAGAAGAAATAGAAGAAAAAATAAAACAACATTCTCCTTCTTCTTTAATCATTATCCCATATGATAATCCAACTGGACAATTTTATTCAAAACAATCTTTAATTGAACTTTCAAATCTCTGTGTTAAGTACAATATGTGGATTGTAAGTGATGAAGCATACAGGGAATTATCATACACAGATTCTGAAAAAACTTCAATCTGGCATTTAACAGAAAAAGATGTTCCAGGAATAACAAGAAGAAGAATAAGCATAGAAACAGCTTCAAAAGTTTGGAATGCATGTGGTTTAAGAATAGGAGCAATTATCACAGACAATAAACTCTTTCATGAAAAAAGTGTTGCTGAATACACAGCAAACTTATGTGCAAACACAATTGGACAATCTATTTTCAGTTCTTTAGCAAACATATCTCATTCTTCTCTCCAAGAATGGTATTCAATTCAAAGAAATTACTACAAACAAATGATTTTTTCTTTTACAAAAAATCTAAAATCTCTTTTACCTGACTTAATAATTTCAAGTCCTGATGCAGCAATTTATTCAGTAATAGATGTAAGAAACATAGTTCCAAAATCTTTCAATGCAAAAGATTTTGTTCTTTTTTGTGCAAAGCAAGGAAAAGTTTCAATAGATAAAAAAGACTACACTCTTTTAGTTTCTCCAATGGATGGTTTTTACACAAATGAAGAGTTAGGGAAAACTCAAATGAGAATTGCTTATGTTGAAACCCCAGAAAACATGAAGTTAGCCCCAATCCTTTTTTCCTCTCTCTTAAAAGACTACCTAAAAAATCATTCTAAATAAAAATTCTCAGCTTTCAAAACTTCTTTTTCAACAAACTCTCCTTTCTTCCCTTCAACCAAAACAACTTTGTAATAATTATTTCTTCCCTTTTTTTTATCCTCACTTCCATCTTCATCAATCAAAATCTTCTGTTTGCCAATATGCATTTTATTTCTCTCAGCAGAAATCTCACGGCACAAAGAACTCATTTCTCTACTTCTTTCTTTTTTCTCACGACTAATCATATCTTTTTCCAAAGAAGCCAAAGTCTCAGGACGAGGATAAAACCTTGAAACATTCACAATATCAGGCTGGGTTCTTTTAATCTGATTAAGAGATTTCTTAAACTCCAAAAAGCTTTCAGAAGGAAAGCCAACTATATAATCACTGGCCAAGCAAAACTTGGAATCAAATTCTCTCAATCTAAAAACCTGTTCTTCATATTCCTCAGCACTATATCTTCTATTCATTTTTTCTAAAATCCTAGAACTCCCTGATTGCACAGGTAAGTGAAGAAATCTAAAAACTCTATTATCCTCAAATATCTTAAACATTTTTTTCTCAATATCTCTGTAATTATCAGGATTCATCATTCCAATTCTTATTCTAAAATCCCCTTCTTCTTTCAAAAAATTTTTCAAAAGTTCCCCTAAATCAGTTCCAATATCTTTCCCATATGCCCCACTATCAGGAGAAGTAATCCAAATCTCTTTTCTTTTCAAAAGAGCACTCCGAAAAGCACTCCGAAGATTAGAAGGACTATAACTTCTTAATCCTCCGCGGGCTTTTTTGGTTGCACAAAAACTGCAGTTTCCTAAACAACCTTGATTAATTGGAATAACAGCAACATAAGGGTTTTCAAGAAACCCAGCTTCAATCCCCTGATACTCTAAACCTAATTCAGAAAAAAGTTCCAATGGTTTAACTCCAATCAGCACAGCTCCTCTTTCTTCAAACTCTTTCAATCTTTCATAATTAATATCAACTAAACAACCATAAACAATTAGTTTCCCTTTTTTCAATCTTTCAATTTCTTTCAATCTGCGAACAATCTTGTTTTCAGTTGGCTCTTTTACTCCACATGTATTTACAATCACATAATCTGCCTTATTCAATTCACTTTCAATCCATCCTTTTCTAACCAATTGTTGAGCAATAATTCTAGTCTCAGCTTTATTTAAAGAACATCCAAAATCTTCAATATAAAATTTCATAAAGACTTTTCAGACAAAAAGATTTTAATTAAGTGTTTTTCGTTTCAAATATTCAGCCGCCCAACCAAGCAAAAAGCAGAAAACAAAAGCATAATAACTTGAAGTATGTAGTTCAGTCCAAAAATCAGGCCAAACCCCTGCACCAAAAGAAATTGCTTCTGAATAATACCAAAAATAAGCAATATAATACACAAAATAAAGAGTAATTAAAACAATCAAAAAATACAAAGGTTTTTCAACAATCTTTTGCTTAAAAAATTCTTCAGCCCATTTCAAGACAATAATAGAACAAACAAAACCAAACAAAGCATATGCATAATACATTGGACTTATCATCTCAGGTAAAGGTAAAATCAAATTCAATATTGGAATTCCTGAAACTCCTTGGGCAATTACATTATGCATTTGTCCCCCAAATACCAAGACAAACATTCCAAATAAAAAAACAACTAAATAAAGTATAATTCCTTTGTAGTCCATATTCATTTTCTCCTCAAACATCTTTAAAAATCTTTTCAATTTCTTTTTCTCCAAATTTTTCACCACAAAAAACAAATCCTAAGAAAAAACAGAAACATATCTTTTTAATTCTTTTAAACCAAAAGAATCCTATGCAAGACAAAGAAAAAACATTTGATATTCCATGGGTTGAAAAATACCGTCCAAAAACTCTTTCAGATGTCTTAGGACATGAAGAAATAACAAGAAGATTAAGTTCTTATGCAAAAACAGGAAACCTCCCAAACCTTCTTTTCTCAGGCCCAGCAGGTGTGGGAAAAACATCAGCAGCAGTTTCTTTAGCATACGACATTTACAAAACATTAGATTCTAATTTCCTAGAATTAAATGCATCTGATTCAAGAAGAATAGATGACATAAGAACAATAGTAAAAGACTTTGCAAGAACAATGTCTTTCAATTCTCCCTTCAAGATAATTTTCTTAGATGAAAGTGATGCTTTAACACCAGAAGCCCAACAAGCTCTCCGTAGGATAATGGAAAAATATTCTCAGACAGCTCGTTTTATTTTAAATGCAAATTATTCAAGTAAAATAATAGAACCAATTCAATCTCGTTGTGTAGTTTTCCGTTTTCGCCCTCTTTCTCCGCAGGAAATAAAAAAAGCTTTAAAAAAAATATCAGAAAAAGAGTCTCTCCAAATGGATGAAAATTCTTATGAAGCAATTATTTATGTTTCACAAGGTGACTTAAGAAAAGCAATAAACATCTTACAAGCATCAGCAAGTCTATCAAAAACAATCAAAGCAGAAGACATTTACAAAGTAAGTTCTCAAGCCCGCCCAGAAGAAATTAAATCTTTAATCTCTTTAGCTTTAGAGAAAAAATTCCTAGAAGCAAGAAAAAACCTCTATTCTTTAATGTATGATTATGGAATGTCTGCAGAAGACATAGTTATCCAAATATACAGAGAAGTTGTTGATTCAAAAGAACTAGATGAAGAAACAAGACTCCAATTAATAGACAAAATAGCAACTTATAATTTCAGAATAGTTGAAGGAGCAAATGAACACATCCAAATGGAAGCTCTTCTTTCCCAATTCATGCTTTTTTCCAAGAAATCTACATAATACTTTCTATCCAAAAAACCTATTTAAAAGCCCTTCTCCTCTATATATCTAATTAATGATGCTTTTGAGCATAGCAATGCAACCACTCAAGAGCAGGGTTTTCCTAGCTCTCTTAATGCAACCTCTTTCTGCAAAAGAACTTTTCACTTTCCTAAGAAAAGAAGGTTTCAACTGCACTTATTCCGCGGTCTACAAAACAATTCAAGAACTCCAAAAAGAGCAAGCAATAAACAAAATAGGAGAAAAATATTCAGCAAATGATTCTTGGATTCAATCAAATTTAAAACTCTTAAGAACAGCCCAATCTTGCTCTTTTTCTTTCACAGAAAACTTCACAGTTAATTCTTCAAAAGTTTTCTTTGATGTCTTAAAGAGTTTTATGAAAAATTCTAAAAGAAAAGTCTTCCGTTTTTCTTTCATACCTCCGGAATTCTTCTCAGATTTGGATTTCTTCCAAAACTCAGACATTCAACTCCCACAAGAATCAGAAACTGAAAAACTTTTTGCAAATTCAATTCTTCAAGAAAAACCAAAACAAAGAAACCGTCAATCCCTTGACTTCTTTATCAACGACACTTCAATCCTTTATCTTTTCAATTCCTCAACTTTCCTGAAATCCTTAGACAAAGACTATTTCAAATCAATAAGAAAAAGAAATTCTTTCCTTTTAAAACATGAGAAACTAGAAGAAAGTCCAATCCATTCCAATGATAATGAAGTCCTTTCTCAGTTTGCTAAATCCGAAATCTAGTTTTCGGAAAAAACACAAAAATAAAAACATCTCCTTCCAATAAATAATATGCTTAATTTAGACTTGCACACTCACTTAGTAGAAAAAAAAACAAATCCAAAGAAATTCTGGTTTTATGCCCAACAAAGAAATCTTCAAGCAGTAGCAATAACTGAACACATAGAATATGATGCAAGAAAAGCATATTCTCTTCTCTTAGAAAAAAAACCAAAAAACATCACTCTAATCCCAGGTTTAGAATTAAACACAGAAATAGGACATATAATCGCCTTAAAAACAAACCCAGAAATATATGACATAGAAATTCTTTTCCAAAAAAACCTCTCTCTTTCAAACCTGAAAAAAATAGCAAAAAAAGAAAATCTTCTATTAAGCATAGCTCACCCTTATGGTTTTGATTTAGACAGTGCAGGTTACAGAATCTCAGATAAAAAACTCCACTCTCTTTTAAATCAAAATTTCGGAGTAGAAGCTTTCAGTGGGCATTTAGCAATTGCCTCAAAGTTCATCTTCAATTCTGCTTGGTTCAAAAAACCAGTCAATTTCTTTTCCTACCTCCAAAAAAACCGCATAGCAAAAACTCTCCATCTTTCAAACACAGCCAAAAAACTAAAACAAAAGTTTGATTCTCAAGCTTATGGAATAAATGAAAGAATAGAAAAAACTCTCGCTCTAGTTGAAAAAACAGAATTCATAACAGCAGGTTCAGATGCACATTCAGCAGAAAGAGTAGGAGATATAATCTTGAAACTAAACTCAGATAATACAACAGAAAAAATCCTAAGAAATTTAAGAAAAAAGAAAAATATCAAATGGTTTGGCCCAAATATCCAAGAAAAAGATGGAATGTATAGAATGGATTTCAAAGGCCCAACAAAAAAAGAAATTCTGCAAGGTTCAACATATGCCTTGAAGAAATACTTCAATAAAAAGAAACAAGAATTCACAAAACGTCTAAGAAAAAAATCAGAGTAAAGAGGAAAAAAAGAATGATAGTAAAAATCTCAAACCCAAAAGATTTAAGAAAAATAACTCCTGATATAGAAGCAATTTATCTCCAACGCCAACCATCTCTTTTTTTCTTAAACCAAATATTTAACAATCTAAAAAAAATAAAAAAAATATACTTAAGTCCAAGCACTTTCCAAAGAACAGGAAAAAAAGCAAAAACTCTTTTAAAGGAAAAATCAATCTCTCTCATAGTCTCAGAATTCAAAGGCAAACCAATAATTTCTCCTTCTTCTCTTTTATCAAAAATAAATGAATACAAAAGAGATTCTCTTTCTATAAGAAAAATTGCAGAAAAAACCAATCTGCCTAAAAGCACAATTCATTATCTTTTCAAATATGCAAAAAAGAATAAGATTAAAAAAGACAACATAGTTATCATATTAAAGAAAGCCGAGGTTATAGAATGACTAAAAGTAAATTTGAACAAATAATTGAAAGTCTTTTAAGAAAAGGATTAGTAGCCCAAGTAGACTATCTAAGAAAACTTGACAAATTAATAGTTCCAACTCATAAGAAATTAATACAAGAAGGTAATAAAGCAGTTCTAAAAGAATTAGTTTTACCTAAATGGCTCAGTTGGGAAACTTTGGAAGCATGGGCAAACAAAGACAAAGAGGAACAAGGAAGATGCCTTTTCTGCGATAAACAAGCCCAATATTCTTTTAAAAGCCAAAACATCTGTAAGAAATGTATAGAAACAATAAAGAAGTTAGGAAACCAATAGATGTATTTATATTATTTTCTTCTCTCTTCCAATTATGAAAAAAATACTTTTCCTATTATCTTTTTTCCTTCTTTTCACATCTTCTTATGCTGCTGATTTATCCCTTTCTTCTTATTCCTCAACTCCTTCGGTTTTATCCCCAGGACAAACATTTAAACTAACAATCACAATTCAAAATGATGGAGTCGTAAATGCAGAAAATGTAAAAGTAATTTTAGACAACAAGTTTCCTTTTTCCACACTTCAAACAGAACAAACAACCTCAATTCAAACAACAAAGAAATCCACATTAGAATTTGATGTTAAAGTCAGCCCATTAGTCTCAGACGGAACATATACAATGGATATTAAATATGGCTCAGGAGCAATGAAAAAAGAAGCCCTAACTTTTACAATTAGTTCAGAAACTCCAAATATAGAAATAGTCTCAACAAACACAACATCAATATCCCCAAGTGAAAAAAAAGAATTAGTTCTAACTTTAAAAAACACAGGCAATTCAACAGCAAGAAATATAGTCATAAAGTTTGATAATGATTATTCAATAACAACAACAGGAGTTATAGTAAAAAGAAATTTAACAACTTTAGGTCCAAGCTCAAAAACAATTGAAATTCTAGAACCAGGACAAGAAAAAGAAGTTTCATTCATAATCTCAGCTGACCCAAATTCTGATTTAAAAGCATATCTTTTACCTTTCACAGTTTCTTATTATACTCTTTCAAATTCTTCTCTTTCAAATACTTCATATATAGGTTTAGAAATAACAGGACAAGCACAATTAGATTCAACAATTGAACACAATGGCACAAGCATAACAATCAGTGTCTTTAACACAGGATTTGCAGAAGCAAAGTTTGTAGTTGCAGAATTAGAATCTGATTTAAAATTAGAACAAGAAAAAGTATTCATAGGTTCATTAGAAGCAGATGATTTTGATTCTTTTAAGGTTTATTTCACACCCACAACCGGAGAAAAAACAGTTAAAGTAAGATTCTCTTATCTAAACAAAGATGCTGAAAAAGTCTTTGAAGAAAAAGAATTCAAAATAAATATATATCCAGAATCAGGAGGATTTTCACTTCCTATCTTAGAACTCTTTGCTTTAATAGGTTTAGTTTGGACAGGAAAATTCCTTTACAAAAGATTCATAAAAAAGAAAAATGAGTAAAATGCTCTCTCTTTCCGACTTCAATTTTTCTTTTCAAAATATAAAAAGAAGAAAACTTAGAACAATATTAACAGTCTTAGGAATAATCTTAGGAATTTTCTTAGTTTCTTCACTTCTTTTTTTAGGAGCAGGTGTAAAAGAAGGAATAAAAGAACAATTCAATACTTTTGGAAAAAATACAATTTCAATAAATGCAGGTTCCTCTTATACAGAATCAACAGTTGCTGATGTTTTTTCAGACCAAGACATAGAAGACATAACAGCTTTGAAATCTGTGAAAAAAGCAATAGGTTTTTATGAAGGAGTTTTAGTTTTCAAATGGAGAGAAGAAGAACAATCTGCATTTATCATAGGTTTTGATTCTGAATTCTCAGAATTCTTACAAGAAATGAAATTAATAGATTTAAAAGAAGGAAGACTTTTAAGAAAAGGAGATATATGTAATGTAATTGTTTCTGAACAATTTGCTCAGAATGCTTTTTCAAAAGAACTAAAAGTAAATTCAACAATCAACACAATAAATAAATCTATGCAAATAGTAGGTATAACAAGACTTCCAGCAATCTACACAACAATTGGAATGACAGGAATAATTTACACTTCAAAAGAATGTGCAAAACAATTTGGAATAGATACTCCTGTAGAATTATATGTAGAGGCAGTTTCAGAATTTGAAGTAGATAGAGCAATAGATGAAATAGACAAACTTCTTTATAAAAATCACAATAATACAGAAGATTACATAATAACTTCAACAGCAAATGCTTTGGAAATGACAGATTCAATCATCTCAATAGTTGAAATAGTTATCTTAGCAATTGCAGCAATTTCTTTAGTTGTTGGAGGAGTAGTTGTCTCAAACACAATGTATATGACAACTATGGAAAGAACAAAAGAAATAGGAACAATGAAAGCAATCGGAGCAACAAAAAAGAAAATTCTTTTCATAATTGTCTCTGAATCAGCAATCCTAGGATTAATAGGAGGAAGTTTAGGAATTCTTTTAGGACTTTTTGTTTTTTATTTAGCAACTCTTCTTTACCCTCTTTCTTTCACAGTTAGTTTCTTCACAATTTTCTTAATCTTAGCCTTCTCAGTTTTCCTAGGTGCAGTTTCAGGTTATCTTCCTGCCAAAAAAGCCTCAGAAATGGATGCAGTAGAAGCTCTTCACTACGAATAATTTCTTTTTAAACAAACAGGCAATTAACGAATCATTTTCCTTTAAAAACACTTTGATGCCTATCTTTTTTAGGCTCAAAGGGATTTTATATGAAGAAAATATCATGCATTCAGTGTGGTGTGGAAATACCTCTGGACATAGAAGACATAGAAAGGAAAAAAGTCAAATGCCCATCTTGTAAGTCCAATTTAAAGCTAATTAAGGAACAAGGCGGATTTCTTTTAGATATCTAAATCTTTATATATCTTTTGCTGTATTTTTATCTTATGTACCCAGCAAAAAGAAACGAGGCATATGACAGAGCAGCTACTATGTTTAGCCCAGATGGAAGACTCTACCAAGTGGAATATGCAAGTAAAATAGTTGAACAAGGAACTCTAGGAATAGGTTTAGTTTATGATAAAGGAGTAGTTTTAATAGCCCATAAAAAACCATCTTGGAAAATAATGGTGCCAAAAACAATAGAAAAACTTTTCAAAATTGATGATTACACTGGTGCAATAAGCGCTGGTTTAATAGGTGATGCAAGAAGAATAGTAAGTTTTGCAAGAGAGGAAGCACAAAATAATAAGCAGATGTATGACGAACAAATACAAATAGAGTATTTGGTAAAACAAATATCAAGTATAAAACAATATTATACTCAATATGCAGGTGTAAGACCTTTTGGAGTTAGTTTGATTATAGGAGGATATGACAGCACAGGTCCAAGACTCTTTGAAACAGAACCAAGCGGAGCAATGGCAGAATACAAAGCAGCAGCTTTAGGAAAAAACAGCAAAGAAGCAATGTCTTTTTTAGATAAAAATTTCTCAGAAGGTTTAGCACAGCATGAAGCATTAGAATTTGGATTAAAAGCAATAAAAAAATCAGTTACTGAAAAAACAGATTTTGATATAAGTTATATAGATGCAGCATATATCTCAGTTGATACTCCTTTCACTCGTATTTCAGAGCAAGAACTGCAAAACTTGAAACTTTAAAGGTGCAGTTATGGTAAAATTAGAAGATGCAGTTATAGCTAAATTGGAACATTCTGGCGAAACATTTGAAATCTTAGTAGACCCTTATCTTGCAAATGATTTAAAGAAAGGAAACAAAGTTGATTTTTCATCTCTCTTAGCAGCAGAAGATATTTTCAAAGATGCAAAATCAGGAGAATTACAAGCACAAGAAGCAATAAAAAAATCATTCCCAAATATGTCTTTCAATCAAATAGTTGAAAAAATAATAGAAAAAGGAAGAGTTCAATTAACAACCCAACAAAAACATGAAATGCAGGAAGCAAAAAGAAAAGAAATAATTCACTTGATTTCAAGAAACACATACAATCCTCAGACAAAAACTCCTCATCCTCCTCAAAGAATAGAAACAGCAATGCAAGAAGCAAAAGTGCAAATAGATGTTTTCAAATCAGCAGAAGAACAATTACCAGAAATAATCCAAAAACTAAAACCTTTAATTCCAATTTCAATTGAAACATTGGAAGTTGCAGTTAAAATCCCCCCTTTATATGCTCCAAGAGCATTTTCATTTTTCCATAATTTCAAAATAAAAAAACAAGAATGGACAAACACTGGACATCTCATACTTTTGTTTGAAATTCCAGCTGGATTAAAAACAGAATTAATAGGCTTGGTAAATAAATTCACAAACTCTGAAGCCGATATTAAATTTCTAGATTAGGTGATAAAATGACAAGTGAAATAAAATCTTCAAAAAGAAAAATAGTAATTCCTGGTGAGCTTCTGACTCAGGAAAACAAAAGAACAGGAGCAAACATATTCAAGGAAAATGGAACAATTTTTTCTTCTGTATTTGGAGTATATTACCCAGATTCAGAAATTGTTTCTGTTGTTCCTTTAAACGGACATTATCTCCCAAGAGTAGGAGATGCAGTTATAGGGATAGTTGTAGATGAAACCTACAATGGATATGAAATAGACATAGGCACATCAACAAATCCTTTCATAATGAAGGAAAGAATTAGAGGATATCTAAAACATCATGATTTTGTTTTAGCATCAATTGAAAGAGTAGATGAAGTAAATGACATAGATTTAAGAATAATGAGAACTCTTCATACAGGAAATCTTCTAACTTTCACACCTGTAAAAGCTCCACGCTTTATAGGAAAAAATAATTCAATGATAGACACTATAAAAAAATACACAGCTTCCCAAATTTACTTGGGAATGAATGGAAGAATATGGGCAAAAGAAGGAAACATAGAACTTCTAAAAAAAGCAATCTCTTTAATTGAAGAAGAAGCCCATAAACCACATCTAACAACAAAAGTTGAAGAAATGCTTAAAGGTGATAAAAAATGAGACCAGATAAAAGAAAAACAGATGAACTTCGCCCAATAAAAATACAAGCAGGAGTTCTAAGCAGAGCAGATGGTTCAGCTTATATAGAATGGGGACAAAACAAAGCTTTAGTGGCTGTTTATGGTCCAAGAGAGGCATTGCCTAAACACACACAAAATCCTTTCAAGGCAAACATAAATTACCATTATAGAATGGCAAGCTTTTCAGTTCCAGACAGAAAAAATCCAAGACCAGGAAGAAGAGAAATGGAAATATCAAAAGTTAGTCAAGAAGCTTTGGAAAAAGCAGTCTTTACAGAAAGATTTCCAAACTCAAAAATAGACATTTATGTCCATTTCTTTGATATGAATGCAGGCTCCCGCGTTACAGCTTTAACAGCAGCAAGTGTTGCTTTAGCAAATGCTGGAATCCCAATGAGAGATTTAGTCTCAGCTGTAAGTGTTGGAAGAGCAAACAAAGAACTCATAGTTGATTTAACAAAAGAAGAAGAAGATGCAGAAGATGCAGTTGATATCCCAATTGCAATGCTTCCTCGCTCAGGAGAGATAGTTCTCTTGCAAATGGATGGAGTCTTTGAAAAAAAAGAACTTGAAAAAGCCATAGAACTAGCAAAAAAACCAATACAAAGAATATATGAGATTCAGAAAGAAGCTCTAAAAAATTCATGCAATGCAAACATAGAAGGTGAAGTAGATGAACAATAAAGATATACTTTTACAGATTGAAGGAGAAAAAGCAAAAAAACTTTTATTAGAAGGAAAGCGCTCCGACAATCGCGGTTTGACTGACTTCAGAAATATAGAAATAAAAACTGGAATCTTCAAAAATGCAGAAGGTTCAGCAATAGTCCGTATAGGAAAAACCGAAGTTTATGCTGGAGTTAAAATGCAAACAGGAGAGCCTTATCCTGATAATCCAGATGAAGGAACAATCTCAATAGGTGCAGAATTAAATCCAATTGCATCTCCAACATTTGAATTTGGACCACCAAATGCAAATGAAACTGAACTTGCAAGAATAATTGATCGTCCAATAAGAGAATCAAAAACTTTGGATTTCAAAAAAATGTGCATAAAAAAAGGCGAGTTAGTATGGATAGCCTATCTTGATTTCTATATTGTAAATGATGATGGAAACATGATAGATGCATCAGCTTTGGCAGCTTTAGCAGCCCTCTTAAACACAAAACTTCCAAAATTAGACAAGGAAAACAAAATAATAAAAGGAGAATATTCAGGAAAACTTCCTCTTTCTTCTAAACCACTTTTAGTGACAATAAGAAAAACAGGAACAACTCTTTTTATGGATCCTTCTTTGGAAGAAGAAGAAGCTGTTGATGCTCGTTTAAGCATAGGAGTCTTTGACGGTAAATTATCTGCTCTCCAAAAAGGACTTGCAGGCTCTTTTACCCAAGAAGAAATTCTAAAGGCAGTGGATATGGCTTTATCCAAATCAAAGGAACTTTTAAAATACTTGCCTAAGGAGTGATATATATGAGCAAAAAAACCAAGAGAGTAAAATCAGCAGGAAGATTTGGTTCCCGTTATGGTGTAGGAATTCGTAAAAGAATCCTTAAGATAGAAGAAAAACAAAAAGCAGAACATCTTTGTCCAAGTTGTAAAAAAGGATTATTGAAAAGAAAAGCTACAGGAATCTATCTATGCAATAAATGCAATTATAAATTAGCCGGAGGAGCATATACTCCTGAAACTTTAATTGGTAATGCAGTTAGAAAAATGGTATCACAAAAATCTTTCTCTCTGCAAGAAATAGTGGAGGCTGATAAAGATGTATAAATGCAGTAATTGCCAAGCTTGTTTTGAACTCTCCCAAAACGAAAGTGTTCGCTGTCCTTCTTGCGGTGGAAAAATACTCTACAAAATTCGCGGAACAATCGCCAAAGAAGTTGACACACTCTAAAAAAATCCTTATTTATTTTTTTCTCTTCTCTTTTTCTTATGCTTATAACTATCTCTCGTAATTCCTCAAAACAAGAAAGAATATTTGCTCGTTCTCTTTCAAACCTTTTCTCTGCCCAATATATCTCCAGAGGAAATCATAATCTTTTTTCACTTGATTCTTTAGCTCAATCTCGCGCTCATGAAACAATATTAATTATCTCAAAAAACCACCTTTCTTTTTTTCAAGACAAAGATTACAAATCTATTTTTTCCTATTTTCTTTTAGAAAATTCTCCAATCCGAGAGAAATTCCAAACAATCAAAGACAAATCCAAAGACAAATCTTTCTCTAAATTCTTTTCCTTTCAATCAGATGCAGAACTTTCTCTGGAAAAACAAAAAGACATCTTTTTCTTCAAACACAACAATTTAGTTTTACCTCTAAAATTCAAGGTGAAAAAATGTCTTATAAAATAATTATTTTTCTCCAACAAAAAATAAATCCAGAAATCTTCTTAGAACTCTCCAAAAGAAAATACAATCGTTCATCAATCAAAATCTCTCCAACCCGTATAACAATCCAAGCAAAAGACAAAACCGCTCTCCGAGCCTCAGTCTCCCCCCTTCTCCGCCAACTCAACCTTTATTACAACTTAAAGTCTTAATTATTACTATTTCTTACTAAATTAGTAGTATTTATACATGTTTTACAATACTATAAATATATGCAAAACCAGAAAAACCAAACAACTGGCAAAAATAAATAAAAAAGAATATTCTATTTTCAAGCTTTTAGAAGATAAAAAATAAGAAATTTAATTATTGATTTTAATCAAAAAGATTAGTTCTTAATCACTTTTCCCTAAAACCTAACCTTTTTAAAACTTACAAACAATAATTTTCTATTCTAAAGGTGATACAATGGAAGACAAACAACCAGATCAAAAAAAGATATATGAATTTGAGAACATGAGACAACAGCTTTTCTCAGTTTCACAACAAAAAAATCAATTCCAAACTCAAAAAGCTATTAATGAATCTGCATTAGGAGAATTGGAAAAAACAAAAGCAAAAGAAGTCTACAAAGCAGTAGGAAATATTTTAATTCTACAAGATAGAAAATTAGTTGAAAAAGAATTAAAAGAAAAGAATGAGTCTCTAGAACTTAGATTAAAAAGTTTCCAAAAACAAGAAGAAACATTGATAGAAAAATTAAACAAACTAAGAGCAGAATTAGAAGGTGAGAAGAAATAAAGCCTCTTTCTTTCTTTTATGGAAAGAAAGTCGCAATCTTAGCACATCCTTCAGCAGACTTAGATGCTGTTTGCTCCTCAGCAGCTTTCTATTTCTCTCTTTTTAATATCTCAGAACCTTTTCTTTATGCTGATTCTATTAACTATCAGTCCAAGCTTTTTGCAAAAGACATAGGAATTTCTTTTTCTGAAATTCTCCATCCTCATGAAGCAGCAATTGTTTTAGATTTTAATGACATAGAAAAATACAATCTAAATCCAGAAACAACTCTAATAATAGATCATCATCAACCTCTCCAATCTCACACAGAAGATGCAATAATAATCCCAGAAGCTCTTTCCACTTGCCAGTTGGTTTACAATTACCTAAAAGCAAACAATGCTCGTTTTTATCCCGAATCCTATAAATCTTTAGCTTTAGGAATTATAGCAGACACAGCTTGTTTCAAATCCTTAGATAAAGAAACTCTAAGAATCTTCCTAGAACTTTTGGAAAGAGTTGATTATTCTGAACTTCTTCCTTACATAAATGCAAAACCAATAGACAAAAAACTCTCAATTTTAAAATCTCTTTCAAACATAGAAATTTTCTCATCAAGCAAATTTGTTATCCTTTTCTTAAAAATAGGAGCCCATGAAGGAGCAGCAGCCTCTTTTTTAACAGAATTAGCAGACATCTGCTTCACAATCTCAGAAGACAAAGAGTTCTCAAGAATCTCAGCTCGTTCCTCACCTTCTTTTTCCCAAAAATCAAATCTTCATCTTTACAGGGATATCTTAGCTCATTTAGAAGGAACAGGAAATGGACATAAACAAGCAGCTGGAATGCAAACAAAAGCATCTTATCTTCAAATCAAAGCTAATCTTTTAACAATTCTAGAAAAATCTCTTGGGCAAATCCAGAAACATTAGTTTAAATCTTCCCATTGCAAACAATTGTCACAGTATTAATTATTTGATTTTTCGTATATTCTATAACAATATTTGAATTATTTAATTCTGTTTCAGAACTATTCAAACCAGAAATCGTAAAAGTATTTCCTGCTGAAACAGAAGACACTCCCGCCCAAGTTCCTTTAATCCCTCCTGTTGCTTTAACAAAAGAAACATCTGAGATATTTTCTCCAGTTGCATTAAGCAAAACAAAAAAAGAATCTGATTTAGTTATTTCATAATTTTTTAAAATAATTTCTCCCTCAGAGACATAACACTGCATTTGTGAAACTTGCCCTTCCATCATTATAAACAACAATCCAATTGTAACAGCAATTACTATAAGTGCCCAACCATAAGTTGTCAAATATTCTATTGCATCTTGTCCTTTATTCATACTTTTTACCTTTTTTTCTTCAAAAATATATTGTTTTTTTTCTTTATAAACATTGTTTTTTCCCCCAAACCTTTTTATTCTTCTGTTCATATTTATATTATGCAAAAAAACCAAGGTTCAATAGACGAAGTCGCAATTTGGAATCGCGAATTAACAGAAATAGAAATAAGAACAATTTATGAAAATGGATTAATAATAGATTAATTTCTCTGCAAAAGCTCATTTATATACTTAAGGTAAAAGTTTTTTTCACTTTAATCTCTTTAATCCTCTCTCCACCTTATCTATATGGTAACTATCTCGGAGCTGGTTCAAATATCACTATCAGATTCACTTAACAAAGAAGATGTATATACTCTCCTAGTCCTCTTCCGCACAAAAAAATATCTTGCACTGGATGAATTAAATAATAATCTCCAGAACACAGCCCTGAGCCTATCTAAAAAGGGAATCCTATCCAGAGACGGAAACCTTCTGATGCGGGATAATGAAAAGCTTATGGAACTATTCATACGTCTTTAATTGTCCCGCAAATATTCTTTTAATACTTTTTTATCCTATTTCCTTATGCAATTTGAAAAAAAAGATTCTTCTTATCTTCTAAAACTAACAGAACAAGAATACAAGCGCTTAGGCTTGGACAAAATTCAAGCATTTGAAATAATCGGAGTCAAAAACAAACTTTGGCTTCTTCTTCCTTCTCCTACAAAAGATAAACCTGAACTCTTAGAAGAAACCCAAAAAACTGAGCCTCGAAAAGAAACCCAAAAATCTGAGCCTCAAAAAGAAGAACAAACACTCATACAAAAACTTTCAACAAGAAATTGGGCTGATTTAGTAGTAGGAAAATTTGAGAAAAAATTAAATAAACAAGAACTTGAAGTTTTCAAACAACTTATAAAACAAGGAAGAATAAAAAAACTTCAGAAACCAAAATATAAAAACCCAATTTATCAATTCGCAGTTCAAGAAAAAAAAATTGAATCTGTTTCTATTTTTAAATCAGTTCCAGAAGCAAATACCTATGCTACTCAAAACAAAGATTTGATTCAAGATGGAAAAATAAAAGGAATAAAAGATTTTGATGGAACAATTTATTTCATTTCCTCAGAAACAATAGAAACTCTTTCTCCAAAAATCCTTTCTTCTCTTCCCTCCGATTTAGATTCTCTTTCAAAAACCTTGAATACTGATTCTCAAACAATAAAAGCAGTTTTAGTCTTTCTAACTGAAGAAGGACAAGTTTATCAACCCAAAAAGAATCAATATCTCAGAGCCTGATTTTCTTTCAAAATTCTAAATTTCACAAAAAGGCTATATAGAAATCCTTTTTAATCTCTTAATTCTAATTATCTTATGAATAAATCCTTCCAAAACAAAGCCCAAGGTTCTTTAGAATATCTACTTATTATTGGAGGAGCAATAATGGTTGCAGCAATTGTCTTAATGGTTCTAAGTGGAACATCAG
>CAZJHM010000006.1:0-10629 GCA_964545925.1 uncultured archaeon
TTTTCATAAAACAAATCACAGAAAAAATCTTCCTTTTAACAAACAAATATCCAAGCGAATTATACTTAAAAGCAAAGCTAAGAACTTTATTGTAAAATTATTTGTATTTATGACAGGTATGGGCTTTAGAAAAAATGTTTCAGCAATAATTTTAAATAAAAACAAGATTCTTATTGTCAAAAAACCAAATCAGATTTCTTGGGCTTTTCCGCAGGGCGGAATTGAAAAAGGAGAAACCGAATTAGAAGCACTAAAAAGGGAATTAAAAGAAGAATTACACCTAGCTGATTTCAATATAATCAAAAAAAGCAAGCATGTTCATTCATACTACTGGCCAAAAGAACTCCAATTAGAAAAGAAATATCTAGGAATAAAACAAAATGTTTATTATCTAAGAATAAATAAAACCAAACTTATTTTAGATAAAAATGAATTGGAAGATTACAAATGGATTAATATTGATAAAATAAATAATTATATCAAATATCAGAACATTTTAGATTTCCTAACAAAATCAAACAAGGAATTACTATATTTATTGGAAAAACAAAACAATTAAAACAATAATTTTCACAAAAACATTTTCTTGTGCTCAGTGTCTTCTTTGCGAACATTTTTCTCAAGAGCATGCATAAAATCAGAATGAGAGACAATATTTCTTTCATCTCTTATAGCTTTCAATCCAGCCTCAGTACAAATACTTTTTATATCTGCACCAGTCTTTCCTTCAGTAATTTTACTTAATTTCTCTAAACAGACATCTTCTTCCATCTTCATCTTCTTAGAATGAATCTTAAATATTTCTTCTCTTCCTTTTTCATCAGGAAGTGGAACTTCAACTATTCTGTCAAATCTTCCAGGACGTAAGATAGCAGGGTCTAAAATATCAATCCTATTAGTTGCGCCCATTATACAGATGTCTTTTCTTTCATTAAATCCGTCCATCTCAGCCAATAATTGCATTAATGTTCTCTGAACCTCTCTTTCTCCCCCAGTTCCTAAATCAACACGACTTGATGCAATTGCATCTATCTCATCAATAAAAATAATTGCAGGTCTTTTTTCCTCAGCCATCTTAAACAAACTTCTAACTAATCCTGCTCCTTCACCTATATATTTCCTAACCATTTCTGAACCAGTCATTGAAATAAAAGTTGCATTTGCTTTATTGGCTAAAGCTTTAGCCATAAGTGTCTTACCAGTTCCTGGCAATCCATGTAAAAGTATTCCTTTTGGAATATCAATTCCAACTTCATTAAACAAATCAGGTTTAGTTAAAGGAAGAATAACAATTTCTTCTAAGTCCATTATTACTTTTTCCAATCCCCCTATCTGTGCCATATTTACATTGGGCTTTTCAATAATCTCTAAAGCTTTAACTCTACTATCATAACTTTTTCCATAAACTTTAACAATATTCATAGTTCTTTGATTTAAAGAAACTCTTGTTCCAATATCATAATCTTTAATAAATGAAGGAATTTTAATTAAAAATTCATTTCCATTCCAAGCTTTAACAACAACATCTCCTTCATCTAAAATATCAGCAATAACTCCCATTACCAAAGGAGGGCGTTTCAATTCATTCAGTTCTTTTTTTAAATTAGAAACTTCTCTTTCCAAAACAAAAGCTTTCTCTCTTAAATAAGTTTTTTCTTTCTCAGTTTTTCTTACTTCATCTTCAAGAGAAAACACATAATTGTAAACATCAAATCCATCTTTTTTTTCTTTTCCAATATCCTGAGCCATAATTACTTTAGGAAATGCTATTTTTATAAACCTTCTTTTTTTCAATCTCAAGAAAAATTTTCTTTCAAAACAAAATTTTCCAGAAACAAAAACTTTTTTATTCTTGAACTTCCTTATTTCAACAAGAAAAAGGTGATGAATATAGAATATAATTTTTATAAAGGATATTTACAGAAAAATTATCAACCTCAGAAAGACGAGATAATAGCAAGATTCCAAATAAAACCAAAAAAAGGAATTAACCCAGAAACTTTAGCCCAAGGAATAGCAGCTGAAAGCAGTATAGGAACATGGACTGATTTAGCAACTTTAAAAGAAACAACAAAAAAGAAACTAGGAGCAAAAGTTTTCAAAATAAAAAAACAAAATGAATTTTACATTATAGACATTGCATATCCTCCAGAATTATTTGAGTTTGGAAATCTACCTCAATTTTATTCTTCAGTTACAGGAAATATTTTTGGAATAGACATCCTAGAATCATTAAGAGTCTTAGATGTTTCTTTCCCTAAAAAATATATCCAAAAATTCAAAGGCCCACAACTAGGAATCCAAGGAATAAGAAAAAAAGTAAAAGTAAATCGTCCATTAGTTGGAACAATTATTAAACCAAAATTAGGATTAAATGCAAATGAACATGCAAAGTGTGCTTATGAATCTTGGTTAGGAGGATTAGACATAGTAAAAGATGATGAAAACTTATCTTCAATGTCTTTCAACAACTTTTACAAAAGAATGGACTTGACTCTAAAAGCCCAAGAAAAAGCAGAAAAAGAAACAGGAGAAAAGAAACTTTATGTTGCAAATGCAACTTCTCCTTTACCAGAATTAAAAAAGAGAGCAGAATACATAAAAGAAAGAGGAGGAGATATAATAATGTTAGATGTTTTTTCCTTAGGTTCTGTAGCAGTCCAATATATCAGAGATTTAAATCTAAATCTAATCTTACATGGACACAGAGCAGGACATGCAGCTTTTACAAGAGGAAACCATGGTTTATCTTTTTCCTTTTATTCTAAAATATTTAGAATGCAAGGAATAGATCAACTTCACACAGGAGCAATTTTAGGAAAAATGGAAGGAAAAAAACAAGAAGAACTAATGTGCATAGATGCTCTCCGAGAAAAGAAAGTCAAAGACAATGGCTTTCGTCTCTCCCAAGATTTCCAAAACCTAAAACCTGCAATGCCTATCTTAAGTGGAGGGCTCCACCCACTGAAAATTCCAGAACTCTATAAGTTAGTAGGAAATGATTGCATAATGCAGTTTGGAGGAGGAGTTCATGGACACCCAGCAGGAACATTCAAAGGAGCAATGACAGTCAGAGAAACTTTGGAAGCAACAATGAAAGGAGAATCACTTTCCCACTTAGCAAAAAATCACAGAGAAGTCCAACAAGCAGTAGACAAATGGAATATTTGAATTTTAAAAAAAAGGAGAAAGAAAATGAGAATAGTTATTTCAGGAACCCCAGGCTCAGGAAAATCCACAATCTCCAAACTTCTTGCTTCTCATTTAGGTTACAAGCATTATTCAACAGGAGATTTTGCAAGAAAACTAGGAAAAGAAAAAAACATGGACATAATCACTTTTATGGAATATGCAAAAACTCATCCAGAAGTAGACAAACAAATAGATAATCTAACAAAATCATTAAACAAAGAAGATGATTTTGTAATTGATTCAAGAATAGCTTGGCATTTTCTAAAAACTTCTTTCAACATTCTCTTGAAAGTCTCTGAGAAAGAAGCAATTAGAAGAGCTCTCAAGGATCCATCAAGAAAAGATTACATTCAAAACCAAAAGAAAGCAGAAGAGGACATAAAGAAAAGATTCCAAAGTGAACAATTTCGTTACAAGAAACTTTACAATTTAGATTACACAGACGAATCTCATTACAATCTAATCATAGACACAACTGGAATACCTATAGAAAAAGTTTTAGAAAAAATCCTTGATTCTCTTCCCTCTGATTTCTGAAAATTTTATTTTAAAATAAAATTTTTCTCAAAATATTTTTTGTTATTAGAAAAATATTCTACTATTTTTTCTAGAAATTTCTTAAAAAAACTTTCCACAAAATATTTTTTCTAAAAACAATTCATCAAAAAAAGAAATTCAAAGACTTAATAAAAGAAAAAAATTCTAGAAGAAAAAATTAAAGATTTTCTTTGGAATAGTCTTTAGCTCTTTTGCCTTCAATAGTAACTCCCATTGAATCACAAGAACCAGCAACCAAACGCATTGCAGATTTTAAATTTGAAGTATTCATTCCATCCATTTTCATCTTAGCAATTTTTTCAACTTGGGCGACTGTCAAGTTTCCAACAAAATTATCTTTTGGATTTCCAGTTCCTTTTTGTATCTTAGCTTCTTTTTGAATCAAAGCAGATGTAGGTGGACTTCCAACCTCAATTTCAAAATTCTTTTTCTTATCAATCACAACTGTAATTGGAACTTTCATTCCAGAATATTCTTTTGTTTTTTCATTTATTGCTGAAATTATTTTTCCAATATCCACACCCAAAGGTCCCAACTGTGGTCCAAGTGGAGCTCCAGCTGTTGCTTTTCCGCCTTCAATCATTGCTGTTATTTCTGCCATTTTAAATCACTCTCGTAAAATCTTTATGCTGTCTGCTTTTATTGTAAGTGGAATCTTTACTGCAGCTTCAAGCATTTCAATTGTAACTTCTTCTTTTGCTTCATTATATCTTAATACTCTTGCCTTCTCTCCTTTAAAAGGACCAGATATAACTTCAATTTTCATTCCTTCTTTTATGTCTGCAACAACACTTTTCTGCTCAACCATTGGAACCAATTCTCTAACATCTATCTGTCCTTTCAAAACACCAGGGGCTTTAATATAAGGAGCATCATGAACAGCCAAACGAGCTGTTAGTTCATCTTTTGCTTCAAGAAGAATATATCCTTTTAAGTTAGGCAATATTCCTAAAGCATAAACTTCTAAATTTTCATCTCTTGTTCTGTATGCTATTGATTCAACAACAACTTTTTATTTTCCATTATCTGTTATTAATGAAAAAATCATTTTACCACCAAAAAATATAGGGAATTTATAAACAAATACCCTTACAAAAGTAATATAAATATTTTCACAGCCCATTTTCTATATAGTGGCATATATGACAGACAAAAAAACAGAAATAATCAGCTATCTAAAAAAGAATAAAATGCATATTTTCTATCTTTCTTTGTTGTTCATATTAGCCTTTGGAACAAGAGCACATCCAATGATATATGAAACTTTATTTGGATTTGACCCTTATTTTCATATAAAAATAATAAGCAATCTTTTACAAACAGGTTCATTACCTACAATAGATTATTTGGCTTATTGGTATCTTCCAGATGGAGGAGCACCTATTCCAACACAAGGAGCACCTTTTTGGTATATCTCAGCTTTCCTTTATCATATTTTAACTTTGGGTTCAGGATATTCAAAAGAATCTTTAATTTTTGTATCAAAGATTCTTCCAGCTTTATATGGTTCAATAGTTACATTAGGAATGTATTTTTTAGGAAAGGAAATTTTCAATTCTAAAGAAGCAGGTTATGTAACTTCTTTTATAACTGCTGTTTGCCCAGCATATGCATATAGAACAATATCTGGTTTTATGGAAGAAGATTCAATGGGATTTATTTGGTTTGTTTTTGGTTTTTACTTCTTTGTTAAAGCAGTGAAGAATTTAGAATTCAATAAACAAACAATAATCAATTCTTTTTTAGCAGGACTCTTTTTCGCAATCTTGGGTTGGATATGGGCAGTCTATATGATTGTTCCAATGATTCTTTTCTTTTATCTTTTTTTCACAATCTTACACTCAGCAATCCACAAAACCCACAAAGAAATAGAAAATTTGATAAAAAATTTCTTAATAACTTTTTTCACATTTGTTGTTCTTATCTATCCTCTCAATGGACTTTCTTGGATAATGACTTCAATCTCATATGCAACAATGGCAATACCAGGAGACAAGATTTTCTTTTTTATAGGAATAATTATTGCAGCATTTGCAACAATGTTTGCAATCTATTATCTAATCAAAAAAGGAATTTCAGATGATTCAAAGAAATTCCTGAAAACACTTTCTTATCTTTTCTTATATTTCTCTCTAATAGTTTTAGTAGGACTTTTTATCACAGTTCCAGATTTAAGGGAAGAAGGAAATTTCATCCAACACACAGTGGGAGAAGAATCAGTTGGAAACCAATTCTTCGGAACCAAATACAATGCCTTGGTTCTTTTGGCTTATTTCTCCCTTGCTCTTTTACCTCTTTATATGGTAAAAAAAGAAAAAGGGCATTTAGCAGCAATTCCTTTTATTTGGCTTTTCATAACTCTTTTTATGGCTTGGTATAAACTTCAATACACTTATGTTTTTGGTTTAACAATAGGAATAGCAGCAGGAACACTTTTCTATATCTTGATGGATATGATAAAGAAAAGAACAAACTTAGAAAAAGGATTTGTAATTTTCGCATTTGCAATTCTTTTAGCAGTAGGACCTGCTTCTTCATCCCTTTTCATACCTGCCCATGTACCAACCATGGAAAATAATTTCCCAGATTATTATTCAGCATCTTTATGGTTAAAAGCAAACACACCTGAAGATACAAAAATAGTTAATTGGTGGAATTATGGACATCCTTTGTCTTTCTATTCAGAAAGAGCAGTAATGATTGAAAACAGAAACTATTCAGTTGAGGCAACTCAAGCTTCTGCATTATTCTATGTGACAGAAGATTTAAACAAAGCATTGGAAATTGTAAATGAATACAAGCCAACCCATATCTTAGTTGATTCAGACACTTTCAATACAGGTTATTCTTTAGCTCAAGCAGTTGTAAGAGACACAAACCCATACAACGAGTATATTTATCCTTTTTTATTAGGACAAAGTTATATTACTCCTTGTGGAGAAGAAAATAATATTTATTATTGTAGTGGACTTTCTCAAACTTTATCAAAAGAGTTAGTTGATTCATTTCCAACTACTTGGACAAACACACCAAACCAAACAAATCCAAATAATCCAAGAGTTCCATTTTATGTTTATTTTTCAAAAGGAACACCTGATGAACTCATGGTTTTAATCCCAAGAATGAATTCAACAATAGCTACTAAACTCTGGCTCCATGAACCTGAAGTAATGCAATATTTTGAAGAAATTTATCACAATGGAGGAATAAAAATCTTCAAAATCCTTCCATCTGCTTTCTCCTAACTTTTTATAAATCAAAAATATCCTTTTAATTCTAAACCCAAAATCTTTAAATAATCCCAATTCCTTTAATTAGTATGCATTCTTATTCAATAATAATTCCAGCATATAATGCAGAGAAAACAATCATAGAAACATTGGATTCTTGTTTATCTCAATCTTTTCCTCCAAAAGAAATAATTGTTGTGGATGATGGTTCTCATGATTCCACTCCAAAGATTGTTCAAGAATACAAAAAGAAATCAAAAAAAATAATTCTTCTTTCTCAGAAAAATTCCGGCCCAGCAAAAGCCAGAAACAATGGAGCTAAACAATCCACAGCAGACATTCTTGTCTTCACTGATTCTGACTGCATCTTAACAAGAGATTTTGCAAAATATTTAATCAAACCTTTTGATAATCCAAAAATCTCAGGAGCACAAGGAGCATATAGAACAAAACAAAAATCCCTAACAGCTCGTTTTGTTCAACTTGAAATAGAAGAAAGATATCAAAAAATGCTTTCAGCAGAAAATTTGGATTGGATAGGCTCTTATGCTGCAGCTTACAGAAAAAAAGATTTCCCAAATTTTGATACTTCTTTTCCCTCAGCCTCAGGCGAAGATCCAGAACTTTCTTACAATTTGCAGAAACAAGGAAAGAAATTAGTTTTCATCCCACAAGCAATTGTTTACCACACACATCCTTCTGCTCCTTACAATTATTTCAAAGTTAAATTCTTCCGTGCTTATTACAGAGTTCTTCTCTACAGAAAGCACCCAGACAAAATCCTAAATGATTCATACACAGTCCAGCGTTTGAAATTCCAGATAGGATTTTCAATCCTTTTATTACCAGGAATTTTTTATCCTCCTCTTTTTTTCCTATCTTTGTTCATGCATTTCATTCTTTCTTGGCCTCTTGTTTTTCTCTCCATTTCTCGCGACCCAATAGTTGCTTTCCTCTCTCTCTTTTTTGAATTAGGACGCTCAATAGTTTTTTCAGCAGGACTTTTAAAAGGTTCAATAGATAGGGTGCTGAAAAAATGACTCTTGAAAATTTCGCAAAAGGAAATCTTCCAAAAGAAAAGAAATCCAAGCAAGGAAAAAAACCCAAAGAATCAAATTTCATTTTCAGGAAAATTCCCGATAAACAAAAACCCGAAAGAATCAAGAGTTTTGTAAAAGAAAATTTCCTCCCCCAAAAAAAGAAGGAAGGAAAAAAATCAAATTTTATTTTCCGTGAAAATTCTATCACAGAAAATTCCAAGAAAAAAACAAAAAAAGAAAAATCAGAAAGGTTTATATTTCCAGAAAAAATAAAACAAGAAAAGAAAGATTCTCCTGCAAAGTCTATTTTCTTCCCAAAACCTCCTTTAAAAATCCTTCATGTAATCAATCATTTCTACCCTTGCAAAGGAGGAATGGAAGAAGTTGCACTAAACTTAGCAAAACAAGCAATAGAAGAAAAAAACATAGTTGAAGTTTTTTGCTTAAACACATGTTCTGGAAACAAACAAAAACTTAAAGATGAAGAAATAAATGGAATCAAAATTCATCGTTTTCCTTTTTTAAACTTGCATTTCTACAAATTAGCTTTTTTCAATCCCTCTCGCCTAAAAAACTACGACATAATCTTTCTCCATGGACTTTCTTTTTTCTCAGATTTCATATTATCTAATAAACCAAAGAAAACAAAAGTTTTTTTCATAACTCATGGGGGAATCTTCCATACAAAAACAATCTCTCCTTTGAAAAATTTATATTTCAAAACAATTTCCAAAAACCTCTTGAAAAAAGCAGATGGAATAATTGCAGTCAGTAATCAAGACAAGGAAACTTTTTCAAGAATTTATCAAAAAGAAATTAAATTAATTGAAAATGGTATTGACTTCTCCCGCTTCTCAGGAATCTCTGCCTCTAAAAAAGACAAATATTCTTTCATTGCTTTAGGAAGATTAGCAAAAAACAAACAAATAGATAAATTAATTCTTTTATTCAACCTCTTAGTTCAACAAGACAAAAGATACACTTTACATATTATAGGGCCTGATTCAGACAATCTCCGTCCATCTTTGGAAAATCTAATTAAAGAAAAAAATCTCTCCCAAAATATTTTCTTGCACGGAAGTTTAGATGATTCAGAAATAAGAAATCTTTTTTCAAAATCTCTTTATTATATTTCAGCTTCTTCTTATGAAGGTTTTGGAATAACAGCAATTGAATCAATGTCTGCTTATTGCATTCCAATCTTAAACAATATTCCAACTTTTAAAAAACTTATAGAAGAAAATAATTGCGGACTTCTAATAGATGTAAACAATTTAGAAGAAACAAAAAACCAGATATTAGCAAACAACAAAATCCTTTTACCAAATCTTTCATCAAAAGCAATTCAAAACAACAAAATCTCTAAAAAATGGAACTGGGAAAACATCTACAAACAATATGACTCTTATATTCGCTCTTTCCTTTCTCCCTCAACAACTGAAAATTCAAAAGAAAAGTAGTTTTAAATACTTCCATACCTTATTTTAGTTATGGCTTTGGAATTACCACAAGGAGGAACAAAGAATCTAGCTTTAAATATTTTGAAATTAGCAATTCTTCTTTTTCTTCTTTTATTTGTAGTTACATATACAGGATTAATCAGATGTAGCACAGTTCCTTTTTGGTGTACTCCTTATCATCAAATAACTTCTCTTTGGCAGGGACAAACTAAAATTTTAATTGTTCATGGAGGAGAAACAGCAGAAGGTTTAGGAGACCCACAAAAACTTAGACAATTATTAGCAAACCCAAATTATGGAGGAGTAATGCCCGAACTATTACACATAGATCAAGTCTCAACAGGAACCTTAACCAAATATTCAATAGTAATAGTTGAAAAAGCAAAAACAATTCCAACAAATAAAATAATTTCATTTATAGAATATGTTAATTTAGGAGGAAGATTAGTCTGGATAGGGGATTCAGGAACTCAGTTAGCAGAAGGAGATTTAATTCCAGATGAAAACACTTTATACGGAGTAGATAAATACAAAAAACCAAATCCATGGATAAGAATAAAGGACGACATGCTTTATTCTTTTGATAATGTTCTAAATGTAGAATATATGGGAAATTATTGTGATTATTTTATTTGTGTTGATAAACCTGTTCGCTTAGGTTTATTAGAACCTGAACCAACAGGAGATCACCCTTTAATTAAAGGAATGTCTGTTTCTATGAATTTCTATCTAGCTACAGACAAAGATTTTTCTCTGGTTAAAACATATCCTGGAAAATTCACAAATGAAGTTCTTTCAGTTGATTTTGGTTCAAGTTTAACATCTTCAAAAGGAATTCAAATTCAAAGAATAACTCCATTAGCTGTTTATAGTGGAATAGGAGAACGTGTATTGTATTTAGCAATTCCTCCTGAATATCTTGTTGATGAATCTCTTTCTTCAAACAATCTTCCAACTTATCCAACTCCACTTGAAAATCTAATTTCTTCTCTCTTGAATTAATTTCTGAAAGCAAACCTATATAGAAAAAACCTTTTTAAGACTTCACAATCACATTTTCTATATGCAGGAGTTCCCGAGCGGCCAAAGGGGTCAGACTCAAGATCTGATGGCTTAGTGCCTTCAGCGGTTCGAATCCGCTCTCCTGCA
>CAZJHM010000006.1:10729-29012 GCA_964545925.1 uncultured archaeon
AGACTCAAGATCTGATGGCTTAGTGCCTTCAGCGGTTCGAATCCGCTCTCCTGCATGAACTTTTCTTTGAAAAGAAAAGTTCAATCAAAAGAAACTTACCAAGGGTTTTCTGAGAAAACCCAATCAGAAACTTTTTCCCAAAAAGTTCAGCCCAAAAAGGTTTAAAAGAGAAAGAACAATTGATTAATATGCAATTAAAGAAAAGATATTTTGCAATTATTGGATTTCTAATCCTTTTTTATATTTTGATAAACATAAACATAGAAGAAACAATTCAAAATCTTTTGAAAGCAAATTTATTTTACATTGCAATTTCTGTTTTAATTTCTCTTTTTTCACTTTTTATTCGTTCTATTCGTTGGAAATTATTTATTGAACAATTAAAAGGAAAAATCTCAATAAAACAAACATACTTTTATTTCTTAGCTGCTTTTTTTCCTTCTCTCACAACCCCAGGAAGAATAGGAGAATTCTTGAAAGTTTTTTTCATATCAGATATTCTTTCTTTCTCTAAATCTTTTGCTTCTGTTTTATCAGATAGAATCTATGATATTTTTGCTCTTTTTGGCTTTGCTTTTCTCTCCTCTTTTTTAGTTGTCTCTATTCTTTCAAAAACCCTAATAGAACCTTGGATTATTCTTATTCTTCTTATCTTTGGAATATGTTTGTTTTTCATCTTGACTAAAACTCAATTTTTCCCAATTTTAACAGAAAAAATTGCAAGAACTTTAATGTCTGAGGAAAAAGCAAATAAATTAAAAATAAGTTTTTCTAATCTTTCAAGAGAAATATCTCAACTTTTTTTCAACCCTGTTCTTTTTCTGAAAGCAACAATTTTAACACTCTTTAGTTGGGTTTTATCTTTTTTAGGAATTTATTTTCTTCTTCTTTCTTTAAATATACCTTCGGATATAATTCTTCCCCTCTTGATTGTTTCTTTAGTTGCAATAACTGACTTGCTTCCAATCTCAATTTCAGGAATGGGAACAAGAGAAGCCACTCTTATAGCAATCTTTGCACTTTATTCTCTCACACCCGAACAAGCAGTTTCTTTCTCAGCTCTTTATTTCATTATCTTTAATATTTTTATGATTCTTTTCTCTTATCCTTTCTTCTCCCTCTCCTCTGCCAAAATCAAACTCTGATTTTAAAAGCAACAAAAACCTTTAAATATCCCAATATCCTCATATATTCAGACAATTATCCAAAGGAGGTTATAGAAAATGAATAAAAAAGCACAAGGATTTGATGTCTTCAAACTCCTAATCTCAGCAGTTGTAGCTGTTGTTCTTTTAACAATGCTCTTGAACATCATAGGAATGATTAATCCAGATGTTGGACAAGACCCAACAAAGAAAACAAAAGAACTAACAAAAGCAGCATTAACAAACTTAAATACTACTCAGTTTGAAAACAAAATAACTTTTAACAAAGGAGTTACTCTAACCAGCTTAGGTATAGCCGCAAATTCAGATGAATTAGAAACAGAAGATGTTTGTTTAGTCTTGGATGGAAAGCTAAGCTCAAACACATCGTGGTTAGCAGAAGATGGAAAGAAACTTTCTTATAATGGAAGTTCCCCTTTCTCTGCAAAGATAGCAGTAGTATGCGGTTATGCAGATTCTCTAGAAGCAGATATTGGAGGATTCTTTGAAGCTGTTACAAGTGGCTTTGATGAAAGCACAGATTTCAGTGAATGTGATGCAAGTAATAGTACAGCCAAATACTGTATAGTTGCTGTAAAGAGAGCTGACTGAACTTTTCTTTGAAAAGAAAAGTTCAATCAAATGAACTTTTTAGAAAAAAGTTTAATCAAAAACTGCTACATGGATTTCAAAGAAACCCAAACAACCTCTTTTTATTTCTTTTTTAACCTTTTTTTTAATATGTCTTCTGAAAAATATCTAGTAAGTTCAGCACTCCCTTATGTGAATAATGTGCCTCATCTAGGCACTCTGTTGCCAATTTTATCAGCAGATGCTTATGCCCGTCATCTCCGTTTGAAAAACAAAGAAGTCCTTTTCATATGCGGAACAGATGAACATGGCTCAACAACAGAAGTTAAAGCAAGGGAAGAAAATTTAACACCAAAAGAAATAACAGACAAATATTACAAAATCCATAAAGATATCTATGAATGGTTTAATTGTTCATTTGATTCTTTTGGTAGAACCTCTTCCCAAGAGAACAAAAAACTCACACAAGAGATTTTCTTAAAACTTTATAAAAACAAATACATCTTGGAAAAAGAAAGCACTCAATTATTCTGTAAAAAATGTAATACTTTTCTTTCAGACAGATTTATTGAAGGAATATGCCCTAAATGTAAATATGAAAAAGCAAGAGGAGATCAATGTGAAAATTGTGGAAATGTCCTAAACCCAACAGATTTAATTCAACCTAAATGTAAATTCTGCTCTGAGAAACCAGAAGAAAGAAAAACAAAACATCTTTATATTGATTTAGAAAATCTTCAACCTAAAATAGAAGAATTCTTCAAAACCCAGAGTAAAAAAGGAATCTGGACTGAAAATGCAATTCAGCAAACAGAATCATTCTTAAAAGAAGGACTTAAACCTCGCCCAATAACTCGCGACTTGAAATGGGGAATTCCAGTTCCATTAGAAACTTACAAACAAAAAGTTTTCTATGTTTGGTTTGATGCTCCAATTGGTTATATCTCAATAACAGATGAAAAAGAAGATTACAAAAAGTGGTGGCTCTCTTCAGAAACAAACCTAACTCAATTTATGGGCAAGGACAATATTGTCTTTCATTCAATTCTCTTTCCAGCTTCTCTGATAGGCACAAAAGATAATTGGAAATTAGTAGACAATCTTGTGGTAAATGAATTTTTAAATTATGAAGATGGAAAATTTTCTAAATCCCAAGGAACAGGAATTTTCGGAGATTCAGCAATTGAAACAGGAATTCCAGCAGATGTTTGGAGATATTATTTGTTTGCAAATCGCCCAGAAACAAATGATTCTTTTTTCACATGGCAGGAATTCAAAGAACGCCTAAACAATGAGTTAGTAGCAAACTTAGGAAATCTCATAAACAGAACTCTGACTTTTATTTATTCAAACACAGATGCAAAAATAACAGAAGAAAGAGACAAATCTATAGATAATGAAATTCTCAATCTGGAAAAAGAAATCCTTTCTTTGCAGGACGAAATCAAACTCAAATCAGCAATCCAAAAAGTTTTTTTGCTTTCAAAATTAGGGAATAAATATTTCCAAGATTCAGAACCATGGGTTTTGATTAAAACAAACCCAGAAGAAGCCCAAGAAAAACTCAACACTCTTGCAAATTTAATCATAGATATTTCAATCTTAGTTTCTCCTTTTTTACCACACACAGCAAAAGAAATTCAATCTTTTTTCTCTTTAAAAAATCTCACTTACAAAGATTTAGGTTTAAAACAAAAAAATCTTGTAATCAAAAAACCTTCTCTCCTTTTCCAAAAAATAGAAGATGAGAAAATCCAAGAATTAAAAGAAAAATTCTCAGGAAAGAAAATTCCTTTTGATATTCGCACCGCAAAAATATTGGAAGCAAAAAATCATCCAGAAGCAGAGAAACTTTTAATCTTGAAAGTCAAACTTTACGGAGAAAAGAAAGAAAGACAAATAGTCGCAGGTTTAAAACAATTTTATCCTCCGGAATATTTCTTAAACAAAAAAATCCTAGTTTTAGCAAATCTCAAACCTGCAAATTTAAGAGGAGAATTATCCCAAGGTATGCTTTTGGCTGCCGATGGCTCGCCACCTCTCCTTATAGAGCCAGAACAAGAAGGAGAAATAGAATTTGAAGGAACAAAAAAAGAAACAAAAGAAATTGATTACAAGGAATTCCAAAAACATATTATCCAAATAAAAAACAATGAAGTTTATGCAGATGGAAAAAAATTCCTTTTAAATAAAAAACCAATTAAATCAAATGCAAAAAACAATACAAAGGTTTTCTAATGCTCTTGGAAAAGCGCCTTGAGGAATTCTGCAAACTTTACAATCTCCTAAATCCAAAACAAATAGACAAAGGACATTCTTCTTTTATTTTCTTAGCCCAATCAAAAACTCTGAGAAAGAAAATAATAATAAAAATAGAAAGAGACACAAGCACAAGAAAAAATATGTTTGAAAGAGAATCTTCTTATCTAAAATTAGCTAATTCAAAGAAAATCGGCCCAAAGCTTTTTTTCAGCTCAAAAAAACACAGAGCCTTAGCAATGCAATATATCAAAGGAGTTCCTTTCTCTGAATATGTTTTTTCCTCTCCCAAGAAAGATTTAGAAAAAACAATCTCTCTTCTTTTAAAACAAGCAAAAATTTTAGACTCTATAAACTTAGACCATGGACAATTAGCAGGCAGAGGAAAAAATATCTTAGTGGAAAAAACAAAACCATATATTATAGATTTTGAAAAAGCAAGCTCAAATAGAAAACCTCACAATTACACAGTCTTGCAATCTTTTTTATTCAATAGCAAAAATTCAGAAATAACAAAACAAGTTTTAAAGAAAATAAAAATTAATTCGTCTATTAACAAATAAAACAAATATTTATAAACAAATTTTACCAATATTATTTGTATTAGTTCCCAGCCTTTGCTTTATGCAACGGCTGGCTTATGTACTTTAATTTCTTTTAGTTTTAAGTCTAACTTCTTATTTATTTTTTCTATATTATTATTTATATTCCCAATATCTTTATGTAAAGATTCATCAAAAGTCGAAATAGCATAATTATAATAAAGTGAAATACAACACATTTTCAAATCTCTGTTTTTACTATAAGTTATTTTCAATCTTTCAATTTCATTACAAATATCAAAAAATCTTTTATCAAAAGGTTCTTCTATAATCTCAAAATTTTCACTTTCTTTTAGAAAATTATTTATTATTTCCATTTTATTATCCTTATCTAATTTTTTCAAACCTAAGATTATTTCAGAAAGAATGGTATGTGTATATAATAATCTATATTTTCTTCTGTGATTTAAAATTATTTTTTGGGCTTTTTCAGAATTTATTTCTTCACCATAATACGAGATAATAATTGATGCATCGATAATTATTTTTTGGAATTTACAATTTGGATTAGTTATTAAACATTCAACACAAGGTATTTTTTTACCATATTCACATTTAGGTAAAGAATGTAAATAATTCATCACAATTAGTTTTGTAATAATTTGTGTTCATTTAATTTATTAATTACTAATTTAAATTTTTCTTTATTGTCTAGATATTTGTGTTTGTTTTTCAATATCTCAAAAATATTTTCAATCTTATTATTTTCTACTAAATATAATATATCTGCAACCATTTCATAGTTCACAGAAGGAGGTTCATTTTCATTTTTACCAATTCCATTTATTATATCTTCAAATATTTTTATTTGAGAATTTTCTTTTTCAGTTATTGAAAATTCGTTTTTTAAATCTTCATTCTTTGTTTCAAAAATATCTTTGGCAAGTTTTGTTGAATAAGGCCCATATATATACATTCCATAATCATCATATTTTTCTAGTCCTTTAAAACCTAGTTTCTGCAAAATATATATTGTTTTTTGAAATTGTATTCGTTCAGGCAAACTGTTTTTATTTAAGTCTAATTTTTTCCAAATTTTAATAAGTGTTTCATTCCCCATATTTATCTTTCTTTTTCTAATTATATAATTCTTTCCTTGGACTCTTGCCGATGGAAAATTCAAGAAAAACAAAAAAATTTTTATTTAACAAATTTCCTGTCAACTTCTGAAATCAGAACATCACAAGCTGCTTTTATAGATTCCAATTGCTTGATTATTCTTTCTTTTTCCATTTCTATTTCTTGTATATTTTGGTATGGAGAAAGAGCTTCACGAAGCATTACAGAATCAACAGAAGCATAAGGATATTTGTCCATTTTTTTTGCTAAATCTTCAACCATTTCTCCTAACCAAAGATTAAGCTCATCTTTAACTTGCTTCTTTATCTGTTTTCCTTCTCTTAAATTTTTCCTTAAAATTCTTACAATACTAGCAGTTGGAAAAGGCATCTTTTTATCATCTGATTCCTCTTCTTCTAATATTTCATCCATTTCTTTTACTTCTTCTTTAACTTTAGGCATTTTCAACTCCCCACAAAAATCGTTTTACTAAATATATTTTCCCCCACAAGCTTTAAAAAACCTCTTTAAGCAAGAATTTTTATTTAAAAACCCCCCAGAATTCAAGCCTTTAGATATCTCTAAACCCTAAAATTCAACACCTTGCTTAAAAAGAAAAAAACCTTTGAAAAACCCTGCTTTTCCTCTACATAACACAAAAAAACATAAAATAAGCTTTAAATATTTTTCCCTATCCAAATTACTTAATCAAAAGAAAATTATCTACTTGTGAGGTGTTTGTAGTATGTCTGATAATCAATCAGGAGCTTTTTTAGGCGAAGGAACAAAAAGAACAAAAGGCAGAGATGCCCAAAGAATAAATATTTTAATTGCTCAAGCAGTTGCTCAAGCAGTTAAAAGCACATTAGGTCCAAAAGGAATGGATAAAATGATTGTTGATGATTTAGGAGATATTACTATCAGTAATGATGGAGCAACAATTTTAAGTGAAATGTCTATTGAACACCCAGCAGGAAAAATGCTAGTAGAAATAGCAAAATCACAAGATGATGAAGTTGGAGATGGAACAACAACAGTTGTAATTTTAGCAGGAACAATGTTAAAAGAAGCAGAGAATCTTTTAAACAATGATATTCATCCATCAGTTATAATCAAAGGATATAGAATAGCTTCAGGAAAAGCAAAAGAATTCTTAAATGAAATAGCAAGAGATGTAAATATAAAAGACAGAGAAATACTAAGAAACATAGCACTAACTTCAATGACAGGAAAGTCAGCAGAATCAGCAGAAGAATTAGCAGATTTAGTTGTTGATTCAATCTCAATGGTAGGAGAAGAAAGAAATGGAAAAATGTTAGTTGACATTGAAAATATAAAAGTTGAAAAAAAACAAGGAGGCTCAATGTCTGATTCAAAATTAATAAAAGGAATAGTTGTAGACAAAGAAGTTGTTCATAGTGCAATGCCTAAAAATATAAAGAATGCAAAAATCGCATTAGTTGATGCAGCATTTGAAGTTAAAGAAACAGAAACAGATGCAAAAATAGAAATTACAAGTCCAGAACAAATGAATGCATTTTTAATCCAAGAAGAAGAAATGTTAAAGAATTTTGTAAAGAAAGTAAAACAATCAGGAGCAAATGTTCTTTTATGCCAAAAAGGAATAGATGATTTAGCTCAACATTTTTTAGCAAAGGAAAAAATCTTAGCAGTCCGCAGAGTTAAAAAATCAGATATGACTGCTTTAGCAAGAGCAACAGGAGCAAAGATTGTTTCAAGAATAGAAGATTTAACCCAAGAAGATTTAGGAACAGCATTAAATGTTGAAGAAAAGAAAATCTCAGGAGAAAACATGGTTTTCATAGAGGGATGCCAAAACCCAAAATCAGTTTCTATTCTTTTAAGAGGAGGCTCAGAACACATTGTTGATGAAGTTGAAAGAGCAATACATGATGCTTTGATGTCTGTGACAACAGCAATCAAAGATGGAAAAATAGTTGCTGGTGGAGGTTCACCAGAAATAGAAGTTGCAATAAGACTAAGGGAATATTCTTCAACAATTGGTGGAAGAGAACAATTAGCAATTGAAGCATTTGCAAATGCTTTAGAAGAAATCCCAAGAACATTAGCAGAAACAGCAGGAATGAATCCTTTAGACACAACAGTTAAATTAAGAGCAGCACATAGAAAAGAAAATGGAAAAGATATAGGAGTAGATGTTTTAGAAGGAGACATAGGAGATTTATATAAAAAGAATGTTCTAGAGCCTTTATCAGTTAAAACACAAGCTATTGCTTCAGCCTCAGAAGTTGCTGAAATGATTCTCCGTATAGACGACATAATTGCTGGCTCTTCAAAGAACAAGATGCCTCCAATGCCACCAGGTGGAATGGAGGGCATGGGAGATTAAAGAAACTCCCTTTTTCTTAATTTTCTTTGAAAACAAATTTTTTGTTTATTTCTATATATTTTATACAAAGAAAACAAGATATTCCTAATTTCTCAAACTAAAAAACCAAGAAAATAAAATTTTTGTTTGTTTCTATAACCTTCTCCGAGAGAAAACAAAAGATTTCTAACTAATTATATCTATTAACTTATACAGCCTTTATATTACAACTGCATTGGCAGTTTAGTTCAGGGGGATTAATAAGTATTTAGGGGGAGAAGTTTGTATGTCATTGGTTGATTTTGACAAAATAGAGCAAGAAGAAAATCCAGCAAAGGCAAAGTTTCAGAATTTCTTTGAAGAAGTTTATAAAAAAGAACTAGATGCTTTAATAAATGATTATCCAGATACTCGCTCAATAGATATTGATTTCAAAAAACTTGGAGAACACGACTTTGAATTAGCAGATTCTCTTTTGGAAGATCCAGATACAATAATTCAAGCAGCAGAAGAAGCAATTGCATCTTCTAATTTGGCTTTATTTGAATCAAAAAAAGATTTCCAAATCCATGTTAGATTTTTCAATCTTCCAAAAGACAGACAAATTCCTATAAGAGACATAAGTTCAAACCACCTCAATAAACTTATCTCTGTGGAAGGTATTGCAAGAGAAATAACAGAAGTTTTTCCTTCTCTAAGAATTGCATCTTTTAAATGTAGAAGATGTGGAAGCATACAAAAACTCCCCCAAAAAACCCAAGAGCAAAAATTAAATTCTCCTGTAATTTGCTCAGAATGTAATGCGAGAGAATACATTTTAGATCAAGACAATTCAATCTTTGAAGATTACCAAAAAATAAATATTCAAGAACCTTTAGAAAGATTAAAAGGAAATGAACAACCTGTTTCTTTAGAACTTCATACAAGAGATGATTTAGTAAATAAAGTTTCAATTGGAAACATAGTTATATATACAGGAATTCTCAGATTAACTCCAAACAACAAAAGTCCAAACAAAGTTGTTTATAGAAAAGTTTTGGAAATTGTTCATATTGAAGAAACACATAAAGAATTTGAAGAAGTTGAAGTTTCAAAAGAAGAAGAACAAGAAATAAAAGAACTTTCAAAACGTCCAGATATTTATGAAAGATTAATTCAATCAATTGCTCCAGCAATTTATGGACATGATGATATAAAAGAAGCAATTGTTTTCCAATTATTTGGAGGAGTTAGAAAAGAACTCCCAGGAGAACAATTAATCAGAGGAAATATTCATATTCTTTTAATGGGAGACCCAGGTGTTGCAAAATCTCAGTTATTGCAAGCAGCAAATAGAATTGCTCCTAAGAGTATCTATATTGCAGGAAAAACAACAACTTCTGTTGGATTAACAGCTTCAGCAGTAAAGGAAGATTTTGGAGAAGGAGCATGGTCTTTAAAAGCAGGTGCTTTAGTCTTAGCAAGTGGTGGAATCTGTATGACAGATGAGCTTGATAAAATGACAGATGAAGATCGTTCTGCTTTGCATGAAGCAATGGAACAAGGAACTGTTTCTGTTGCAAAAGCAGGAATAGTTTCTCGTTTTAAAGCAGATACAAGTATTCTTTCAGCAGCCAATCCAAAATATTCTCGTTTTGATAGAAATTCTCCATTTGTAGACCAAGTTAATTTAGCAAAATCTTTGGTTTCAAGATATGATTTATTCTTTATGATTTTAGACAACCAAGATTCAGAAAGAGACAGAAATATTGCAAACACAATTTTTCATTCTCATCGTTTAGGAGAAAAAATAAAACAATATAAAAAGAAAGGAAAACATTTGGAAATGGAAGAAGGAGAAGTAAAAATAAAACCTTTGATTGAACAAGAAATTCTAAGAAAATATTTAGCTTATTCCCGCCAAAACATTTTTCCAATTCTTTCAGAAGAAGCAGTAAAAGAAATCCGTGAATTTTATTTAGATTTGAGAAGAAAAAGTGCACAAGGAGAAGGAGCCCCACCAACTCACAGACAATTAGAAGGATTAATTAGATTAGCCGAAGCCTCGGCTCGTGTAAAACTTAAAGACACAGCAGATTTAGAAGATGCTCAAAGAGCACTGAAGATTTTCAAGAAATCAATTGAAAATGCATTAACAGATTTAAAAACAGGACAACCTGATTTTGACTTGGTAAATGTCGGAACTCCAAAAACCAAAACTGATTTAATCCGCGAAGTTTTAAGAATAATAAAAACAAAAGCAAGAGAACAAGATGCAGTTACTCTTGAAGAAATAAAAGCTGAATTAGAATCTAGAAAAATGGAGTCTTCTGATTTATCTGATATCTTGGCAAGTCTTTCAAGAGCAGGAGACATCTATTCTCCTAAACACGGAACTTGGCGCCCTTCTGACTCTAATTAAAGAAATCATAAAAAAGCAAAACTCAAAATACTGACTAAAAACCCAGCAATCAAAACACCAATAACACAAGCAATTGCAAAATCTCTTTTTCTCAATCCAAAAATATGCGCTAAGACAGCTCCACTATAAACTCCAGAGCCAGGCAAAGGAATAGCAATAAAAAAAGCAATACCTAAAACTCCATATTTTTCAACAATACCTTCTGCTCTTTTCTGCAATCCTTTAATATAAAAATTATATAATTTTCTTAAGAATTTAGATTTCTCTAAAAACCAATCAAGCAATAACTGAACAATCAAATAAGTAATTAATCCAAGAAGAATATTTATTAAAATAATAAATCCAATACTTGAAAAAGGTTCCAAACCTAAAATATTCACAGCATAAGGAATACTTGCTCTTAATTCCAAACCAGGTATAATAGTTATTAAAATCAATTGCAATAATATTTCAAATTCCATTTTCTCGCCTTTTTTATTCTCCGATATTTCTCTTTTTTCTTACCAGAAAAATCACTTCAAAGTAAATAATTTATCATCTCCCTTTCCATCCAACAACCCAGCTCTAACACCCGCATCTAACCAAGCATGTGCATAACTAACAGCTCCTAAAGCCAAGATATAATCCCCTTTTTCATAAAAATGTTTAGCATCTGAGAGATATCTGGAACACATATCCAAGAAATCTTCTGCAATCTTCCTGTCTTTTTCTTTTAACTTTGAGAGAATTTCAATCTTTCCAAGAGCTTTTTCAGTCAACTTGAAATATTTATCACATCTTTCTTTTATTTTCTCCTTCATTTTTTTTCACTTCTTTTTTCCAGCAGTTTTCCATTTCTCCACAATTTCCAAAAATTCCTTTTCCTTTTCATTTATTTTTCCAGCAATAATTAAACTTTGAGGCAGTGAAGATTTCTTGGAAAATTTCTTTATCTTTTCTCTTCCAATCAAAATCTTTTCTTTTTTCCCTCCAATTCCACACAATGCAATATAATCCTGATTTTTAAGTTTTCCTTCTCTATCAATCTGTTCCAATAACTCCAAACCTTCCCAAGCAGTCATAAATTTCTCTTTATCTCTTTTTATATCCAACAAGCAAAGAGTATGCAATCCTTCTCTCAAATTCCCAAGAATCTGCTCATAAAAAGACTTTGGAAAATAATTTTCCTCCTGAAAAACCAGAGTAACAGTCCTCCCAAATTTATAAGGATCCAAACCACTTAAACCTAAAATATCAAAGACTCCAATTCCCATTACAATCTCAATTTCTACACCTGAAGAAACACAATCACTAACCAATTGCATATGAGTAGTAGCATTCAAAGGATTCCCAAAAACTAAAAGTCCAATCTTCCTATCGCGAGCTTTTTCAACTAAAAAATCACCTTCAACTTCTTCTCTTTTCAATAATTTTACACCTCTTATTTTTTTTCCAGCCAAAGAATCTCCAGAATAAAAAGAAGTATAGTCTTCACAATACAATTCATCACAGTCTTTTATTTTCTTGCGGGCTTCTAAAGTCATTTGTTTTTTATTCAGCCCAATTCCAATTAAATACAGCATAATAAACTCTCAGTCAGACAACTTAAAAACTCTTTTGGTTGTTTTTTCTCTCCAAATATAAAACAATTTCATTAAAAAACTCTTTTTTCTAGAAAAATTTAAATAAAAAAAGATTTATAAATAAAGAACTCCTTCTATACTTAACAGTTTTACTCAAAAGGAGGTGAAAAAGAATGGACTTAATAAACACAATTAAAAAACCTTTTGCAGATTACAAGACTTTAATTATAGGAATAGTTATCTCACTAATACCTATAGTCAGTATTTTAAACATGGGTTATATAATGAAAGTCATAAGAGAGAGAAAGAAACTCCCAGAATACACTTTTAATTCAGACTTGATAATGGATTCACTGAAAGCATTAGTCTTTGGAATAATCTGGGCTTTTATAATAGCAATAATATTTGCAATCTTAACTCTCTTTTTTGGAGGTTCTGTTTTATCAGGATTAGATTTCTCAGACCCAGCAACAGTAATGACTTCAATAGCAGGAAGTATAGCAACAATAATAGCAGCAGGAATTATCTTCATAATAGTTGGAATAATTCTAGTGCTTATTGTATTTGCCGGATTCCTAAATTTCGTTAAGAAAAACTCATTAAAAGCAGGATTTGCAATAGGAGACATAATAAAAATAGCCTTTTCAGGAAAATTCATAATTGCATTTGTAATTGCAATGATATTAGCATTTGTAATCCAGTTTATTTGGGGTTACATACTAACATTATTAGCAGTTTTAATGACAAATCCAATTTTGGCAGCAATCCTATTAGGACTATTAAATTTCCCAATAATGGTAATCATGTGGGATATAATTGCAGATTCAGCATAATTTTTTTTATTTTTTATTTTTTTATTAAAACAATACTACTTTTTAGTAAAAATATTATTTAAATATTAGTTAAGAAACAGATTTTAAAAAGAAAAAAATAAGAAGAAAAAAAGAAAAATTGTTTTATTTTGCCATGAAATAGATATACAGAACATAAAGTCCTGAGAGTCCTATTAAGGCATAGATTAGTGTTCCTAATACAGGCATTATTGGTGTTGCTATTATAGCGACTAAGTCCATATTCATTAATCCGAATAGTCCCCAGTTTATTGCACCAATTATTACCAAGATATAGGCAATTAAATCTAGTAATCCTTTCTCCATTTTTTTTACACCTCTTTTGGTTTAATAACCAAAATATAATAGAAATTCTTTGTTTATAAACTTTCCCCCCTTCGTCAATCACCTAATTTATTTGCTTTGGTTTTCTAACTTCCTTGTCTATAAATGCACATTTTATCCCTCTTTTTTCCCTAAAATAATAACATACTTGAATAATCTTATTCTAATTAAATCTTTTATTTACAATATTGTTGTTTAAATAGTCTCTAAGATTAATTTGTGAATTCTCTCTTGATTTACAAACCTCTATTTAAAAAACAACCAAATTCTTTTTAAATTCCTAAACCCTATTTTTCTTATGATTATATCTTATCATTTTAATCCTCCAAATCTAAGAGAAGGGGTTGGCAACTCAGCTCAAAATATTATAAATGAGATAAAAGCTGATTGGAAAATCCTTTATTTGCCCACCTCTTTAAAGAAGTTATTTTATTACACAAATTTGTCTTCTCTTTGGTTTGCTTTTCAGATGTTCAAGCTTAAACCAAAAATAGTTGTAGTCCATACTTTAGAATCCAGCTCTGACCCAATAATAGCCAGATTTTTTCTCAAACCTTTTGGAGTCACTTACAAAATCCTAACAATTGCTCATGGAACAAATAAAGGAGTCTATAAAGAATACAAAAAAGAAATTCAAAAAGGAAATGTTTCTTTTTCTTTCTCTTTCTTTTTAAATACTCAACTCTCAATCTTTCGTTCCTATTTCTGCAAATATTCCGACAAGATTTTCTCGGTTTCTCATTTGGTTCAAGAGGAAGTTAAGAAATATTATAACAAAGATTCTGTTCTCTTATATAATGGAATCCCAGAATCTTTTTTCCTCTCCTCTAAACCTCGTCAGAGAAAAAAATTAGAAACAATTCTTTTCTTTGGAAACTCTTATTGGATAAAAGGTTTAATCTATCTTATAAAAGCCAATAATTCTCTCAATCCCCCTAAAAAACTTTTAGTAGCAGGAATAAACAAATCACAAAAAGAAAAAATCCTTTCTTTAATCAAACCATTAAAAACACAATTTATAGGAAATATTTCTCCTGAAGAAAAACACAAACTTTATGAAAAGGCAGATATTTTTTGTATGCCTTCAATTTACGAATCTTTTGGAATAGTTTATTTAGAAGCCTTAGTTTATTCTTTACCTTGCATTGCCTCAAAAGAAACAGGAGCAGAGGATATCCTAAAAAATGGAAAAAATGGGTATTTAGTAGAAAAACGAAATATTGAGCAATTAGCAGATAAGATAAAAGAAGCAGAAAAGAATATTTTTCAATTAAGCAAAAATGCAACTTTAGAGAAAAAATTTCTTTGGAAAAATTCCCTCTTTCCTCTAAAAAAAGAAATTGAAACCCAAAAAAAGAAATTTATTTAAAACAATATTAAAAGAAAAGCCAAAAGAAACCTTTAAAAAGAACAAGAATCTTATATTAGTAATTGATTTTATCAGTTAAGAGGTGAAACAATGAAAATGAGAGGACAAGGAGCTTTAGAATATCTCCTTATAATCGGTGGTGCAATTGTTGTCGCAGCAATTGTTTTGATGGTACTTGGAGGAACATCTGCTTCTGGAGTAAGCAAACAGCAAGCAAATGCTTTATGTGCTCCATATACACAAACAACATGTGCAACAGCTGATCCTGATGGAAACAGTAATTTTGCATTATGTACTTGGGATTCAGTAGGCGCAGTTTGTGTATCTAAAAACTGTGGAGATTTCAATAATGAAGCTACTGCAATGTGTCCAGCTATCCACTGTAAAGTTGTAAGTGGAGCATGTACAACTAAGTAAATAAAATTTCAATAGGAGTATATGTGATAAAACACTTCTACTCCTTTTTTATTTGCTTTCTTGAAAGATTTTTTTTATTTCTGAACTATTTTTTCTCTAAAAATTTGAAAGAAACCTTTAAAAAGAACAAAAATCTAATACTATTACTTATTTTTATAGGCTAAGAGGTGAAACAATGAAAATGAGAGGACAAGGAGCTTTAGAATATCTTCTTATAATTGCAGGTGCAATTGTTGTCGCAACAATTGTTTTAAGTGTTCTTGGAGGAACATCTGCTTCTGGTGTTCATAAACAGCAAGCAAATGCTTTATGTGCCCCTTATACTCAGGAAACATGTTCAACAGCAGATCCAGATGGTAATTCAGCAGTTGTTTTATGCACATGGGATATAAATGGAGCAGTTTGTATGTCAAAGAATTGTGATGAGTTTGATCCAGAAGATTGCCCATCTACCCATTGTAAGCTCACAGGCACTGTACCAAACCAAACATGTACAAATAAATAATTAAAATTCTTTTTATTTCTTTTCTTTTAACAATCTTTTTTTCTAAAAATCAGATTTCCAAATAAAACAATTTTCCCAATATATCTTCAGTTTCTTCTTCTTCAACAATCTTCAGCTTGGTATTGGTTCCTTCTTCAATATCCTTCCCAAACTTCTTCAAAAACTCTTTATCACTACAATTAATCTTCAACTCAACTTTATCCTCAGGCATCAACTTTTTCTCTTTTCTTTTTTCTTGCACTGCTCTTCTTACTTCTGCTGAAACCCATTTGTCTAAATATTCATCTCTAACATCTAAAGGTAATCCAATTTCATAATCCTCAGTCTTAAACACTTCCATTCCCTTTCCAATCTCTCCAACAAATTTAACTTCCTCTACATTTACCATTGCTTTAAGCATTTCTTCCATTCCTCTTAAATCAATTCCTTTTATTTCTAAAACAGGCAATACCCATCTTGTCCTTATTTTTATTTTATCTCTTAATGCAAGAGCATTTTGAATCAATAAAAGAGCATTATCAAACTTTTTCTCTCCTTCTCTATCTTTTAACTCTTCCCTAATTTTAGACATCTCTAATAAATGTATAGATTCTCCTTTGAATATCTGCTTATACATATGTTCAGAGAAAAAAGGAGCTATTGGAGCAAACATTTTCAATAAATCTAAAACAACATAAGACAATAACTTAGACAAATGTTCTTTTTCTTCTTTTGTTCTTCCTCTAATCATTTTTATATATGTCCTGCTTAAATCCAAAAGAACAAAGTTTTCTAATTCTCCCAAGAATTTATAAGCCTCATATTCATTATAACTTTTCTCAGCAGTCTCAATCAATCCTTGCAATCTGCTCAATATCCATTTATCTTCTGCTTTTTCAATTTTCAAACTCTTAAAATCCTCTTTAACATTTAGATACATATCTAGATAGCTTGCACAATTATAAAAAACATTGAAAAATCTATGAATCTCTTTAAACTGTTTTTCATCATAGGAAAAATTCAAACCTCTTGAATTCTTAACTAAAAAATATCTAAAATAATCAGTGCTTTTTTCTTCTGCTATATCCAAAGGTGGAACAAAATTCCCAGCACTTTTAGATAACTTCTTTTTCCCTAAATCTAAAACCATTCCATGCAAAGAAATTGCTTTAAATGGTTTTTTTCCAAAGCCAATCTCTGATAATATCATTTCTGAATTCCACCAACCTCTAAATTGGTCAGTTCCTTCTAAATTCAAATCAGCAGGCCAATATCTTTGAAACTTTTCTTTGTCTTTTGGAAAACCTAAACTAGCCCAACTTGCAACACCTGAATCAAACCAAACATCTAAAACATCAGGAGTTCTTTTCATTTTTCCTTTACATTTACATTTCAAATAAACATCATCAATCTTTGGTTTATGCATCTCTATTTCTTTTCCTGCTTCTTTCTCTAATTCTTCTTTAGATTCAACAACTTTAATTTCTTTACATTTCTCACATTCCCAGATAGGCAAAGGAGTTCCCCAATATCTTGCTCTTGATATTGGCCAATCACTTAAATTAGACAACCAATCTTTCATTCTGTCTTTTCCCCATTCAGGAACCCATTTTGTTTCTTCATTGTCTTTCAATAATTTTTCTCTTATTTCCGAGACTTTGAAAAAGAATTGTTCAGTACTCAACATTAGTAATGGACTTTTACATCTCCAACAAACAGGATAATCATGTGTATATTTGTGTTTGTAAATCAAATATCCCTCATTTTCTAAATCTTCAATTATCTTTTTGTCTATTTCTCTTGCTTTCCCCCCAGCATAATCTCCTGCCTCTTCCTTCATCTTTCCATTTATTTCTACTGGGCTTAAAACATCCAAATTTTCATTTCTGGAAGCATCATAATCTTCTTTTCCATGTCCAGGAGCAGTATGCACTAACCCTGTTCCATCCTCTAAATTCACATATCTTGAATTTAAAATAACTCTATATCCATTCTTAACATCTATTCTCAAATGCTTTCCCAATGGATTCTCATATTCCAATCCTTCTAATTCTTTTCCCTTGTAATTTTTTGCAATCTTAAATCCAGCTTCAATTGCTTCCATTAAATTTTGCACTCTTTCTTTTGCCACAACCCATATTTCTCCATTACTCATCTCTATATCCGCATATTCGTATTCAGGATTTACCATTACTCCTGTATTTCCAGGCAATGTCCAAGGAGTAGTTGTCCAAATAACTAAAAACCTTCCATCTTTTGCAGGGAATTTAACATAAATAGCAGTGTCTGTTTGCTTTACATATTCAATTTCATTATATGAAACAACTGTTTCACAACTTGGGCAAGCATGCACAGGATACAATCCTTTATACAAAAGTTTCTTGTCAAATGCTTTTTTAAAAACCCACCAAATAGCATCAATATAATCATTATCTAAAGTCTTGTATTCATTTCCCCAATCCATCCAAACTCCTAATTTTTCAAATTCATTATTCATTTCTCCAATATATCTTGTTGCATATTCTTTACAGTCTTCTACAAATTTTCCAACTCCATATTTTTCAATATCTTCTTTTGTTTTTAATCCTTTTTCTTTTTGCACTTTGTTTTCAATTGGTAATCCATGAGTATCATAACCTGGACGATCTAAAACATCATATCCTTGCATTCTCTTACTTCTCAATACAACATCTTTCAAAACTTTATTCAAAGCAGTTCCCATATGAATACTTCCAGATGCATAAGGTGGGCCATCACAGAAAAAGTAAGGCTTCTTTCCTTTGTTTTTTGCTCTTGCCTTCTCGCTTATCCCATCTTTCCATTTCTTTTGGATTTCTTTATCTACCTTGCTGTTATATTCTTCCAACAT
>CAZJHM010000006.1:29112-32116 GCA_964545925.1 uncultured archaeon
TTTTTGATTGAACTTTTTTTTAAAAAGTTCATGGGCATGGGAGGACTCGAACCTCCGACCGATAGTGTATAAGACTATTGCTCTACCGACTGAGCTACATGCCCTTTTTCAAATAAAAGCAATATATATTACCTCATATAAAAGCCTTATAAACTTTTTTTCTGCCTAAAAAACCTCTAAATTCCCTTCATATTATTTAGTTGTATATAATAAGATTATTTCTTTCCATAGAAAATTTCTTTCATTCTTTCTAATCTCTGTTCAATTTGTTCTCTTTTTTCTGCCAAAACATCAATTGCTTCTTCAATAGCTCCCTCTAATTCCACTCTTTCCACAGCACTTAATCCATATTTAGATCTTCCACTTGCATCAGTATTATTTTCAATACTTTCTTTGCCTTCTTCCAAAATTTTTATTTGTTCTTCAATCTTCTTTAAAAAACCACTAATTTTATCAGGAAAACTATTTAGTCTCAAACTTGAAAAACCCATTTTTGCTTCTATATTTATTTTACTGTCTGGTTCTCTTAATTCCAATTCTCCTTCTATTAGTCTTTGAAGTCCTTTTTTTGTTCCTTTTGGAAGAATAACATCAACTGCAGAATCATATCTGTCTTGTATTGCTCTATCCCATTCTTCCATAAATTTTTCTAATTTAGAAAGAGATTTTGGATTTATTGAAAGAAGAATTATATCTTTATATTTTTTTGGTAATTTTTGAGCTGCTCTTTGGATAATTTGCCCTTTTTTTGCATCTATTTTTTCAAAAACTCTTTTTACATAATAATCAGATTTTCTTCTAATATCGGTTTTTCTTTTCTCAATATTTCTTCTTGGTTTTCTTGGTGGCATATATAATTTACTCTTTTTTATTTATAATTTTTGCCCTCAGCCCGCCCATCGCTCATCATTAAGTCAGCGTCATCGTCAGCTCATCATTGGACATCTAATTTTTCCTTAATAAAGGTTTTATTCCTTTGTTTTCCTCTTTTCTCAAGAATTCCAAAACTCTTTTTTTATCCTAAATTTATTTATTTCCCAAGAATTCCAAACTCTTAATAATTCCAAATTCGCAAGAAATATATGAAATATTCAATAATTTTAGTCTTTCTTTTGTTTTTCCTTTTTCCTCTTCAAGCAGAACTTCAATCAACAGTGGGAATAATTCCTAAATTAACAGCAGAGGAAACAAAAGATGCACCAGTCTTACAAGAAATAAGTATCTATCCAGAATTCGGAATTCCTTGCACTCTTTTCACTTACAAAGTTCTTTATTCAGATTCCAAAAACCGTTCTCCAGAATACATAAGAATCTGGTTAAATGGAACTTGGCATGATATGAAACCAACAGGAGAAAAAGGAATAAATGGAAACACAACAGGAGATGTTTATTCTTATGATTTTATTCCAACTGATTACACAGCAAATTTTTATTATTATGAAGCTTCAAATGGAGTAGGAAAAGCAAGAGCAGGAATAATTGATAGTCCAAATAATGCTCCTTTAATCTATACAGAAGCTTTCAATAACAATCAAGTTCTTTTATTTTCTCGCACTTCTTCAACTCCTCTCTGGATTTATGAAACAAAAAATGATATTATAAGTAATGTTGCAATTTCCAAAGATTCCCAATACATCGCAGTTTCAACTTTTACTTCAATTTATCTCTTTTCCAAAGATTCCAAAGAACCTCTCTGGCGCTACTGCAATATTTGTAATGAACTTCCAATTCCATTAAAGAATTATTCCGGAATAGCAATTTCTTCAAATGGAGATTATATAGCAGGAACAGTCCAAGACACTCTTTATGTCTTTGAAAAAGAAAGTAATATTCCTATCCTAACAGCAAAACTAGACACAAGTGCAATTGGAGTAGATATTTCAGATGATGGAAAATATATAGCAGTTGGAGTAGCAAATGCAGGAGAAAAAGGAGACAAAGTTTATTTCTTTTCTCGCACTTCTTCTCAACCTCTCTGGACTTATAAAGCAGTTCATCCAGATTATACTCAAACTGGAAATTTCTATTCTCCTGCTCTTACCCCAGATGGAAGCAAACTAGCAATCTCAACTGGTTGTCCAGATAGAAAAGGATATCTTTTTTCTACAGAAGGAGAAATTCTTTTCCAAACTTCTCAATTAGCAGAAGATAGTCCAGTCCATAAATCAGCAATCTCAGATTCAGGAGATATGATTGCATATTCTTTAGACAACCAAGCAGGCAATGATTTATTAGTTGTTTTCAATTCTTCTGGTAAAAAACTTTGGAGTTTTTCCTCTTCTTCAGACAATACTGCTCGCGCCCTCTCCCTCTCACCTGATGGAAAATCAGTTGCAATTGGAACTTCAGCCGGAAATCTTTATTTCTTTTCCACAACTTCCAATTCTCCTCTTTGGAAATTCTCAGCAGGAATTTATTCTCAAATCGGAGATATTGCTTTTAATTCAACAGGAGAATATCTAGCAGTAGGAAGCACAGACAAAAAAGTTTATCTTTTTTCTAAATCTTCTTCAACCCCAGTTTGGAAATACACTTCAAACACTTGGATTAATTCAGTTGCTTTTTCAGACAATTATATAGTTGCAGGAACAGGAATATCTGAATATGAAAGAGAAGGAAACATTCTTTCTTCTCCAGTTTCTTGTTCAGAAATAATTGAACCTTATCCAAAAGAAGAACTTGAAAAATTCCTCAATTCCTCTTCTTCTCAAACAGGAACAGGAAATTGCGGAGATTCAATCTGCGAACCTAATTTAGGAGAAACCCCAGATACTTGTCCTTCTGATTGTTGTCCTGACTGCACTGAAAAAGTCCAAGACAATGAATCTTATTGCGGAGATGGAATCTGCGATGACTTGGAAGAAAACAAAGAAAACTGCCCACCTGACTGCAATCCTTTTATTGAAACTCCCCCAGAAGATTCCTCCTCTCCACAAACAACCAATCCCCCAGAAAAACAACTAAACATCATAGAACAATTTTTTGCTTTTCTCTTCTCTCTTTT
>CAZJHM010000007.1:0-25183 GCA_964545925.1 uncultured archaeon
AAAAATCAGTTACAGGTTCCAGCCAACAAAGTCAATATATCTCTTGTTCCAGTTGCTAAACCTAAGACAGCAACAGCAACTTTCACAAATCTACCGAAGTCTTTGTCTTTTTCTTTATCAACAATCTTTATCACTAAAACAGCCAAAACAATCTTCAAAAGAATAAAAAGAACAGGATGTAATTCAAGAATAAATGCAGAAACAAAATGTTGTTCTCCGCAAGAAAACAAACCAACAGCAACAGAGGTTGTGGAGGAATCTAAAATCTGTCCAAAAATTAAAGCTTTGTTTTCAATCTTTCTCTCAATTTTAAAAATCTTTATAACAAAAAAATAAATCAATAAACTCAAACCTAAAGCAAGAAGAAATCCAAAAAATTCTTTTCCATTTAAAATCCAAAAAAGAGAAACAATTCCTCCGAGAAGAAATCCAAAATATCCTACATATTTTTTATCAATAGAAAATCTAGAAGCTAAAAGATAACTTGAGACAAAAAACCCTCCAATCAAAATATAGATTCCAGGAGTAATAGTATAAAATCCAAATTCAAGAAAATCGCAACTCCGTGGGAAAAAACCTAAATCTTCAAATACTCTCAATCCACTACCCAGAAGAATAAACCCAATAACAAGAAAAACTAAATTTTTTTCTTTCTTAAATTTAGGATAAAGAAACCAAAGAACAAAAAGAGCAATCAATCCATATACCAAAGTATTCACAGGATTATATCCATTATTTTCCAAAATAGGGCGACAGAAATATTCATATATCACACTAAAACAAGAAACAATTTCTTTTAAATAATTCTCTTCTAAATTAAATTATGCTTGGATTAAAAATAGAGCCTAAATATGCTGAAAAAGCAAAAAACGAACTTCAAAAGAAAAATCTTTTAGAGAAATATGAGCCAATAAAAGAAAAAAAATCAATCATTTTTCCAATAAAAGAAAAGTCAGATTTTTCTTTCCCACATTCTTTCACAAAAAAGAAATTCAAATCCTATAAAGAAACCTTGAATTTAAAAGAAAGTCTAAAAAAACATTTAACAAAAAAAGAAATGGAGTCTTTAATCTCTTCATACGATACAGTGGGAAACATTGCTGTCTTACAAATCCCAGATAATCTAGAAAAAAAAGAATCTATAATCGCAGAAACTCTCTTGAAATCAAACAAAAATCTAGAAACAATCTGCAAAGTAATTTCTCCCCACCAAGGACTTTTCAGAATCCAAGAAATAAAACCAATTGCAGGAAAGAAAACAACAATCTGCACATACAAAGAATCAAAAGCACTATTTGTATTTGACTTAAACAAAACATTTTTTTCCCCACGTTTATCAACAGAAAGATTAAGAATCTCCAAACTAATAAAGAAAGGAGAAAAGATTGGAGCTTTTTTTGCAGGAGTAGGTCCCTTCCCAATAGTTTTTGCAAAAAACTCAAAAATGAAAAAAGCAATAGCAATTGAATTAAACCCAGAAGCATTTAAAGCAATGCAAGAAAATATTCTAAGAAACAAAGTCCAAGACAAAGTAGAGGCTATTTGTGGGGATGTAAGAGAAAAAGCAAAGAATATGAAATTCAATAGAATAGTTATGCCTTCTCCTCACACAGCAGATACTTTTTTAGACATAGCAAAACAATCTTCTAAAAAAGGAACAATAATACATTACTATACTTTTGCCCCAGCAAAAAATTCATATTCAAAAGCATTAAAAGAAATAAAAAAAGAATTCAAGAAAATCAAAGTCTTAAGAAAAGCCAAAGTCCGTTCTTTCTCTCCTTCTAAAATTCAAATAGTAATTGACTTCCAAGTTCTCTAACGGCATTTTACCCAAGTTCTTTTTTTAAACACTTAGACAAAATCTAATTATGAATAAGTATTATTTGGACACTTCAATTTGGGTAGATTATTTTGAAGACAGAAAAGATAATCTTAAACCATTAGGTGAGTTTGCCTATATTTTTCTTAAGACTTGTATAACTAAAAATAACATTATAATCTATTCTGAACTTGTAATTTTTGAATTAACTTCGATTTACAGTTATTTTCCTAATAAAATATTTTCTTCTTTTGAAAAAATAATGTGTAATTCAAAAATCTCTCCTAAACAAATTCAAGAAGCCGAAAAAATTTCCAGAGAAAGAAAAATACCTTTTAATGATTGTCTACATGCAATAATTGCCAGAGATACAAATGCAATGTTAATTACAAGAGACAAACATTTTAATAGTCTTTTAGATATTGTAGAATCATTAAAACCTGAAGAAGTTATTTTTGAGTAGTTTTTAGAAATTTATCTAATTCTTTAGAACCTGTTTTATTGCGCCATTCTTGAAATTCTTTATCACTAAATTTATTTTTACCTTTCATTGTTCCTTTATTTTCTAAAAGTATTCTTATTGCTCTTTCTTTTTCATTTTCTCTTAAACTATTTCTTATTGCTTCTCTAATAAATTCGGTTTTTGTCCCATAATTAAAATCAGTTATGTCTTTTTCTATTCTTTTATTTGTTTTTTCATCCAATCTTAAACTAATTACTTCCATATTACATTGTAATACCAAAATCTTTTTAATATCTTCTATAAAAAGGATTGGAATACAGAAAAGGATTAAAAACTCTTTTTCCCTACTAAAACTATGGAATTAAAAAAATTAGTGGAAGCCGCACTTTTCATAAATGCAAATGATTTAGATATTAAAACTTTAGCCCAAGAACTAAATATAGAAAAACCAAAATTAATGAAAATCTTAGAAGAACTCCAAGAAAGATATAATTCAGATAATTCAGCAATTGAAATAATCTTGGATGAACAAAAAGCAATGATGAGAATAAAACCAGACTTAATGCCTAAAGTAGCAAAATTTTCCTCTCAGTCACTTTTTGATAAAGGCACAATGAAAACTCTAGCAATAATTGCTTTTAAACAACCAATTCTTCAATCTCTCTTAATCAAATACAGAAACACAAAAGCCTATGACCACATTCAAAAACTTTTAGAACATGGTTTTATCTATAGGGAAAAAAGAGGAAGTTCATATCTTCTAAGAACAACAAAAAAATTCTATGACTATTTTGGAGATTCTTTGAAAGAAGCCCATACCTGAGAAAAGAATTTTCCTTTATCTACTTCATCTTCAATCTCAAGCAATCTATTGTATTTAACTAATCTTTCACTTCTTGCAGGAGCTCCAGTTTTTATTCCATATGCTCCTAAACCAACACTTAAATCAGCAATAAATGAATCCTCAGTATCTCCACTTCTATGAGAAACAATTGTTTTCCATCCTCTGCTTCTAGCTAATTTATGTGCTTCAATTGCTTCAGTTAATGTTCCAATTTGATTAACTTTCAGCAAAAGTCCATTAACTGAATTTTTAACTATGGCTTGATGCATCCTAGTTAAATTAGTTGTAAGCAAATCATCTCCAACAATCAAAACATTTTTTGCTTTTCTTTTAAGTTCTGCAAATGCCTCAAACTCTTCTTCATTAAATGGATCTTCAATACTAATAATAGGATATTTTTTAATCAAATCAACATAATAATCAACCATTTGTCCACTATCCATTTTTTTCCCATCAATCAAATATCTGCCAGAAGAAAAGAATTCAGAGCCTGCACAATCCAAAGCAATCTTATATTTTGAACCAGCTGAAACAAGCAAATCTAAAGCTTCAGAAGTCTTTTTAATTGAAGGAGCAAATCCACCTTCATCTCCAACATTTGTTCCTGACTTTCCATATTTCTTTTTTATTTTTTCTTTTAAATTTTGATATGTTTCACTAACAATCTGCATATTCTCGGAAAACTTTTTTCCAGAAGGAACAACCATAAACTCTTGTATGGCTAATCCAGAACCAGCATGTTTTCCTCCATTCAAAACATTACTAAATGGAATAGGCATTTTACATTTCTCACCAGATAAACGAGAAACATAATCATACAAACAGCCATTACTCCCAGCTCTTGCAATAGCCATACTAACTCCAACAATTGCATTTCCTCCTAATTTAGATTTATTAGAAGTTCCATCCATTTCACACATTTTCTTGTCTATTTCTCTTTGTTCCCCTAATTCCATTCCTTTCAATTTAGGAGCAATCTTTTTCTCAATATTTCTAATTGCATTTATTACTCCTTTTCCATTATATTTTTTTCCACCATCTCTCAATTCCAAAGCTTCATGACTTCCAGTGCTTGCCCCAGAGGGAACATCTGCACTAAATTTCTCCCGTCCACAATAAACATAAACTCTCAATGTGGGATTTCCACGACTATCAAAAATTTGCCTTGCTTTTATTTCAGTTATCTTCATTTTTTAACACCTCTTAAATATTCAATAACAGAAAGCCCTGCTTGAGCACCTTCAGCAGCAGCCCATACTGCTTGCATTAATTTTCCTGTCACATCTCCAGCAGCAAATATCCCATTAACAGAGGTTTTTTGTTTTTCATCACAAACAATAAACCCTTTTTTATCTGTCTTTAATCCCAATTCTTTGGAAAATTTCTTATCAGGAAGAAAGCCAGCATAAATAAAAACTCCTTTTGCTTTAATTTCTTTTTTCTTTCCTTGTTTTTCAATAACAATTTCTTCCAATTCTTCTTTTCCTTTAAATTCCAAAACTTTCCATCCCTTCAAAACTTCAATTTTTTTGTTTCTAGCCAATTCTTTTTTATATATCTCAGAACAATTCAATTCAGTTAAAAATTCAATTAGATAAACTTTCCTACAAAACTCAGAAAGAAAAATTGCATTTGTAGCTCCAGAATTCCCTCCTCCAATTACTACAACATCTTCATCACTAAACACAGGTCCATCACAAACAGCACAATAACTAACTCCTTTTCCATATAATTCTTTTTCTCCTTTTATCTCCAATTCTCTATGCTTAGCCCCACTTGCAATCACAACAGTTTTAGCTTTCCATTTTCCATTTATCAAAAATCCATTTTTCTTTTCAATCTTTTCTACTCTTTCATCAATAAATTCTGCTTTATTTTTTTTTGTTTGTTCAATAACTTTTTCCATTAATTCAATTCCTCTAATTTTTTCAAAACCAGGGTAATTTTCAATATGCACAGCTTTAGCAGTTTGTCCCCCAGGATTTTCATCAAAAACAGCACATTTGTATCCACCTCTTTGCAAATAGATAGCACAAGCACAACCTCCTATTCCTCCTCCAACAATTACACAATCAAATTCTTTCATACTAACCCTCAAACAATCTAACAAGATTTCTTTTATATTTCCTATAATTTCTTCTTGCCATATTTGCCCCAGCCGCAGGAATATGTCCGCCTGTTCTAACATTCAGTCCTTCAACAGCTTCTTTAAGCAAATCTCTGACATTATATCCTTCTCTACATCTTGCACTTATCTTTACTTCGCCATTGTTTTTAGCAACAATTATCAAAACTTTTTTAGGGTATTTTCTTACTAATCTATTAATAACATGAGATTTCAATCCAGAATATTTTGTTTTCATTTCCATTATCCACAAATCTCCATGTTTTTCAATATTTTTTATTGTGTCTTTCTCAACTTTCTTTATTTCTTTCTCAAATTTATTTTTTATCAATAAATATTTTTTAAAATCAAAATCTTCGGGTCTGGAAATTCTTATTAAATCCTTAAGAACAACATTAACTTTCCTTGGAGCAATAGCCTCAACACTATCCACAACTTTCTTAATCTCCAAAACATCTTTTAGTGAATATCTTCCTCTTTTTATTTCTTCATTTGTAAATTTCTTCCATCTTTTGTCTGCACAATCTCCGTAAATTCCTATTATAACCTTCCATCCTATTTCTTTTATATCAATTATTTTTGAAAATAAATCATATGATAATTTAGAAGCAGGATATTCATTTGGAGGAATCTTGGAAAATTCATCTGCCTTTATTATTATCACATTTCTTTTTTTCATATGTGAATTTTTATGATGATCAATCAGAAGGATGCTTTTAAGAAATTTCAATTTCTCAAAATCAGATGGTTCGGAATCCATATTCAAATCAACAAAAATAACATGTTGTATTTTCTTTTTTTTCCCTCTCTTAATAAGTGCCTCTCCTCTATCCAAAGCCCCATAACTAAAATATTCATTTGCAACAATATTTTTTCCCATTTTTCTAAGTGCATAATTAACAATACTTGCACCAGATATTCCATCCGCATCTGAATGATATATAATGCTAACTTTTTCCTTTCCTTTTATATTGTCAAGTGATTTTTTTAATTTTTTTATAATCGACATTTAAACACCAAGTTACTAATTATTTTTGTTTTTACTTGTTTTTATACTTGTCCTTTTATCTCAAAACTATTATATATCTCTTTTGCTTTTATTTTTTATGGCTTATAACTATCTTCAGAAGAATCTAACAACAGCAATATCTTATTTAGAAGAAAGAAAGTTCATTGAAATGAGAAAATTAGGAGATTTATCAATCAATCTTGCAATCAACCAAAATGAGCCACTTCTTGCAGAATTAGCAGTTATACTTTATTCCTTACATAAAATGTGTTCAAAGCCAGAGTTTGAAAAAAATTCTTCAACAAAACATTTCTTTTCTTCAGTAGTTTCAGATTTACAAGCAGCTAAACAAGCAACTGAAGAAAGAAATAGAAACATGATTGAAAAATCCTTAATGCACACTCTAACAAAAGTGGAAAAAGCAGACACAAAATTAAGTTATTACATAAGAAATGTAATTGAAAAAGCCAGAATACGATTTGCAAGTATAGCTTATTCACAAGGAATGAGTCTTTCACAAGCATGTGAATTAACAAAAGCAGAAAAATCTCATGTTTTAGATTACATAGGTGCAACCAAAGCACATGAAGAATATTTAAAACCAGGGATATATGAAAAAGTAGAAGAAATCTTAGAATTAAAAAGAGAAAGAGGAGATAGTCCAATAAGAGTGGTATGTGATAGTTCAACAATAATTTCTCTCTCCCAATCCTGCCAAATTTTTGTTCTTAGAAAACTTTCAAAAATAGGTTTTGTTTTCCTAACATCAAAAAAAGTTGTTGATGAAATAGTTCATACTCCTTATACCATAAAAAGATTTGAATTAAGTTCTTTAAGAATAAAATATGCAATTCAAAAACAATATTTAGAGGAAAAAGAAGATTTAGAAGGAATGCAAGAACTAACTGAAAAATATTACAACACAGTGAATTCAGCAATCCAAGAAAAGAAAAGAAACATATCTATAATTCAAAATCCAGAATTAGAAGCCTTAGCTCTCTCTGAAAAACTTGGCTCAGATTTTACAGCAATTGATGAATTTACAACAAGAGCAATGGTTGAAAACCCGAAAAAACTACTTCAAGTAATTTCTAGAAGAAGAGGAGCCAATCTAACACACAACAGCAATCTGAATTTCCTAAGAGATACTTATCATATTCCAATAATCAGAAGTTCTGATTTAATTGCATTTGCTTTTCTTAAAGGACTTTTAACAGACAAGGAAGAAAAGACTCTTGAAGCATCTCTTTATGGAGTTAAATACTCAGGATGTGCAGTAGCAACAAAAGAAATAGAAGATTTCCTACAAACCTATAAAAACTTAAAAATGTAAAAATGCCTCTTTTCCAAAGCCTTTCTTGTTCTTTTTCAAAATAATCTTTTTATTTTCCCTTTCCCCAATATTGTCAGGGGGTAATATGACAAAGAGGATATTGAAAACATTGGGTTTGTTTATTGCTGGAATAGCAGTTTACAACTATCTCACAAATCATTTCAACGATGAATTGTTTGTTTTTTCCTTGTTTGTCTCAGCATTTCTCATATACTTGTCTGAAAGAATAATTCTGCCAGTGCAAATAAAAGAACCTTTAACAGCATAGACAATTAACTAATAATTTCCAGAGTTTTTAAACAGCCTACTGCATATTCTTTTATGAACAGAAAATCGTTTTTTGCTTCTCTTCTTTTACTTTTCTTAATTTCTTCTCTTTTCCAATTTAAACAAGAAACTCTTTCTTACAAAAACACATTGGAAAAACTAACAGCAGAAAAATTAACCGCAGATAATCTTTCTTTCATAAGATTTCAATTAGAGCAAAACATAGATTTTATAATTGAAAATTCCCTTTCCCAAAAAAAATCTCCCCAAGAAACCAAAAATCAAATTCTTGCAGAAATTTTCTCCGAACTTACTTTTTTTCAATCAAAATACCCTTCTCTGTCTTTCTCATATTCTCTTCTTCCTCTTCAAACCTCAAGAGTCTATATCCTAAATACAAAAGAAAAATCATTTTTAGTTTTTACAAATACAGAAGATTTTATAGTTACAATACAAAACAGCAACACAGAAATTATCTTTCTTCTTCCAGCCGATTATAAAAAAGAGGTGATTTCATAATTAAACATAAAAAAAATCAACAACAAAAAAAATTAACAAAGAAAAGAGCACAAGCAAGTTTTGAGTTCATTTTCCTCCTTTTTGCAGTTCTCCTTTCAACCTATCTTTTTCTCAACCCTCTTCTTTCTTTCCCACACATAAAAGACAGAACTGAAGTCTTAGAATGTTCAACAAGAATAAACACACTCTATTCTTTATCTCTCTCTTTTTTTGGGACAATTACTTCCTGCAAACAAGACAACAACCTAGTCTGCTCAAATAATTATTGTCTTCCAACATTAGTCAATTTTGAAATAACTCCTGAAAAAATAATTATCCCATACAGCAACCACTATCTTGATTAACATGAACAGAGAATCTAAATTAAAAAACAAATTGAACAAAAAAGCCCAATTATTTGTTTTTGATTCTTTATCATATTTTCTAATCCTTTGCATACTTCTTTCTCTCTTACTTTTTTTCCTGCAAAATCAGTCAGAAAAAATAACCAATTACAGGCAAACCCAAGAACTTCAATTTTTCGCATTAGATTACTCAGAATATCTGGTTTCAAATTTGCTAGCAAAAAAAGACAATGAAAAGAAAAGAATTTTAGAAAATTATTTCTCTCAACAATTACTAACAGAAAAAGATTTTTCTCCTTTTCTAATAAAAGAAATCAAATTAAATAACCAAATTCTTTTCTATTCTCAAATTCAAGCAAAAGATTGTCTTTATCTAGAAAGATTAGTATATGATTCTCAACCAAAGAAACTCACAATAGGTGTATGCTATAAACAATAAAGCTTTTTATTTTTCAATAGATGCTTGTATCTGTCTCCTTCTTTTTATACTCTTGTTTTTTTCATTTGATTTTTCTTTTTCTACTTCTTCTCATCTTCTTCTTTCAAAAAAAACAAATGATTATTTTCGAATTTCTTTCTATTCAAAATCTTTTTCTTGTTCTCTACTTTCTCAATTTTTCCCAAACACCCCCTATATCTTAAAAAAAGAAAACACATTCCTCTGTTCCTCTCAAACCTTACCAAAAAACCCATTAGTCTTCAAAGCTTACTTAGAAAAAAAAGAATATTCTCTTTATTTGGAAAATTAATTTATCAAGAAGATTATTTTTTTTGCCAATCCATCATATACTCTTCCCAAGTCATATGATTTCCAAAAAGAAGAGCTTTGTAACTTCCCCAATAATATTTTATCCATCCAATTTTCTGAGCCCTTCTTATAGAACTTTTTACAGCCATCTTATTTGTAAAACAAGCCTTCCCATATTTTTTCATCTGAACAGATAAAGCAATATCTTCACAAATAACATCAGGCAAGAAGCCCCCAATTTTTCTAAAAACATCCGCTCTAATACCAATATTAAATCCAGGCATATATGGGTGGTTTACTAAAACACTCAATCTTTGGCTTAAACTCCATGTTCCATGCCAAAACTTATCCCAAAGAGAACATTTTTCCAAAGGTTCCATTGGCCCAGTAGCCCCAACACATTTATCAAGAGCCTCAATAGCCCCCTCAACATAAGTAGAAGCAACAAGTGTATCTGCATCTACAAAACAAAATTTGTCTGTTTCTGCAACTTCAGCCCCTTTATTTCTCGCATATCCTGCTCCAACTCTTTTACATTTAATAACTTTATCCGCATATCTCTTAGCAATTTTATTAGTATTATCACTACTCATAGAATCAACAACAATTATTTCATAATTTCTTCTTTTAACAGTCTGATCACACATTGCTTTCAATGTCTTTTCAATAAATTTTTCTTCATTTAATGCCGGAATAATTATACTAAGCTTTTTTTCCATCTATATTATTAACAATATTTAACTTATAAACCTTTTTGTTCCTTTTATATTAAAGTGATTGCATGTATACTTATGATTTAGAAGAAATAGTTAAACAATTAAGAAAAAAGAAATACAAAAAAATTCTTGTTCAACTTCCAGAAGGGATGAGATTACATGCCTTACAAATTCTAGATTTTTTTTCTTCAAAAAATTTAACTCCTGCCTATTATCTAGAGCCTTCTTTCGGAGCTTGTGATTTAATTGATTATAAAATTAAAAATCTAAACTTTGATTGTATTCTTCATTTTGGACATACCCAAATGGTAAAATCTCAAATCCCTATTATCTATGTTCCAGTTCAAGTTTCTTCTGAACCACAAAAACTTGCAGATTTAATAAACACTTTTCTATCTGAAAAAAAAATAAAGAAAATTTCATTAGCAGCCTCAGCCCAATATCTTCATTTAATTCCAAAAATAAAAGAAAAACTCAAAACAAAAGTAATTAATTCAAAACCAAAAATAACAAAACCCAATCAAGTTTTAGGTTGTGATTTCACAGTCCTTTCACCCAAAGCTCAAATAAATATTCTTCTTTCAGATTCTCTTTTCCATGCACAAGGAGCATTTTTTTATTCAAAGAAACCAACTTATCTTTTAGATATAGTTGAAGAAAGAATAATAGATATTCAAAAAGAAAAAGAAAAATTTCTAAGACAAAGAATAATCGCTGTTTCAAAAGCAAAAGAAGCAGATGTTTTCGGAATTCTTCTAACAACAAAACCCGGACAATCAAAACCAAAACAAGCAGAACAAGCAGAAAAATTCCTGAAAAAGAAAGGAAAGAAAACATATCTTTTAATCGCAGATAAAATAAACACACAAGATTTACTTTCTTTGAAAATAGATTGTCTAGTAAATACAGCTTGTCCCAGAATAGCAATAGATGATTTCCTTCATTATAACATACCAATTATAAATTATTCAGAGCTTAAATTCATAGATAATATAGGGGAACTATTATGATTCATTATACAGAAGAAGTTGATGAGACAGAAAAAACTCTTTTCAAAAAGAAAATAAAACAATTAAAGAAATACAAAGGAAAAGGCACTCAACTTATCTCTCTGTATGTCCCATTTGGAACAGACAGAAGTATAGTAATGTCTCAATTAACAGAAGAAATTTCCCAATCAAGCAATATAAAAAGTCCACAAACAAGAAAGAATGTCCAAGGTGCTTTAAGGCGAATAACTACATTCCTAAAACATATTGAGTTTAAAATTCCTTCTCGTGGTTTAGTTGTTTTTTCAGGAAATATTTCAGAACAAGACGGAAGACAAGACATCCAATTATTTACAATTCATCCAATAAAACCACTTAAAACAAAACTCTATTGGTGTGATTCAGATTTTCATTTGGCTCCATTAGAAGAAATGATTGAACCTTCAGATATCTATGCAGTTCTAACAATAGATAAGAATGAGGCAACTTTGGCAACTATTTTGGGAAAGAGTTATGAAATTGTTGGACATTTTACATCAGGTTTCTCAGGAAAAATAAGAGCAGGAGGACAATCCGCAAAAAGATTTGAACATCTAAGAGAGGAAGCAGTTCAGCAATTTTTCAAGCGCTCTTCTGAAAAAGTCAATAATACTCTTGTTCCCCACATAGAAAAACTGAAAGGAATAATAATTGCTGGGCCCGGTATGACAAAAAATTATTTTTTAAATCATGAATATCTAGATCATAGAATAAGACAAAAGATAATTGGAATCTTGGACACAAGTTATACTGATGAATCAGGAATAAGAGAAGTTTTGCAGAAATCAGACACTATCTTAAAAGACCATGATTTAATCAAAGAACAAAAAACAATAGATGATTTTTTTAGAGAAATAGTAAAAACAGGTTTAGGAATATATGGGAGAAAAGAAGTTGAAGATGCTCTAAACATAGGAAAAGTAAAAACTCTTCTAATAAGCGAAGATTTGGAATTTAAAATTTATAAACTAAAATGCACACAATGTGAGAAAGAAGAAATTCTTTCCAAACCAATAGATGAAGAATTTAGTCTAGCTTCTTACAAATGTTCTTCCTGTTCATCTTCCCAAGTAGAATTATTAGAAGAAGCAGATTATTTGGATTATCTAACAGACATAGCAAAAAACATGAGTACAGAAGTAAAAGTAATAAGCACAACAACTCCTGAAGGCAAGCAGTTTTTTGATGGTTTTGGTGGAATAGGAGCAGTCCTTCGTTACAAGTGATTTAAATGCTCTCTTTTTTATCTCAAGAAAAAGGAACCCAAGGTTCAGTAAAAACATACTACAAAGATTTTCAAGTGGAAGAAATTCTCCCCTCAGGAGAAATATGTTCATTAGAGTATCTTCTTGATTCTCCAACAGATACTCCTTCTTTAGTTCTCCCACCTAATCCAGAAAATCTAGAATATCTTCATTTCCAATTGGAAAAATATAACACAGAATTAAATTTTGCAATTAAAAAAATAACTACTTTTTGCAATACCTCTAAGAAAAGAATTCATTATGCAGGTTTGAAAGACAAAAGAGGAATAACTTGCCAATTAGTTTCTTTTTACAAACCATCTGAAAAAATCCAAAACTTTCGCTCAAAAACTCTTTGTTTGAAAAAACCTTATTGGAGCAACATTCAAATAGATTTAGGTTCCCATATAGGAAATCATTTTAAAGTAGTAATCAGAGATATATCTCTCTTCCCAGAAAAATATCCTGAAGAATTTCCAAACTATTTTGGTTCACAAAGGTTTGGAGGAACAAGACAAATAACTCATATCATCGGGAAAGAGTTCTTGAAAGGAAATTACAAAGATGCAGTTTTTCTTTATCTAACTCAAACTAATCCAAAGGAAGAACAAGAAATGCAAGATGCTCGCAATAATTTAAAAGAAACTTTAGATTATAAAAAAGCATTGAAAGAAATGCCAAAAAAACACAGGTTTGAAAGAGCAATTATCAGCCATCTCTCCAATCATCCAAATGATTACATTGGCGCATTTCGTTCTCTCCCAAAAGCTCTTTGTTATCTCTTTACTCATGCTTATCAATCTCATCTTTTCAATGAAATTCTTTCTCTCCGTCTTCAAAAATATAAAAATTTAGAACCAATAGACGGAGACACTTTTATCAATGAAAAACCAGCAATTCCTCTTTTTGGTTATGAATCCAAAATCTCAGATTCAGAAGCAGGAGAGTTAGAAAAAGAAATCTTAGAAAAAGAAGAAATATCTTTAGAAAATTTTCATGTAAAATCTTATCCAGAACTTTCTTCTCGTGGCTCACATAGAACAATCTTAGAAAAAGTCAAAAATCTTCAAATTCAGGAAAATAAAGAAGAAAAAATTCTTTCTTTGGATTTCAATTTAGAAAAAGGAACCTATGCAACAACCTATCTTAGAGAAATAACAAAAACTGAAATTTAAACTAAAATCTAAAAAACGAACATACCAAACAGTTTTAAAAAACAATATATCTATTTTATTTATGCTTTTACCTTTAGAACAAATTCTTTTTTTCTTATTAGCCATATTATTTGTTATTTTTTTCAAGTGCCTAAATTTCTCATTAGGGATGAGAGGAAAAGACATAAACAAAAAAGGAGAACCTGAAATATCTGAATCAGGAGGCATAGCAATCATTTTCACAATGTTAATTTACACAATCTTTAATCCTTTTTTTCTTTCTCTTTTTTCAACTCCTTTGTTTTTTGGTTTATTGGGTTTATTGGACGATACAAAAAATAAATTCAAAACAAAGCCGTTTTCTTGGCGCATAAGAGCCATAATAATAGCAATTATCTCACTTTCTTATGCTTATCTTTTAACTCAAGATATCTTTCTCACACTTGTTTTTTCTCTTTATATTGCAGGTTTAGCCTCACTTGCAAATACCTTTGCAGGATTAAATGGTTGGGAAGTAGGTTCTTCATTTATTATTTCTCTTTTTCTTCTTTACATTCTTGCTTCTTATTCAATTTATCCATATGCTTTAATTCTTTCAATGTCAATCTTTGCTCTTCTTTTGTTTAATAAATATCCTGCAAAAATCTTTCCCGGAGATAGTGGAACTCTTTTTATGGGTTCTTCAATAGCAGCTTTGGCTCTCTCCACTTTTGAAATTAAAATAATATTCCTAACTTTCCTTTTTTTCCTACCTCACCTTATTGATTTTTTTATATTAAAACTTCTAACAAATACAAAAGACATGTCTCAAAAGAAAATGCGTCCTTATTTATATTTAGATGGAAACCTTCATATTCCTGAATACAAAGGAAAACCAAAATATGATTTTGCAAAAATAATAATCAAGTTTTTTGGTCCATTAAAAGAATATCAAATAGTTGCAATCATTTGGATAGCGGTTATTTTAAATTGTTTTTTTTGGACTTTAATTATTTTCTAAACTTAATTTTTATAAGAAAATTCCCAAAAACACTTAATTTTCCGATTACATAATCTTTTTTAACCCAAAACATATTGTATATATTATGAATTTAAGAGAATTTGATCCAAATATTTTCTGGTTTAGAGAGATATCCAAGAATTCCATAGAAGCAGTAGGTGGAAAAGGACTCAATTTAGGAGAAATGACTCATAAAGGTTTTCCAGTTCCACCAGGTTTTATAGTTACAGCTCAAGCTTATTATCGTTTTCTAAAACACAACAAAATATCAAATCAAATAATAGATATAGCTGATTCAATTGATGTTGAGAATTCAAAAGAATTAGCAAAAAAAACAAAGCAGATAAGAGAGATTATATTAACAGCAGAAATGCCAAAAGAAATAAAATATGAAATTCTTTCTTCTTATAGAAAATTAGGGGAAAGAAAACTAATGAGAATAACTTCTCAAGAAGAAGTATATGTCGCAGTTCGTTCTTCAGCCACAGCCGAAGATTTACCAACAGCTTCTTTTGCTGGGCAACAAGACACATTTCTAAATATCAGAGGAAATGACTCTCTTTTAAAAGCAGTTAAATCTTGTTGGGCATCTCTTTTCACAGCCCGTGCAACTTATTATAGAAAGAAACAAGGTTTCCCAACAAACAAAGTTGGAATAGCAGTTGTTGTCCAGAAAATGGTGCAAAGTGAAGCAAGTGGAATAATGTTTACTTCAACTCCAACAGGAGATACATCAAAAATAATAATTGAAGCTGGTTTTGGTTTGGGCGAAGCAGTTGTCTCAGGAAGTATAACACCTGATATTTATACTATTGATAAAAGAACCCAAAAAGTAATAGAAAAGAAAATCAATAGGCAGAGCTTCAAATTAATAAGACAAGGAAGAGATAATATCAAAGTAAAACTTACAAAAATCCAAGCCGATAAACAAAAACTACCAGACAAACACATAATAGATTTAGCAAAATTAGGTAAACAAATAGAAACAGGATACCAAGCTCCTCAAGATATAGAATGGGCTTTGGAGGCAAACGAGCTTTATATAGTTCAGACTCGTGCAATAACAACTTTAGGTTTAACAGATAAAAAAGAAACTCAGCAAGAAAAAGAATATCTAAAATCACTTCAATCAAAAATAATTCTAAAAGGACTTTCAGCCTCTCCTGGAATAGTCTCAGGAAAAATCCGAGTTATCAAGGATTTATCTGAACTTCATACAATCAAAGAAGGAGAAATTTTAGTTTCAAAGATGACTTCCCCAGATTGGGTTCCAGCAATGAAAAAATCCTCAGCAATAGTAACTGATGAAGGAGGTTCAACTTGTCATGCAGCAATTGTTTCAAGAGAATTAGGAATTCCAGCAGTTGTCGGAACTTCCACAGCAACAATTGAACTTCGCACAGGAAGAGAAGTAACAGTTGATGGTTATAATGGAGTTATTTACGATGGTTTGATAAAAATAAATCATGAACAAGACAGTTATGAAATAATTCAAACAGAAGAAATAGACAATCTAGAGGAATCAATTTCTTGCCCAAAAACACAACAAGAACTTCAACCTTATCTACAAAAACAAGCAATTCATATGTCTGAAGAAGAAATCCAAAAAGAAAAATCTCTTTTAGAAGATTTTTTGAAAAGAATTTCAACAAAAGTAAAAGTTAATGTTGCTCTCCCAGAGGCAGCCGAGAAAGCAGCTGAAACAAAAGCAGAAGGAGTAGGACTTCTACGTGCAGAACATATGATTACTGCAAGCGGAAAACATCCAGCTTATTTCATAAAAAATAATCAAGATGAAGAATTAACAAAAGTAGTTAAAGAAGGAATAGAACAGGTTGCAAAATTCTTTAAGGATAAACCAATTTATTTTAGAACCTTTGATGCCCGAACAGATGAATTCCGAGAACTTAAAGGCGGAGAAGATGAACCAAAAGAAGATAACCCAATGCTTGGATGGCACGGAATCCGTCGTGATTTATCTGAACCTCGCATACTTAAAGCTCAATTAAGGGCAATCAAACAACTTTACCAAGAAGGTTACAAAAACATAGGAGTAATGCTCCCTTTTATCATTCATCCTTCTGAATTAAGAGAAGCAAAACAAATAGCAAAAGAAGTTGGAATTCAACCCCATACTCAAATAAAGTTTGGAATTATGATTGAAACTCCTGCCTCAGCTTTAGCAATAGACAAATTCATAGAAGAAGGGATAGACTTTGTTTCTTTTGGAACAAATGATTTAACTCAATTAACTTTAGGTATAGACAGAAACAACGAGAAAATTCAAGGGCAATTCTCAGAACTTCATCCTGCAATTCTTCGTATGCTCAAAACAGTAATTGAAGAATGCAAGAAAAACAAAGTAGTTACAAGTATTTGTGGACAAGCAGGTTCAAATCCAGAAATGGTTAAGAATCTTATTGATTATGGAATAGATTCAGTCTCAGCAAACATAGATGCAGTAGAAAAAATCCGAGCCTTTATTTTAACAGAAACTAAAAACCAAATTCTCCGCAAGAACAAAAAGAAGTCTCTTTTTTAGTTTCTCAATATCTATTTAGTAAAAAAAATCTTCAAATATACATTTCAAAAAAATCAATCACTTAAAAGAGCATCAATCTCTTTTTTCTTAAATCCAACAACAATCTTTTCTCCTTTTACCAAAACAGGCATTTCTTTAAACCCAAATTCCTGAAATTCTTTTTTGCCTTCCTCATTTTTCAAAATATCAATATCCTCAAACTCAATTCCCTTACTTTTTAAATATTCTTTAACTGTTCTACAAACACTGCAAAAAGAATTCCCATAAACTTTTATTTTTTTCATATTTATAATTAATCTTTAACCTTAAAAATACTTCCCATCTTCTTAATCTATGGATTTTACATTTGCTTTAATAGTTTTCCTAGTCTTTTCTTTTTTCTTAACTTTATTTTTCCAGAAAAAATTCAAAGCAGAAACATATTTCTTTATCTCTCTTTGGCACACACAAAAATTCAATAATTTCTTTAACAACTACAAACATCCCCTCCAACTTCTTCTCTCCAAAATAGGATTAATCTTTGGTTTTGGATTTCTAGCAATTGATTATCTTTTTCTCCAAAAATATCCTCGCAAACTCCGTGTTTTCTCTTTTTTCTTTTTCTCTCTTTTATTTGCTTATTTCCTTTCCCCACTTATTCAGCCTTATCTTACTCTTTACAAAGAACAATCTTTTATGATTTCATTTTTCCTCATTTCTTTTGGTTTTGCAGGCTTCACTCTTTCAGCTTTAATTTCAAATGCAACAGACATAATTCTTTCTTTTTTTACAAACACAACTGCTTGTCCAGGAATAGCCCCAGTCATCCCAGGAGTAGAAATTCCAAAAGTAAATTTCACACCTCCTCTTCATGCTTGGCTTTCTCTTTTAATCATTTTAGTAGTTCATGAATCTTTCCATGGTTTTGTAGCTCGTATTTTCAAGATTCCTTTGAAATCAGCCGGTGTTCTTCTTTTAGGTTTCCTTCCTATTGGTGCTTTTGTTGAGCCAGATGAAAAAGCTCTTACAAAAAACAAAAACTCCATTTATGTTTATTCCGCAGGCCCTTCTTCCAATCTTCTTCTTTCTGTTTTAGCTTTTGCTTTTATACTTCTTCTTTCCTCAACTTTTCTTTTCTTTTATTCTTCAACTATTAATCAAGTCCAAAATGAATCTTCATTAGGAGTTTATATACTCGCAGTAGATGAAAATCTAACTCTTTGTGGAAAAGTTTATCCTTCTCCTGCATATGGTTATCTTCAAAAAGGAGACAAAATCCTAAAATTAAACAATCAAGACATTAATCATCTAAATAATTTCTATCAATTTTCCACTCAAAAAGATTTAAACATCCAAGTTCTCAGAAATTCCGAAGTTCTTTCTTTTTATTTAACAAAAAACTCTCTAAACCGTATAGGCATATTAATGGAGGAAAAAACAAATCCTCTTTACACTTATCCAGAAAACTATCTTCTTTATACTCAATCATTTTCTTTCATAATAGACTTTTTCTATTGGTTAGCAATTTTATCTTTCTTAGTTGCAATTGCAAATTTCTTACCAATTATCCCTTTTGATGGAGGGCACATAATTCCATTTCTTCTTCTCCCTCTTTTCGGAAAAAGAGATTACAAAAAAATTCTTATTCTTCTCCTTATCCCAATAATTTTCATAAACATCCTACCTCTTTTCCTCTGACTTTAGATTTTTATTCTTATCCTTCCTTTTAAATATGTGATATATATGGATACAACCTATCTGAAAACATTAGTGCAAATAAGCGAATCTTTAGACCCTTGGACAAGATTTATTGTCTTTATAATCGCATCTTTTATGCTTTTTATTTCTTACAAAGCATATACAAAAACTAAAAACAAAAAACTCTTCCTAGTCACTTTGGGCTTTGGAACATTTGCAATCAAGTGGGGTTTAATGCTCTTTGACTTCTACTATACTCCAGGATATTTTATGAATTCCTCAGTTACGGGAGTCTTTGATTTATTTGTCTTAGCATTTTTGTTCTCAGCACTTTTAAAGTGAATATATGAAAAGAAGACAAATAGATCCTCTTGAAGAGGCTCTATCCAATATTTCAAGGAAAAAATTATACAACTTGATTTCTCGCTCTCCTGGACTTCATTTCCGAGAACTCCAAAGAAGAACAAAATATGCAACAGGCATGCTTCAATATCATCTTGATTACCTGCAGAAAAAACATTTAATTCGTATAGACAAAAGAGATAATTTCCTTCGCTTTTATTCAGTCAGAAAAGATTTTGCAGAAGAAGACAAGGATTTGATGAATCTTCTAAGAAATCCAGTCACAAGAAAAATAATTATTCCTCTTTTAGAATCCAGAAACCCTCTTTCAATAAACACCCTTGCTAATCGTTCTTCTTTGGACAGAGTTGGCTTGGCTTTTCATCTTCCAAAGTTAGAAAGAGCAGAAATTCTGAAAAAAACAACCAATCGTGGAAAAATATCTTTCTCAATTTCAACCAAGGAAAAAAAACAAAAGATAATCTCAATTCTCAACCAATACAAATCTTCTTTCTTGGATTCAGTTGTAAATAATTTCATAGACACTTGGAGACAGTTAGAGGCAGATTAGTATGAAAACAGACAAAGAAATCAAGAAAGATTTCATAAAAATGGCGGAAAAAAATCCAGACAAATACTATCCTTTAACAACTCTTAAATCTTTAAATTTCAAAAGAAAAAAATGTTCTAAATGTTCTCGTTATTTCTGGACACTTTCTGATGATTCTTTTTGTGGAGATTCTTCTTGCACAAATGGATATTCATTTATAGGAAAAAAAACTCGCAACCCTCTTGATTATCTTTCTTCATGGCAAGAATTCAAGAAATTTTTTTTAAAAAAGAAATATCTTCCTTTGAAACCTTATCCTGTTGTATCGAGATGGAGGCAAGATTCTTATTGGGTAGGAGCAAGTGTTTATCCTTTTCAACCTCATGTTGTTGAAGGAAATTCCAAACCTCCTGCAAATTCAGTAATCATACCTCAACCTTGCCTTCGCTTCAATGACATAGATAATGTCGGATTAACAGGAGCACATTATTCTTGCTTTGATATGTTTGGACAACTTCATTTTGAATCTCCATCTTCATACAAACCACAAATATATTTTGATGAATATTTTGAATGGATAACAAAAATAATGTCTGTCCCTCTTGAATCTTTGAAAATTCATGAAGAAGGTTGGGCAGGAGCAGGTTTTGGAGGAACATCTTTGGAATTCTTTTCCCAAGGTTTAGAATTGGGAAATCAAGTTTATATGCAATATTTCTATAATGGTTCTTCTTATTCAGAATTAAAAGTTAAAGTTTTAGATATGGGACAAGGGCACGAAAGAATCCCTTGGTTTACAAATGGTAATCCAACTTCTTATGAAACAACTTTTCCAACTGTTCTTTCTTATCTTCAAAAACAAACATCAATCAAACCAGATAAATCTTTGCAAAAAGATTTTGTCTCAAATTCAGCAATTCTAAATGCAGATGAATATAATCTTCAAGAATCTTGGAAAAAACTTTCTTCTCTTCTTTCCACTTCTGAAAAAGAATTAAAGGAAAAATTCCTTCCTCTTTCAGCAATTTATTCAATCTCTGATCATTCTCGTGCTGTTCTTTTTGCTTTAAATGATTCTGCTCTTCCAAGCAATGTTGGAGGAGGATACAATCTTCGCACTCTAATTCGCAGAATGCTTTCTCTTTCTCAAGAATATTCTTTTTCAATTGATTATGAAAAACTTTTTGAACTTCATTCGTCTTTTCTAAAACCTCTTTTTCCCAATCTCTATGAAAATTCTGAAGATATCTTGAAAATTTTTAACAATGAAGTTCAGAAATTCAATATTTCTCAACAAAGAGCACAATCAATTCTTTCCAAATCTCTCTCTTCTTCTTTATCTACTGAAAAACTTCTTGAATTATATGATTCTCACGGAATCTCTCCAGAACTAATTAAAAAAGAAGCCCAGAAAAAAAACCTCAAAATAAATATCCCAGATAATTTTTATTCTCTTTTAGAAGAAAGACATTCTTATTCCCAAACAAAAGAAGAGAAAGAAAAAATCCAAATAAAAGAAGCAGATACAGAATTCCTTTTCTGGAAAGATTGGAAAACAACTTCTTTTTCCTCAAAAGTCTTAGAAATAAAAGACAACTACATAGTTCTTGAAAGAACAGCTTTTTATCCAACTTCTGGAGGACAAGAATTTGATAAAGGATATTTAAACAATCAAGAAGTTATAGATGTAATCAAACAAGGAAACACAATTATCCATCTTCTTTCTTCTCCTCCTCTTTTCAAAAAAGGAGACATAGTCAAAGGAGAAATAGATTTTTCCCGCAGAAAAGCTTTAACTCAGCATCACACAGGAGCTCATCTAATAAATTTAGCAGCTCGTGAAGTCTTGGGCTCACACATTTGGCAAGCTGGAGCATACAAGTCTCCTGAAAAAGCCCGTTTGGACATAACTCATTATTCCGCAATAACTCCTGAGCAGGAAAAACAAATTGAATTCCAAGCAAACTCATATATCCAAAAAAACCTACCTGTTTTTTCAGAAATCCTTCCCCGCGAACAAGCTGAATCCAAATATGGAATGAGGATTTATCAAGGGGGTTTTGTTCCAGGAAAAAACCTTAGAATAATAAACATAGCTAACAAAGAAGTTGAGGCTTGCGGAGGAACACATGTTTCAGAAACAAAAGAAATAGAAGCAATAAAAATCCTCTCAACAAACAAAATCCAAGATGCAATTGTTCGCATAACTTTTGTTTGTGGTTCTTTAGCCAAAGATTCCTTAGAAAAAGAAACCTCTCTTTTGCAGGAAATCTCCAAGCTTTTCAATTTACCTGAAAATCAAATTGTCTCAGCAACAGAAATTCTTTTCAAAAATTGGAAATTAAAAAGAAAAAACAAACCAATTCTAAAAGAAACACCAAAAAAAGATTCTTTTTCACAATCCGAGAGACTAGAAAAAATCTCTGAAATTCTTAAAACTCAACCTTCTTATCTCCAAAAAACAATTTCCAGAATGCTGAAAGACTTAAATTCTACATAAAAAGACACTTTTATAAACTCCGGAGACTCCATATATACTAAGCACACTAGAATGTGCCCCGTGAGCCTATCCTTCTTTCTTAATGGAAAATGGGAGCAATGGAGATTTTCTCCCTGCTTTTTCATTTTTTTAATCTAGTTTTTTCCAAGCTCAAAATTTTTTCTCAAGAAAATTCTAAACACAAAAGTAGATATTTCTAGAAAATAATTAAAAAATATAGAAAAATAAAAGAAAATTATTCAAAAGGAATTAATTGTATTTCGCCTGTTTGTCCAGGTCTGCTTGTAACTTTTGCTTTTTTCTCTACATTACCTTGTTTTATCTTGACAATTGCTCCTTTTGTTATAACATTTCTTCTTGTGTATTGTCTGTTTGCCTTGTTTTCAACAACAGAAACAATCTCAACTTTCATATTTTTTCCTTTTTCTGAAAGTATTCCTTCTTTTCCTGAATAAAGTTTTACTTTAGAGTTTCCACCCCTTGTTCTCAAAATCTTGGATTTCTTTTCTCCAACAGTTGTTTCAGATGGAATACCTCCTTTCTGAGATTTAACTTTGTCTCTTCTTCTGTGTGTTGTGCTTATTCCACCACTTGCTTTTCTTTTTGATTTCATGTGCCATTGTGTCATTTTTTTATACACCTTTTTTTATTATACGCCTGAGGGAGGACTTGAACCTCCGACCTGCCGGTTAACAGCCGGACGCTCTACCTGCTGAGCTACTCAGGCTTTTCTACCAGCTTATAAAAAACTACCCTTACAAAAGATATAAAAACAATTCCCTTCCTCCAAAATCTTTTTTAATCTCTTCTACAATATCTTTATATGATTAAAAAACCCCCTCTAAATCAAAAATTAGGTTTTGTAATTACTCCTCTTCTTCCCTCTCAGTTTGATATTCGACAAGCAGAAAACAATGACTTTCTTTCTGAAAAGGAAAAAGCCATACCAAAAGATAAACTTAGTTTAGTATATACAATAAAGGCAGATTTTTTCAATCCTTCTCAAACAATAGAACAAGGAGAGAAAACAATATTTCTAACAAATCCAACAATTCAATCTTTACTATATGGGGTTCTTGGCAAAAAATTAAATTTAGGTTCTGTTTTTGGAAGAATAACATTAGTTACAAATGGAAAATCTTTTGCTCTTCATTATTATCCTTTTGGAACTCCTTCTTTTAAACCAAAAGATTTTCTTAAAGGAAAAGGAATAGCCTCTCTCTTTGAATTAAAAATTCTCCAAGATTTTGCAAGAAGAAACAAAGGACAATTCAAATCATATATAAAAAATAATTCAAGTTTATCACAAGAAAGAAAAAATCAACTTTTAGAAAGATATGGAGCAATAGATGAATATAGCGGAGTTTTCCAAGATGCAAGAACTTTAGAACAAGAAATTGCAATTTTAAGGGATTTCATTCGCTCTAAAAGAGCTCAAAGAGTTTATGCAGAAATAAAATCAGGAAAAAGAATAACACCTAACAACCAAAGAGCATTAGATTCTCTTGGAAAAGCAATGAGAAGAACAAGATTAAGAAAATAATTTCTAAAATAAAAAAATACATAACTAATTTTTTATTTTCCCAGAATTTTTTTCCCATCAAACAAAAAAATCCCTCATCTACATAACCAATTTTTTCCTCTTCTCTGATTTTTTCCTCCTCCTCTTTTTCCTCCTTAAAAAATAACAACTTAAACATAATTTTCTAAACCTTGAAATTTTAGCACCTTTTCCACGATAAGTATATAAATAAGTTCGTGAGTATATACTTAGAGCTTTCTTTTTAAGAGGCCTGGGTAGAATGAGGTGGTTCTTTGAAAGGACTTGTTGATACAATTAGTAAAACAAAAAAACCAGCATCACAAGAGAGAAATTCAGAATTAATTGAGTCTCTCAAAATCATGGTTGTAGGTGCAGGCGGAGCAGGATGTAATGCTATAAACCGTTTGGCAGCTATGGGAGTTGCTGGTGCACAGTTAGTAGCTGTGAACACCGACAGAAAACATTTAACAGAAGTTGTAACAGATGATGTAACAAAACTTCTGATAGGAAAAGCAGTAACAAGAGGATTAGGTGCAGGCGGATATCCAGAAATGGGAGCAAAGGCTGCAGAAGTTTCACGCTCACTTTTGGAAGAAACATTAGCAGATGTTGACTTGCTCTTCTTAACCGCAGGTATGGGAGGAGGAACAGGTTCCGGAGCAGCTCCAATTGTTGCAGAGATTGCAAAAGACCAAGGAGCAATAGTAATTGCAATGGTAACATATCCATTTGCATTAGAAAAAGCAAGATTAATAAAAGCTGAAGAAGCAATAGAAGCTTTAAGACAAGCAACAGACACAGTTGTTGTAATAGATAACAACCGCTTAGTTGAGTTAGTCCCTAACTTGCCAATAGATGAAGCATTCAGAGTTGCAGATGAAGTTATTGCAAGAACAGTTCGCGGAATAACTGAAACAATCACACAACCTTCATTAATTGGAGTAGACTTTGCTGATGTCCGTAGTGTAATGTCCAACAAAGGATTAAGTGTTATAGCAGTTGGAGAAAGCAAGGGAGTAGACAAAGTAAATGAAGTTGTAGAAGATACTTTGAGAAATGCTCTCTTAGATGTAGACATAGGCGGAGCCAAGTCAGTATTAATCCATATAACAGGAGGACCTGACTTAACTTTAGGAGAAGCAAATAAAATAGGAGAACTTTTAACAGAAAACATAGACCCTAAAGCTATGGTTATCTGGGGAGCTCGTATAGACCCAACTTTCGAGAACCGCTTAGAAGTAATCTCTATTTTCACAGGAGTAAAGTCACCTTACATAAAAGCAGGACATGATGATGTTGAAGACAAACGTTCATCTTTTATGTCAAGAAAAAGTAAGGAACAGCACGACTTAGACTTAGACTTCTTGTAAATTCTTTTGATTTTCAGGGGCTTCTGCCCCTCTCTCCATTTTT
>CAZJHM010000007.1:25283-27445 GCA_964545925.1 uncultured archaeon
TAGTCTTTGTTTTACCTTCTTTTTTACAATCTTCTCAAGAAGAAGGATATAATTCCATAATCACAAAACAAAAAGCAATTGAAATTGCACAAGCAAGTTCATGTATCAAAGAAGGAAATCTAACAGACGAGATATGGTATAATGATGGCACAAGAACTTGGTGGATTAGTATGGAAATGTTTCAACCTTTAGAAGGTTGCTCTCCAGCTTGTGTAATCAGTGAAGAAACAAAAACAGCAGAAATCAATTATATGTGCACTGGTTTAATCACTGAATAATTCCATCTTTTTCAAGATTTTTTTTAATCATTTCAAATCTTTTTTCAATTCCCATTAATGGAATAAAAACTGGTTTATACCCAAGTTTTTCATAAGTTTCAAGTATTAGTTTATGAAGTTCTTCAGAATCTTTATCACTTTCTCTTCTTATTCCATCAAAATTCTCCCCTTTTATTCTTTCAAGAATGAAAACTTTATCATAAATATGTTTATGATTTTTTATTTCTTCAGGAATTTCAATATTTTTCTTTTTTAAATAAGCAATTCCTTCTATTGTCCCAGTATCTAAAAAAGTCAAATCTTTAATTTCAGCTTCTTTTTTCTTTTGTTCATTGAAAACAATTTTCTGAAATTCAAGTATATTTGTCCAAGGCAAAAATCCATTTTGTTTTTTCAATTCTTTTTTTATGATTTTCCGAGCATTTTCCTCAATTACTTTAAATCCTTTTTTCTTGATATATGCAATTAAACTTGATTTTCCAGAATTAGGAGCTCCGGTTATAACTATTTTCATATCTATCTATTTTCTAAAATGTTTATAAAATAGTTTGAACATCATTTTATTATGCCAAATCAATTAATTGTCAATGATTCAGTTTATGGAAATATAACTTTTACAGACCCTCTTTTAATAGATTTAATTAATTCTCCAACTTTACAAAGATTAAAAAAGTTATACAATTTGAAGTTTTAGAAGAATTAAATGGGCCTAAATCTTTTACAAGGTTTGAACATTGTCAAGGTGTAGCAATTCTAGCCCAAAGATTAAAATTACCAAGAGATGAAGTTATTGCGTCTTTATTGCATGATATACCTCACACAGCTTTTTCTCATTTAACAGACAGAATTTTTTCCAAAAAAGGAGAATCTTATCATGAATCAATTTTCTCAGCCTATCTTTCTAGTCGCCCTGATTTAAAAAGAATATTTGCAAAACATAAAGTAGATATTTCAAAATTTTTAGATTTATCTAAATTTCCATTTCTTTCTGCTGAAAAACCAAATCTTTCAATAGACAGATTGGATTATGTTTTCAGAGAAATGGCTTTAAATGGTGAAGGAGAACTTGCAAATAATTTATCAAGAAAACTTATAGTATTAGAAAAACATTTAGCATTTGCAGATATAGAATCAGCAAGAATATTTGCAAAAAGATTTGTTCGTTTTAACAATTCTAATTGGTTTAATAAAGATAAATCTCAGAGAGCAAAAGTTCTTGCTAGACTTCTAACTTATGCTTTGCAAAAAAGAATAATAGTGAAATCTGATTTTTTCAAATTATCAGAAATAGAAATTTTAAGAAAACTTGAAGCTAGTGGAGATTTGTTAATACTAACTCAACTAAATCAACTCCGAGAAAAAAAGAGACCAACTGAAAGAAAAGATGTTTTCAAAACAACTCAATCAAGAGCTCTCGACCCAGCAGTTCATACTCCTGATTTGTTATGGAACTGGGAAAGATTAACTAGTTTAGACAAAAAATACAAATTAGCAATAGAAAGATTACTTGCAAAAAACAAACCACCTAAAAACAAATCAAGAAGAAAATAATTCAATATCTCAATCCGCATTCTTGAACATTCTTGGAAACAGCAGAGCAAAATTTATCTAATTCTTTTAATTCTAAAGGCTCTTTTTTCACAGGAGAATTTTCAGTCCTATATTGCTGTATAAAATATTTCTTAGCCCCTTTTATCTGCTTTGAAATCTCAATATAATCTTCTAAACCAAGAGAAGGATAAGCAGTAGTCCTAAATTCATAATCTAAACCAGAATCCATAATCAATTTAACTGATTCTTTTATTTTCTCAGTCTCCCTATACCCACTAATCTCATGATAACGAGAAAAAGGAGCTTTTATATCCATAGCAATATAATCAACTA
>CAZJHM010000008.1:0-7609 GCA_964545925.1 uncultured archaeon
AAATCAAACTTAAACACTTTTTCCCAGTAGGAACAACTGATTCAGAATATGTTTTTTGTATAATACTTGATAAAATAAAAGAAGCAAATGGAAGAGATATAAGAGAAATAATAGAAGAAACATCAATTGAACTTTCAAAAATAGGGGAACTAAATTTCCTTTTAAGTAATGGAAAAAAATTATATGCTTTTTATACTGATAAAGTCAAAACACTTTATTATCTACTTTCAGAAAAAGAAGAACAGGAAAAAGTAATTGAAGCAAAAGAATTCACAATATATATGCCTAAAAAAACAGAAAAAGAAAGATTGGTTTTCATAGCCACAGAAATGATTACAAAAGAAAATTGGATTCCTTTCCAAAGTGGGCATCTTTATGAATTTTCAGAAGGCAGAATAATAAGCACCAAACAATAGCAATATATATCTCTTTTTGATAAAATAAATATGGTTGCTCCAGGAATTCCAGCAGAACAAGAAAAGATTCAAAGAACAATACAGGAAATAATGAAGGCTTTTAATGAAAGAAAAATTTCAGAAATAAAAACAATTTGGGCAAGATTGTCAAATGCAGAAAGAAAAGCAATTCAAGAAATTGCAAATCTTTCAAATGTAGGAAGAGTTTCAAGATTGAAACAAGCCCTTGATGCAAAAATAGAGCAAAAACCAGAAAGAAAATCATCACAAAGAAGAAGATTGCCTTAAAAGAGAAGTACTATAATTCTTGTATTTCCTTGCTTGTTTTATCTGGATTTTCTTTTTTAGTTTTTTCTCAACTTCCTGAGTTTTTTCTTTCAACAAATCAATTTCTTTAAAATCATAACCTACACAAACAATATCTGGCTTAATTTGTAATAAATCACGAAAAAAATCCTGATTTTCTTGTCCTTTAACAACTTTATCAACAATTTTCAAACTTGAAACTAATTCATATCTTTCATCTTGACTTAAATCAAGTTTCCTACCTTTGTTTCTTGAATGAGTAACTAAAACAATCAGATAATCTCCAAACTTACGAGCCTGTTCTAAATAATTTAAATGCCCTTTATGAATCATATCAAATGAACCAACTGCAAGAACCTTTTTCATATTAATTTATGCCTTGAAAAACTTTAAAATCTCTGCCTACCTGAAATAAATATGCTTTATCAGGAAATAATGTTTGAAATAAAGGAAAAAATAAAAAAAACAGGAATAATGGCAGAAGCTGAGAAATCCAAAGCCAATGGTTTTATTGCAATTCCTTTTTTCAGAGAAAAGAATCCAATTGAACTAGCAAAGCAAATGGAAAAGAAATTTTCAAAATTAAAATACATTGAAAAAGCAGAAGCAAAAGGACCTTACCTAAATCTCTATTTAAATCACAAAAAACTCTTGAAAAAAAAAGAGAAAAAAAATCACGAGGGGAAAAAAATACTAATTGAGTTTTCAAGTCCAAATACAAACAAGCCTTTGCATTTAGGACATTTAAGAAATGATTTCTTAGGAATGTTTCTCTCAAATCTTTATGAACAAAATGGAAACAAAGTCATAAGAGCAAACCTTCTAAATGACAGAGGATTAGCAATGGCAAAAACAATGTTGGCTTTGAAAATACATAAAGGAAGCCCTAAGAAAAACGGAATGAAACCAGATCATTTCATAGGTTATCTTTATACTCAATATGCAAAAGATGTAGAGAAAAATCCAAATTTAGAGAAAAAAGCCAGAAAATTAATTCTAGATTTGGAAAATAAAGATAAAAGGGCATTAAAACTCTGGAAGAAAATAACTGATTGGGCAATTAAAGGATATAAAGAAACATACAAAAGAATTGGAACTAAATTTGATATTGTTTATAGAGAATCAGAATTTTACAAACAAGCAGAAGAAATAATCAAAGAGGGTTTGGAAAAAGGAATTTTTGTAAAAGATGGAACAATAAAAGCCAAACTGGAGCCTGAACTACCAGATAAAGTTTTGAAAAGAGAAGACGGAACATCTCTATATGTAACAAATGATTTATATGTAACTAAAAAAAGATTTAACGATTACAATCCTGATTTGCATTTATGGGTAGTTGCTTCTGAACAAAATTTATATTTCAAACAATTAATTGCAATTTTTCAAAAATTAGAATATGATTTTGCAAATAAACTGGAACATGTTCCATATGGTTTAGTTAATTTACCAACAGGGAGAATGAAAAGCAGAGAAGGAACAGTAATAGATGCAGATAATCTTTTAGATGAATTAAAAGAGATTGCAGAAAAAGAACTGGAAAAAAGAAATTCGCCAAAACAAAGAGCAGAATTGATTTCATTATCAGCTTTGAAATTCGCCTTCCTGAAAACAGACAAAAACAAAGACATTCTTTATAATCCAGAAGAAAGCATAAAGTTTGAAGGAGAAACTGGGCCTTATCTTCTATATACTTATGCCAGAGCCAAAAGCATTTTGAGAAAATCCAAGAAAAAACCAAAACTTGAAAAAGAAAAAATAGAGGAAAAGGAAAGAAAACTTCTTGATTTATTTATAGAACAAGGAAAAGCCTTAGAGGAATCTTTGGAATTCAAAAGCCCACATCCTTTGGCTCAATACCTAATTTCCTTAGCTGAAGAATTTAATTCTCTTTACCATGAAGAAAAATTCATAGATTCAGAAAAAGAAGAATATTATCTTTATCTAACAAAAAAAACAGCAGAAATCTTAAAAGAAAATCTTAAGTTATTGGGAATAAAAACACTGGAAGAAATGTAATCTCAGAAAAAAAGAATTTCAATCTCTCTTATTCTACTAAAAAGAGCAGGATGTTCTTTTCTCTTTCCTAAATAATCTTCTAAAACATCCAATTTTTCAGGCAAAGATTCAATAAAAAGTTTTGTTTGTTTTTCATTAAAAGCTCTGCAAAATTCAGCAATTCTTTTCTAAATTCCATAAATAAAAAAGCAGTTTATTCTTTAAATTACTTTTCATTAACCAATTAACTCTAAAAAGCAACATTTAAATAGATTTCTCAAGCAAAAGAAAAATATGGGAAACATTGAATTAAATTCACAAACATTAGTATCTTTAGTTTTGATTCTTTGGTCATTTCTTTATTTATATAATTCACTAACAGCAAAAGACATGATTCTAGAATTCATAATGATGTTTGTATTTACAATAGGAGTTCTCGGGCTTTTCAAAAAACTCTGGTAGAAACTTTTTAGGAAAAAGTTTCATCAAAAAAAATGCCTTCGGCGGAAACTTTTTAGGAAAAAGTTTCATCAAAAAAAATGCCTTCGGCGGAAACTTTTTAGGAAAAAGTTTCAAAAGAGGGTTTAAATAGTTTTCCATGTTCTATTTTCTTTATCCTAACTCTTTAATTAAGGTGTATTTGAATGATAGTACCAAAAACAGAGAAAAAATATTGTAAAAATTGTAATGCACATACTGAACATAAACTAAAACAGTTCAAGACAGGAAAGTCAAGAACATTAAGTATGGGAAGCAGAAAAAATGTTGCAAAAAAGAAAGGATATAAAGGAAAATACCAATTTACAGCAACAGTAAAGAAACAAACAAAAAAACCAACATTTATAGCTGAATGTACAACCTGCGGAAAAAAATCATATAAAGTAATTCCAAAAAGAATGAAAAAAATTGAATTAAAAACCAAAGAATGATTTTTTAAGGGCAAAGAGCCTTGAATAACTTTTTATTGATTTGTAATCTTATTTTCTAATATGACTAAATATTCCCCATCAAGAATAGCAGCTTATCACAACTGTCCATTAAAATACAAATATTCCTATATAGACAAATTAGAAAAATTAGAAGAATCAATTGAAGCATTTATGGGTTCAAGAGTACATTCTGCTTTAGAAGAATTATATAAAAAAAAGAAATTTGGAATATTAATGTCTATAGAAGAACTAATTGAAACATATAATTCAGAATGGGAGAAACACTCAAATAAAGATTTAAGAATAACAAGAAAAGAGTTAAAGCAAGAAAACTACAAACAAATGGGAGAAAATTTCCTAAAAGAATATTACACAAGATATTATCCTTTTGATTCTGAAAAAACAATTGGTTTGGAAATGCAAATCTCCTTTAATTTTGAATACAAAGGAAAAAAATATGAAATTTTTGGAATAATAGACAGATTAGCAAAAAACGAAAATGTTTATGAAATACATGATTACAAAACAAGCAATACTTTGCCCACTTTGGAAGCAATAAAAGAAGACAAACAATTATCTATATATAGTATAGGACTAAAAGACACATTTCAAAATGTTGAAGAAGTTGAATTAATTTGGCATTATCTGGCTTTTGATGAAGAATTAAGATTAAGAAGAACAAACGAAGAACTTGAAACCTTGAAAAAACACATTGCAGAAACAATTGATGAAATTGAATCCAAACAAACAAATGATTTCAAACCAAAACCATCAAAATTATGTGAATGGTGTGAATATGCAAGATTCTGTCCTATGCAAAAACATTTATATGAAACTGAGAAAATGCCAGCAAATGAATTTTTGAAAGAAGAAGGAGTCACATTAGTAAACAAATATATTGCTCTTTCAGGGCAAAAAGCCGAGTTTAATACAAAAGTAGAGCAAGATTTGGAAAATCTAAAAGAAGCTCTTTTAGCATATGCTGAAAAAAACAATCTGCAAGTTATCTCAGGCTCAACTCATAAAATAAGAATTTATGATTATGAACAATTTTCTTTCCAACAAGATTCTCCTGAAAGAAAAGAAATAGAAGAATTTTTAGAAAAAGAAGGATTACTAGAAAAATTCAAAAAGATTGATTATTATGCAATTGCAAGAAGTTTAAATACAGGCGAACTGCCTGAGAAAATCAAGAAAAAGATTTTGGAAATCTCACAAAAAGAAACAAAACACAAACTTTATCCTTCAAAACTAGAACATACTAAACCTTGATTTTTTTGAGTTGAAAAAAATAGAAACAAATATTTATTAACCTTCTAGACTAAAAGAATAATATGTTATTTGATTTAGAAAACTATAAAGATATTTTGAAAAAAGAAAATAGAAAAGCATTAATGCTTTATTCAATTGTTTTCAGTATTTTGGCAATATCAATAATTGGAATAATAGCAATATTTATCTCAACATTAATTTCAGACATAGAATCAGAAATTCAATTAATTTCCAATTTTGGATTTATTGCAATCTTAGGATTGATAACTTTAATAGTTTCATTTATATCAAATGGAATTTACTTCTCAGCTTTGTATAGGGGAAACAAAAGAGAATATATAACAAATATTCTAAAACTTTTCATAAAAGGAGCAGGAATGATATTTCTTAGTTTTGTTTATAGTATTACTCTTCTAATTCCTCTTTTGATATATATAATACTAGTAATTTTAATTGCCCCTTATTTTTCAACAAGTATTCTCTTATTACTTTATTTCCTAACAACAGTACTTATCGGAATCTTTTATTTAATCCTGATGATACTTATCATGATAACAATGCAGGCAGAATATGCTAAAGAAGAAAGTTTGCAAAAAGCACTTAATTTTAAGAAAATAATTAAAACAGCAATCAGAAAGGATTATGCAATTCCAATCTTTTTCAATTTTGTCTTTGTAATTCTCTCTCTATTTGCATTTTCAATAATTTTAAATATGATTCTAAAATTACTTCCAATAGATATGGGAGCCCAAATTACAGAAGAATTATTTTTCTTTTTCATAATCTTTATAGGAATAATAACTTTACTAAATACACTTTTCCAAATGATTATGATAATTGGATTCAATGTTTCAGTTGCTAAAATCTATAATTCAATTTCAGAAAAAGAAACAAAAAAGAAAATAATCAAAAAGAAGAAATAATTAACTAAAACTTTGAATTTCTGCTTTTGAAACATCTTTAATTTTTGAGATTTTTCCTTCAATCATTAGTTCTCTTTGCAAGGATAAAAGATTATCCAAATCTCCATAAACCAAAGCAGAATTCAAAATAAAATCCATTACATCTAATCCTATACCTCTGCCTTCTATACGAGTATCTGTGAAAAAAATATCAAATAATTTATTGTAATCTAAAAGAATTTTAGAAAGGCTTTCAGGACTTATTTTAGCATGTAAATCAACTCTGTTTTTTCCTGCTTCATTTGTTAATTGCAATCTATGGGATTTAGCAAATTTGCCTAAAACTTCTTTTAAAGCTCCTGTTTCCAAAGATATATTTGTATATCCCGAATCCAAAGGCTCTAAACGATTAATGTGTAAATCTAATTCTTTTATTTTTTTTCTTTTGCAAAATTTGGGGAAATCAGATATAAGAAATTCATAAATAAGCGGAATTCCATTTTTAAAAGAAAAGGAAATATCAAAATAATATTTTCCCTTTATTCTTTTTTTTATGTTTTTCTCCCCAATCTTTTTTTCTTTCACTTTCTGTATATTTTTTTTAATAGAAAATTTCTTTTTATTATCTCTTTTCCTAATAACTTTCTTTTTTGCTATTTTCTTCTTCTTAACCATAATATATCAACAATTTTATTATTTAAAATACTTTTGCAAATGCTTTTCAAAATTCCAAAACAAAATAAATTCTTCTTTTATCCTGTCCTTTACTTTTAGTTTCAGTTATTTTCAATTTTCCAAATTCTCTTGTATTCTTGACATGTGTTCCTCCGTCTGCTTGAATATCTTTTCCTCCAATATCAACAATCCTTATCTCTTGTAAATCTGGAGGAAGTTTATTTTTTAATTTTACAAATTCTGGATTTTCCTCAAACTCTTTTCTTTTCAACCAGTATGACTTTATTTCTAAATTTTCAGAAATCAACGAATTTGTTTTTTCTTCAAATTCTTTAAGCATTTCACGATTAAATTCCACAGATGGAATATCTACATCTACTCTGCTTTCATTTTCTTTTATTTGATTTCCTGTAATTAATCCTCCTGTCTTATCGCAAATAACTTTACATAAAAGATGAATAGCTGTGTGCATTTTCATATATGAATATCTTTTTTCCCAATCTATTTTTTGCTTGATTATTTTTCCCTTCCCATCTGCAAAAAAATCTCTATCTAATTGCAAAGAAATATACTCCCCACAATCTTTTGCATATTCAACTTTCCATTTTTCTCCTTCAAATTCTAAAAAACCTGTATCAGAAGGTTGTCCTCCTTTTTCAGGATAAAAAATAGATTTATCTAAAACTAAATATTTCCCATTTGCATCTAAAACTTCGGCTTCAGCTTCTTGCAAATACGCATCTTTCCAATAAAGTCTTTCTGTCTTCATTTAAACCCTTTTTGGAAAGGTAAAAGACAAAGAAAAAACACTACCAAAAACAAGCCCAACTCCAACTCCAAAAGAAAGCCAAAAAGCAAAATCTCCTGTTATAGTACTTATTAAAGTTCCAAGAATAAGTCCTCCTAAAAATCCAAAAGAAACACCTTTCAAAATTTTATCTTCTTTCTCTTTCATTTCATCACCTTGAAAAACGCGGAGAGTGGGATTTGAACCCACGGTGCCAAGGGCACACCCGGTCTCAAGCCGAGCGCATTCGACCACTCTGCCATCTCCGCATGAATTTTTCTTTGAAAAGAAAAATTCAATTAAAAGAAACTTACCATGAGTTTTCTT
>CAZJHM010000008.1:7619-26854 GCA_964545925.1 uncultured archaeon
GAAAACTCAATTCCTAAAACTTTTTAGGAAAAAGTTCTTTTACTCAAGTCTTTCTTTTTATTTTTTTGATTAACCTTTTTTCTAAAAAGGTTATGTTGGGTTTTTGAAAAAACCCTTATTTTTTTTGATTGAACTTTTTTTTAAAAAGTTCCTTGAGACCGAAGGTCTCACGCGTAAGCGTTTTTGATTGAACTTTTTTTAAAAAGTTCATGGGCATGCCCGGATTCGAACCGGGGACCGCCCGGTTATCAGCCGGGTGCTCCACCACTAAGCTACACGCCCTTTCTTTTTAGAAAACATGCATTTAAGATAAATGAAAAGTGCATGAAAACCTTTTAATACCTTTTTCTAACATTATTCTCTATAAAGATCAATAATCTTTTAAGAAAAAACAGAAACCAAAGGTTTTATTTTTTCTTTTAAATTATTTGGTTGGGTTTCGAAGAAACCCATGGTAGAAGTTTTTGATTAAACTTTTCCCAAAAGTTTAGCCCCTTCGTCTAGTGGCCAAGGATATGAGGCTTTGAACCTCAGGACGGGAGTTCGAATCTCCCAGGGGCTATGTTTTTAAAGAAAAAGAATAGTTATTATTTATGCCTAGCCCTAAATCAAAAAAACCTATACTAGAAAAAAAACAAAAAAGAACTCCAAGAGGAGTTTTATTTATACAGCAAATACTAAGAGTAAAATTTACAAACAATAGGAAAATAATGGAAAAACTAAAAGAAAAAGGAATTTCCTTAAAAGACTTAGAAACTAATTTTATTTCAGGATTAGTAACATTTCTTAAAAACAAAGGATTTTCAGAAGAAAAAATATCACAAACAATAAATGGAACAGCTAAATTAACTCCTGAAGAAATAGAACACATAAAAAGAAATTGTGCTCCTCTTTTTCAAAAAACTTATCTTGTATTACTCAAAGAAGCTCAAGGATTACAAAAAACACCTTTAGATAAAACAACATATGGAAAAGTTGTAGAAGGTAATAAATCTCCTTTAATTTCAGAACAAGCAAGAGAAAGATTCAGAGAATTATTAAAACAAGAAATTGAAAAAGCAGGAGAAACCAAATCAAATAATAAAAGAAAGTATATTTCAAATATAAGAACTAAAAGAATACTTTCCTTGTATTTTATAAGCAATTTAAGTTTTTCTGATATTGCACGAAATACAGGATTAACAAGACAAGCTGTTGAAGCAATAATAAAAAGATTTAATTTAGATTTTATAAGAAAACACAGAAGAAGACTAAAACAAGAGAATTTGGATAGTATTATATAAATTTCTGGACTGATTAAATTATGGCACTAGAAGATTTAATAAAAGCAAGACTGGAAAAATTAGAAGCAATGAAAAAAGCTGGAATAAACCCTTATCCTTATTCTTATGAATATACTAAAAAAACAGAAGAAATAAGAAAACAATTTGAAAATATAAAAGAAGAAGAAAAAACAGGAAAGACAGAAAAAATAGCAGGAAGACTTTTCTCAGTAAGAGATATGGGAAAAATTGCATTTATTGATTTAAGAGATGATACAGGAAAATTACAAATTGTTGTAAATCAAGAAACCAGAAATCCAGAATTAATGAAATATTTAGATTCCGGAGATTTCTTGGGTGTAGAAGGAGAAATTTTCAAGACAAAAAGAGGAGAATTAAGTATTCTTGCAAAAGAAATAACTTTCTTAGGAAAAGCAATTCGCCCTTTACCTGAGAAATTTCATGGATTAACAGATATAGAAACAAGATATAGACAAAGATATTTAGATTTAATAATGAATCCAGAAGTTAGAGAAGTGTTCAAAAAAAGAACAGAGATAATAGATAATGTAAAAGAATTTATGAAAAAGAAAGGATTTTTGGAAGTTGAAATTCCTTTAATTCAGCCAACTTATGGAGGAGCAAATGCAAATCCTTTTATGACTCATTCAAATGCTTTGGACAAAGATTTATATCTAAGCATTTCTCCAGAATTATATTTGAAAAAACTAATAATAGGAGGATATGAAAAAGTTTTCACAATAACTAAGAATTTCAGAAATGAAGACATAGATAGAACACATAATCCTGAATTTACAATGATGGAATTTTATCAATCATATATAGATTACAACAAAATAATGGACATAACTGAAGAATTAATCAGAGAAATTACAAAGAGAACTTTTGGTTCTACAAAAATCAAATATCAAGAAAAAGAAATTGATTTAGGAAAACCTTTCAAAAGATTGCCAATGAAACAAGCTTTGAAAGAAAAAGGATATGATGTAGATAAAATGACTGATGAACAAATTCTGGAAGAAATAGAAAAAAAAGAACCTTTCAAAAAACCATTTGAAAGAGGCTGGCTAATAACTGAATTGTTTGAAGCATATTGTGAAGAAGAATTAATTGAGCCAACTTTTGTTATTGACCATATGAAAGAAAGCACTCCTTTGTGCAAGGAACACAGAAAAGATAAAAACTTAATTGAAAGATTTGAGTTATACATAAATGGTTGGGAACTAGCAAATGCTTATTCCGAACTCAATGATGCTTTAAAACAAAAAGAATTATTTGAAGAACAAAACAAACTAAAAGATGAAGCACACCCAAAAGATGAAGATTTTTTAGAAGCTTTGGAATATGGGATGCCCCCAACTGGTGGTTGTGGTTTAGGAATAGACCGCTTAATCATTTTACTAACAAATCAACAAACAATCAAGGATGTAATCTTCTTTCCACAAATGAAATAATCCCAAAAAAACAAAATCATAAAATATTTAAACTTCTTCTCTCTTTCTCTTAAAGAAAATATATGAGGTGCTAACATGGAAAAAATCGGAATATTCTTCATTCTTATGTTTCTCTTTGCAGGATTAAATGTTTATGCTGATAATGAATCAACAGCAAACCATGGAGAAGAAAACCAAATTCAAAATAATGTGCAAGGAGAATCAGAAGATGAAACAGGAAACACAGAAATAACAAATGAAACAGAAGAAGGAGAACCAGTTTTAATTTCCCAAAATCCAAATTCGAAAGGAAAATATACAACAGCAAAAGAAAGTTGGGCAAATGCAAAAAATACTTGGCTTTCAAAAAAAGACAGTACAAACAAACAAGCAATGATTCAGAAAGGTTCTGATTTCTTAGTAAATTCAATAGACAAAACAGAAGAATATTTCTTGAAATTACAAGAAAAACTTCAAGAAAAAGAAAGATTAGTTTTGGCTGAGAAAATCCAAGAAAAATTACAAACAATGACTCAAATAAGAGAACAAATCCAAATAATAAAAACAACTAAAGAACTTGAAGACTATGCATTAAAAATAAAAAATGTTTGGAAAGAAAAGGCAGTTGTAAAAAATGCAATTCATCTTTCAGTTTTATACAATGCATATAACTACAATGAAAAATTAGAAGAATTAATAATCAAATTAGACAAAAGAATTGAAATCTTGAAAAATAAAGGATATGATATGCAAGAAATAGAAACAAGCATGGAAGAAATAAAAGCAAAAATAATTTCTGCAAAACAAGAATATACAGAACTTGAAGCAGAATATAATAAAATGGAACAAGAAGAAGACTATGAAAACATAGATTTCTTAAAAGAAAGTTTGCAAGATTTCCATTCAAAAGTTCAAGAAATAAGACAAGAAATTGCACAATTAACACTAAGAATTAGAGAAAAAATACAAGAAGGTGTTGTAGAATGAAAAAAATAATCTCAATACTAATAATCCTTCTTGCAATCTCTTTTTCCGGCTGTCTTGTAGATGAAAGTCAGCAAGAAGACACAACTCTTTCAGACACTCAATCAGATTTAGATACAATTGATTCTGATTTAGAAGAAATAGAACAAGGATTAAATGACTTGCAAATAGAAGATTTAGAAAAGGATATGGATTTAGGCTTGTCCTAAATCCTTTATTTTCTTTTTAGACAACATTTTTAAACAATTCACATCTCTTTTCTTTAACAGGGGGCTTAGCATAACCTGGCAGTGCGACTGGCTCCAGACCAGTGGATGGGGGTTCAAATCCCTCAGCTCCCAATTTTTTCTTTTAAAAAGAAAAAATTGAGTAAAAGAAACTTTTCCCAAAAAGTTCCAAAACCGAAGGTTTTCCGCGTAAGCGGTTTTGATTGAACTTTTTTAAAAAGTTCATTTTGATGAAACTTTTCCAAAAAGTTTCTGGGATTGAGTTTTCCTTGGCACCGTGGGTTCAAATCCCACTCTCCGCGTTTACTTTCAAAAAAAGAGTCAGAGAAAAGAATTATCTTGAAGCCATTTAACAACTTTTAAAGCAGATTTTTCTTTGTCTTTTATCTCAAACATAATATCAAAATCAAACTTTTTAGTTTCAGATAAAAAAACAGAAAATTTTTCAATATCAATATGCAAAGAATGACTTCCTTTTTTATCTCCCTCATTACTGTAATCAACCATTAATTTTCCATCAATAGATTTCCATGTTTTAGAAGCTTTAGAAACAGCTTCCTGGAAACTCTCCCCATTGTTCAAACATTCATGATGATAAGCATCAAAAACAATTGGAATTCCTATCTCTTTATTTATTTCTAAACAATCTTTGAGACTATAAGAATGATGGTCATTTTCTATGACTAATTTTTCTTTGATTCTTTTTGAGAGTTTTTTATAAACTTGAATAAATCTTTTCTTTGATTTTTCTTTGTCCCTATAAACTCCTCCAACATGAATTTGAACTTTTGCATCACGAGATAAACCTAAAGAATCCAAAATATCACAATGATATTCAATTTCTTTTATACTTTTTTCAACAATTTCTTTGTTTAAAGAATTAAGAACAACAAACTGGTCTGGGTGCATTGAAATTCTCATCTTATTCTTCTTAATGAAATCTCCAATTTCTTGAAATTCTTTTCTAAAATATTTTTTCCAATCAAAAACACAAACAGGGTGAGAAGCAAAAGGAATTAGAGGAGAACCAATCCTAAAAAAAAATAAATTTTCTTTTAAATTAAATTCAAGAATTTTCTTCAAACAAACAAGATTTTTAGAAACTGTAGAAATTAAATTTTCTTCTGAATAACTTTTAAGTCTGAAGGTTGAGTTTGCAGTGCAATTAATTTTTGTGTTTATGCAGGGATATCCTATCTTCATTAGTAATAAAAATATAGTTTAAATTATTAAATTATTGTTTAAATCACAATTCCTTATATGCAACAAAAAGCAAAGAATCAGGAACCTGAATGCAATTCCAACCAATGTTTTTGTATGTTTGAGCAGCATGTGGATTGCGAGTGGAAGCAGTAATTTTCTTTAAACCTAAATTTTTTGCAAGAATTTCAGCTTTCTCTAACATATCTGTTCCTATTCCACGATTGCGAAATTCCAAAGGAACATCTCTAAGAATTTCTCCTTCTTTCCAATACTCCCTAACCAAAAGTTCAAGTGTTCCTTTTTCTCCAACAATTCCAACAGAAGACATTAAAGAATTAGTGAAATTGGAAGTTTCCAAAGGAGTACCAACAATTATTCTATGAATAAAACAACCACTAGGAGCTTCTACATCAGGAATTAAATGAGTGAACTTTTCTTTAGAACGGGTTCCAATTCCCAAAATAATTGTTTTTTCCATATTAATAAACAAGGAAATAAATTGTTTATAAAGCATTGCAGAAAAAAGGACAATAGACGAACAATTAAAAACTCTGAAAACAAAAATAAAATATGGATATAATTTTTCAATTATTAGGAATCGCAGGACTTCTTTTGATAACCTTTGGTGTTATAGCAAAAAAAAGAAGACAACAAGATAAAGTATATATCACAGGAGGAATTTTCTTGTTTGCATACAGCTGGTCATTAGGAAACATGATTTTCATAATTCTCCAAATTGTGTTCATAGCTGCCGCCCTTTATGATTATTTTCAAAAAAAGAAAAACTAATTAAAATCTTTTAGAAAAAATAAAATTTCCAAAAAGAAATCATTTTTCAGAATCTTTTTTCTTAAGATATTCCCTTAAGCATTCTTTGAAAGATTCTATACTGAAAAGAGTGCAGTGTCCTCTTTTTTCAATTGTCTTTCCTAAAGTATCCATCATTTCTTTTTTATCTGCTTCTAAAACATCTTGAATTTTCATACCTTCAAATGAACGAGCAGATAATTCACAACCAATCATACTTAAAGCACAACCCATTGAATCATACTTAACTTCTTTAATTACATCTCCTTCAATACGAACATAATACTGAACCCAATCCCCACAAGCATTGTTTTGCATTGGACAACTAATATCTGGATTAGACATTTGCCCTTTATGTTCTAAATTCTGATACATTTCCCAAACTTTATCTCCATACAAATCTTTAAAACTCTGCATTTCATATCACCTCAATTTAGAACTTTTCAAAGAAAAGTTCATATACAATCTTCTTTTTCCTCTTCTTTCTTACCATCAAAGAATTTTATGCATTCCTCTAAAGAAGAAATTAAATAATCAACTTCTTCAAGAGTATTGTAAAAATAAAATGAAGCACGAGTTGTTGGTCCATTTGCTAAAAGACGAGAAAAAGGATGTGCACAATGCATTCCACTACGGACTGCAATATTTTTAGAATCCAAGAAATTTGCAACATCATGAGGATGTCCGCCATGAACTTTAAAAGTTAGAACAGGCCCACGATTTTCTAAACTCCCAAAAATATCAATTCCTATATTTTGAGCTTTATGGAAAAGACGAGAAGAAATCTTTTTTTCTTGTTCTTCTATATTATCCCAACCAATTTTATCTAAATAATCCAAAGCAGCTCCAAACCCAATTGCTCCACCTATGTCTGGAGTTCCTGCTTCATATTTCTGTGGCATATTAGCAGGAACATAATCATCTAAAGAAACATCTTTTATCATATCTCCCCCCACCAAAAAAGTTGGCAAATCTTCAGCAAGAGAAGGATTACACAAAAGAACTCCTATTCCTGTGGGCCCACACATCTTATGAGAAGAAAAAGCAATAAAATCAGCATTTGTTTTACGGAAATCAAATTTCTCATGAGGAGATAATTGAGCTGCATCTAAAACAGTTATTGCTCCACAATCTTTAGCATGCTTGAGAACTTCTCTGTAAGGAGTGGAAATTCCAGTTACATTTGAACATGCACTTACAGAAACTAAACCAGTTTTCCTATCAATTAATTTATCTAAATTTTCAAGTTGAAGAACTCCGTCTTTTCCAACATCTATAAATTTTAAATTAACACCTTTTCCTTTAGAAAGCATTTGCCAAGGAATCAAGTTTGCATGATGTTCAAGTTTGGAAGTAACTATATCTTTGTTGAAATTAGATTTAAGCAAAACATGGGCAATTAAATTCAAAGATTCAGTTGTATTGCGAGTAAAAACAACTCCTTTTTCAGAAACATTATAAGTCTTAGCTGTTTTTTCATGTGCTTTTTCATATTCTTCTGAAGAACGAATACTTAAACGATGTAATCCTCTGTGTATATTTGCTCTGTATTCAGTGTAATATTCACGAACTTTATCCAAAACAAACAAAGGAGTCTGGCTTGAAGCCGCATTATCCAGATAAACAATGTCTTTTAAGACAGGAAAATCCTTGCGAATAGCATCTAAATTCATAATTAAATAATCAAAACAACTAATTAAAACCCTTATGGTACTTTGGACAATTGCAATAAGAAAAATACAACAATAAACGAAAAAAAGCAGTTTGAAAAAAAGACATTAAATCTTTTGGTAATTTTTTTAGGAAAGAAATCATTTTAAAAAGCATTCCTTGCTTATTCCATATGTGATTTTATGGCAAAAAAGAAGAAAATAATCAATAAAAAACCAATTGAAAATAAACCTCTTGAAAAAAAAGAAAACCAAGTTGATAAAAAGGAAAATAAAACTCCTTTTTTAGAAAAACAATTTTTAGGAATAAGTTATCAATTATGGTTAATTGCCATAATATTAATTGGAATTGCAATCGTATTTGTATATGCTCAATATAAAGGCCCACAAGAATTAAATCCAGAAGATATAACCGGAGGAGCAGGAAAATTGCAAATAATAATAGTTACAGATGAGTTAGATTGTGAAAACTGCTATATAAACTCACCTTTGATAAAAATCTTAGAAAAAAATAAAATCCAATACAAAGTTCTATTGCTTGAAAAAGACAGTACAGAAAGAAAAGCTTTAATCCAAGAATATGATATAAAACATTTTCCAACTTATTTGATTGATGTTAGTTCAATTACAGATAATATGTTAATAGAAAAAGCAAATGGAGAAAAATCCAATTTATTAAATATCTTAAAATATTATGAAAATAATTTCAAGAAGCTAGCATCATACAGAGAAATACCTATATATAATTTAAAATTCTATGAAACAGAAAATGTCTATGTAGTAGAAGATATTTTTGAGTGGGATTATGAACAGCATATCTCACACATAGTTAATGCAAACACAACAGATACAAAAATGAAATTATTTTATGATCCTTTTAGTCCATATTTCTTAATAAATTATTCAGAAATAAAAAGTAAATTATCACAAATAGATATGGATTTTTATTTTTTAGGACAAGAAACAAGTGAATTTTCAAATGCATATTATTCTGGAAATGCAGATTATGCTGGATGGTTAAATGTACCTAATTATTTCGTATGTATGTCCAGACAAGGGTTATTCTGGGAATTTGCAGATGAATATGTAAAAGTTTATTGTGATATAAACTCAATAGAAGACAGTGCAAATTGTTCTCAAAGTCCTTATTTTGGTAAACCTCTTTTGGAACCTCAACTAACTCCAATAAAAGAAAAATTAGTCAAAGAAGGAAAACTAAATCAAACAAAATTTGCAATTTGTTTTGGAGAAGGAGCAAAGGAGATAAAAGCAGATTCTAAAATGGCAAGCAACCTCTATATAAGTGAAGTTCCTGCTTTAGTCAAAGGAAATACATATCAAGGATTCTTAGCAAATATAGAAACCTTTATTTGTGGATTTGAGGAATTTTATTCTTTGAAAATGTGCTCTGAATGAAGCATAAAATAATATACAAAGATTTGGAATATTTTAACTTTAAGATAGACATCTTCTCAGATGTTTATGATATAAGGGAAGACACTCTTCTTCTTTGTAAATCTCTTTTAGAAGAAAAAGGAAGAAATGCATTAGTTCTTTGTTGTGGAGCAGGATTAGAAGGCTTAATTTTAACAAGAAAAAATTTCCAGACAACTTGTATAGACATAAATCCAATAGCTGTGGAGAATGCTAAACACAATTTTGAAAAAAACAAACTAAAAGGTGAGTTTTTAATAAGTAATTTGTTTGAAAAAATCCAAGGAAAATTTGATGTAATTGTTTGTAATCCTCCTTATGTTCCATCTGATGAAATAAAACACTTAGATTTAGATGGAGGAAAAAATGGAAGAGAAATAATAGATAAAATTCTTTCTAAATATTCAGAATATCTAAAAGAAAATGGAAGAATGTATCTTCTTGTTTCTTCTTTAAATAATATAAACAAAGGAAAAATAGTTGCAAAGCAAAAATTGGATTTTGAAGAATTGCAAGTCCTTTGTTTTAAGAAATAAAAATATTGAAAAAACACTCAGTCAGGCAGAAAGAAACTCCGACGAAAAAAAAGAAAGCAATAAAAACACAATCCTTCTTTTTCTAATATGTTTAAATTTTCAAAGAAAACAAAACTAATTTTAGTTTTTCTAATATTTGTTTTTTTCTCAGGCTGTTTGGAAATTCAAGAAGAAAAAAAAGAATTCAAAGAAATTCCACTCGGAGACTCAATAAAAATTGCAAACTGGAATCTGCAGATTTTCGGGCAATCCAAAGCCTCTGATAACAACCTAATGAACTTCTACAAAGAAAAAATAGACAACTATGATATTATTTTTATTCAGGAAATAAGAGATGCAGAAGGAACTGCATTTGAATCTTTATGTGTATTGTTAAAAGAATACGATTGTAATATTTCTTCAAGAACAGGAAGAACATCAAGTAAAGAACAATATGGAATTATCTACAAAAAAGGAATCAAATTAGAAGAATTAAAAGATTATAATCCTAGCCCAGAAAATCAGTGGGAAAGACCTCCAATAAAAGCAGAGTTTGATATAAATGGATATTATTTAATTGCTTATAACATACATACTAAGCCTTCGGATGTTCCAAATGAACTCTCAGCTTTAGAAGCAATAATAGATGTAAATGGAAATATAGTCATACTTGGAGACTTAAATGCAGATTGTGATTATTACAACAATGAAAAAGAAACCCATTTTGAAGAATGGAAATGGTTAATAAAAGATAATGAGGACACTACAACTGGAAATACAAATTGTGCATATGATAGAATAATAATCAACAAAGAAGCAGAAGAAGAATTTATCTCTTATGGAATTGATAACCAAGGAATAAATAAAGAAATTTCAGACCATTATTTAGTTTGGGCTGAATTTTCAATCCAAGAGGTTTAAAAACACTTTCAAGAAAAAAGATAAATATGAAACCCAGCAGACCACAAATAAAAAGAATGGAACAACAAAAAAGAGAAAAAGGCACAACTATGCAAGAAGCAATAAAGAAGGCCAGAAAAGTAAGGGAATTATTTGAAGTTCAAGAAAGAGGAATTAGAAACTTAAGAAATTTTTTAGGTAAAGAAACTTTTGAAGCAGAGAATTCTTTGAGAACAGTTCTTGCAAAACAAGTTCTGCAAGAATTCAGAGATAGAATAAAAAAAGGAGAAAGAATATCTGTTTTTGATTTTGGAGCAGGGCACGGAACTCTTCTTCTTTGGGCAAAAGAAAGACTAGGAGCTAAAACAGGAGGTGCAGAAATAGATGAATATTTACATAGATTTTCAGAAACTCAGAAATTAGGAGTAAAAAGAATGAATAGTGCAAATCCAGAACTAAGAAGACAAGGAAAACAAGACTTGACTTTTTCCTTGAATTTCCTTGAAGATATTATTATTGGAGATAGAAAAAAAATAGAGGCAACAATGGACAATATTGCTGAAATGACAAAAAAAGGGGGAAAAAGTATTCATGTTTTAACAACTTTTGGAGCAAATGGAAACTTGGCAGTTAGTAAAAAAGATTTTGAAAAAAGAGGATTTAGAATTGATTATTGGGGAATAGCAGGAAACACTCCACAAACAAAATATGTTTTTTTAATCAAAGCTACTAAAATCAAAGACTAGTTTTTCACAAAGAAGATTTATTTGAAAAAATAAATGGATTTTATTCTCAAAAAAAAATCAGAGAAGAGTTCCAGAATAAGCATCTATGTGAAGTATGCGAGCATTTCCTTTTTCTTTCAAGACAACTTCATAAACAGGAATAAACAATTCTTCAATTTTTATAATGTCTATCTTGTTCCAAAGTTTTTTCAAATTCTCAATAAGCATTGATTTTGGATAACGAGGAGATTCAACAGCCAAAGATTCAACATCTATTCTTTCCATTCTATCTAAAGAAGAAAGAAGAGAAGAGGAAGGGGAATATGGTAAATCTAAAAATTCAGGTTTGAAATAAACTGTATTTCCATGTTTCTGCATAGATAATAAGTTCTTATCAGAAAGATTCTTGAGTATTCTTTTGATTAGTTTTTCATCTCCAAATTCTTTTTCAATTGCTTCTTGTTCTCTTTCTTTTCCATTCAAGATAGAAAGAATCTGAACTTCAGGAGATTTTAGATCTTGCAAGCGAGAAAATCCACGGGAATATACAAAAGATTTATTGTAGAAATGGATAAACTCTCCTTTTGTTGCATCAAAATATGCACTCATACTTACAAATGCTCCTGCTTTCTTTAAAACTTTGTATTTAATATGATAAAGAGGAAAATATTTCAAAGAAACACTTTCTGCATCCTCATTTTTCCCAAAAACAAAAAATTTTTTTTTCTTTCTAATCTTTTCAACAATTTCTCTGGCATTGTCTTCTGTAAGAAGGCGAGGAATTGCATAAAGAGATAAAGAATCTTCTCCAGATATTTTAGCTTTGCGAGATTCATTAATTATTTCTTTGGAAATATCATCCATAGATTCATATTCTGCAATTTCTTCTTCATATTCTGGTTTTTTTATCATTGTCTTATCTTTGGAAAGAACAAATCCTTCTAAAAGAAGTGCATCTTTGACATTGGAGAGTTTTCCTTTTGCAGAATATTTGCTATTAAGAGTATCAAGTGCTTTTGCTAAAGCTTCTAATTCAATATAGCCTTGTTCAGAAATTCTTTTGCGAGCCATTCCAATAGCTAAAGCTTCAACTTCATCATCAGATAATCTTTTTGTAATTTCAGCTGTATCTGATTCTCTTCCTTCATGTTGTGACATTCTTGGCCTAACTTTAATCACAAATGAACGACTTGTTTCTTCTGTTCTGTCTCCTGTTAAAGCTACTCCAACAGGCAGAGTTTTGATAAAAGAACTGCTTTTATAATTGCGAGGAATAATTGTAGGAGTTCTTTTGTAAATAGCTTTTATATCATCATCAAAAACTAATTTATGTGACATTATAACATCTAACTGACTCAAGACACGAGTGTCTATTGCTGAAGGTTGTTGAGTTGCAAAAACCAAAGAACATCCTGGTTGTCTTCCTTGTTTAACATATTCAACAATTGCTGTAGAAGCTGGAGTTCTAACATTTCCACTTGGGATTAAAGTATGAGCTTCATCTATAAACAACCATGTTGGTGGAATCTCATATTCCATTAATTGATCATAATCCACTAAAGAAGGTTTGTCTTGTTTTTCTTTGCGAGTGTTTATTTTTCTTGCTGATAAAAGTCTACGGGCTAATAAACCAATAACCAAAGCACTTACATTGTCTTCTAAGAAAGAAGTATCTATAATTGTTAATTGCTTTGTCTTGCTTAATTCAGTTAAAGGTGTTCCTTTACCATCAAAAATTCCCCAATTTTTAGCAGCTTCAAAACGAGAAGCTAAAGCCCTAAGAGAATCTGGCTTATATCCTTTGTCACTGCTTGTCAATTCAGAATCTTTTTCTAAACAATCAGTTAAATCCTGTAAAGTATAATTTATTCCTTTTGATTTTACTTTTTTTCCTTCTTTATCTATATATCCTTCTCTTGTTTTTTGTAAAACTTTTTCTAAAAGAAGTCCCCCTGGACTAAATCTTTCTATACTAAAAGTCAAGCACCAGTCTTCTGCTGTTAAAAGAGAAGGTTTAATTGAAAAAGTCTTATCATAAGTAGTTGCAGGAATTTTATCCTTGATTCCCTCTGGAACAAAAACTTTCAGATTGTTTAATCCTTTTGGCTCCAAACCCCATTCAGCTAATTTCTCAAGTTCTTTTTTATCTTTGTTTGGATATTTCATTGACCAAAAAACTCCAATTGGGTCAATAACTATTACTCCAACTTCTTGATTTTTCAAAGCTAATTCTTCAGCAATAACACCTAAAACATAAGATTTTCCTGAACCACGAGCTCCGCATACAAACACAACATGCGGATTCATTGAATCTAAAAGAACATTCTTATCTTTTAGTTGCTCTTCTCCCACTTTTCCTATGAAAAGTCCAGCTCTTTCTCCCCACTTTTCATAAACACTTTTCTTTCTTCCCATAAAGAAATTTCCTTCTTTACTTTGAAGCATTTTCAAAAAAGGTTTTATTTCTCCATTATCTTGATTTTCTTTTGATTCTTCAGCTTTTTTAAGTATTATTTGTTTTATTTTGTCTTTTGTTTCATTTTTTTCTTCCTTTTTTTTTCTTCTGCTTTCTTTTTCCAAAGGTTTTTCAGAATCTGGAATTCCCTCATAAATTGAATCTTCTTTTGCTTCCAAAGCATCTTTATTGAAATCATCTTTTTCTACAAAATCATTCTCCTTTCCTTCAAAATCCTTTTCTTCCTCAGGATTTTCCTCAGAATCATCATCTCCAAGAATCTTTCCTTTTTCAGTTTTTTTAATTAAATTAGATTCATCTCTAAACTCACTAAATCTATCATTTTCAATCTTGGATTTCTTTTCCAAAGCTTGTTTTTCTCTTGCTTTTTTAAGTTCAGAGTCTTCGCCAAAAACATCATCAAAAATATCTCTTTCCATCTTTTATATTAGAACTATTCCTTTTAATATGTTTTCCTTTTGCAGAAATAAATTAAATTTTTGAGAGATAATTTTCTAAATCTTTATAATCATTTTTTCTTTCAAGCAAACAAACCAAAATAATATCTGGTTCAATAACAACATAAATAAGACGTGTTTCTTTGTTTTGAAGATTTAAACATATTCTAAAAACCTTTGAAAATTTCTTAGAATGTATTCTTTTGAACCTATAAGGATTTTCAACTAATAGATTTATTTTTGATTCAATTATTTTCTTACTTTGAGAATCCAATTTAGATATTTGTTTCAAGAAAAAAGGCAATATTTTCAGTTTAAAACTCATTTCAAAGCCTTTTCAAGTTCCTTTTTAGAAACAAATTTTTTTGATTTTAAAGATTTTTCAATAATTGAATCTATAAGAGAAATTTCTTTTTCAGAAAAAGACTCATCATACAAACTCTTTTCGTAAATCTTTTCTCTTAATGAATCAGTCACTAAATCCTGAATATTTTTATATCCATAACTTTCAGCAAAATCTTTTGCCGAAGAAAATAAATTTTCTGAGATTTTTAGGTTTATTTGTTTGGTAGCCATAGATATCTATAGGAACCTAAGAATATTTAAAGTTATGCAAGAAAATTAAAACTCAAAAAAGATTAAAACCCAAAGAATAAAAACTTCTTTTGCATTTAATTAGTATGAAAAAAATATTATTTATTTGTATTTTCTGCCTTCTAATAGGAAGCCTTAATTCAGCAGTTGTGGATGAAAAATCATACTTACAAGTAAATGAAAGATTGGAATTTTTAACTCTTTTATACGATTTACCAATAGGATATTTTGAAACAGAAATTGCATTTCAGGAAAGTTTAGGGGAAAATTCAGATGAAACACAAAAAGCAATAATGAGTTGTCTGAAAAACCTATGCACTGAAATTCCACAAACAGAGAATCAAGAAGAAGTTGAAAAATATCTTTCCCCCAAAATTGAAAAAATCCAAGAATTGAAAAAAAGAATTGAATGGAATTCTGAAAATTATTTATATTTGGGAGAAGAAAAAAGAAAAGTCCTGCTGAATAAAATAGATGGGTTTGAACAGGAATTAGAAAATGGAGTATTAGAATACAAAAATAAAAACTTCTATTTAGAAATCAAAGGAAAAGAAATAGGATTTGGAAAAAGATTCTTTACAAAAGAAAATAAAATATTTTTTCCTTTTGGTTCTTCCAATAATCAAGTTTTCTTGGAGATTCCAGAAGAATTGCCTTGGGAAATATCTGAAACTCAAAGAATAGAAGTTAATGAAAAAGGAGCTTTTTTATTATTTGAGGCTCAGAGAAAAATTCTTGTTTTCTTTTTTTTCAAAATAGATTCCCCTATAACTTATTCTTTAAATCTATCGACAGGTAATTGGACTGAAAAAAGACATTTTTTCTGGGCAAATTTCGGACCTGTAATTGAATAATTGTTTTAGAAAAAGCAAGATTTTTAAAGAACAAAAACCTTAGACAAGTATGAAAGGTAAAGATATTCTCCAAATGTTTCCTGAACTATGTTTTGATGCATATGCTAAAACAGACAAATTAAAAGAAATAAAAGCTTTGAAAAAAGGAATAATTGTCTGTGGAATGGGAGGAAGTGCAATAAGTGGGTTTCTTTTGCAGGATCTATTACAGGAAACTCCTGTTTTTGTAAATAATCACGAACATCTGCCTGATTATTCTAAGAAATTCTATAATATTTTCATATCTTATAGTGGGAATACACAGGAAACTTTAGATTGTTACAAAAAAGCCAAGAAACTAAAATCTAAATGTTTTGTTATAACTTCTGGAGGAAAAATGAAAAAAGATGCTAATTATTTATTACCTGAAGGAATGCAACCTCGCTTTTCTTTACCTTATATTTTAATGCCTTTATTAAAAATAACAGGACAGATTGATGAAAAAAAATCTTGGGAATTATTCAGTTTTTTGAAAAACAATCAAAAAGAAATCAAAGCAAAGGCAGAGGAAATTGCCCAAAACATAGAAATTCCAATCTTGTATGTTCCTTTTGAATACAAAGGAGTAGGATACAGGTTCCAAACCCAAGTAAATGAAAATGCAAAGTTTTTTGCTCACTATCATTATATGCCTGAGATGAGACATAATGAGATAAATGCTTTGTTTCCAAAAGACACTCAAGTTATTTTAGCAACTGAAAAATATTTGGAAAAAACAAATGAGTTCTTGAAAAAAGAAATGAACAAAAGAAAAGTTCTTGTTTATGAAATTCCATTAAAAGGCGAGAATCAAATACAAAAAATGTTCTACCTCCTCTACTTAACTGATTATATAAGTTATTTCTTTGGAGTAAAGAGAAAAGTTGAGATAGATAAAGTTGAAACAATTGAAAGATTGAAAAAACATCTTTCCAAATAATTCTCCTGTTCTCCAAAAGATTTCCAAAAGAAAATAAACCTTTCTCTGCCTTTTTTATATAAGGGCTGTTAGCTCAGCTGGTAGAGCACTGCCTTCGCAAGGCAGAGGCCGAGGGTTCGACGCCCTCACAGTCCACTGAACTTTTTAGGAAAAAGTTCAATCAAAGAAACTTTTTGGAAAAAAGTTTCATCAAAAAAATACCATGGGTTTCTGCGAAACCCAATCTGAAACTTTTGGGAAGAGTTTCATCAAAAAGAAGCCTTCGGCTTTAGAGCGGTTGTGGTGTAATGGTAGCACAAAAGCTTCCCAAGCTTTCAGTCCGGGTTCGAATCCCGGCAGCCGCATCAGAAAAAAGTTATTTGGATTTGGCGAAACTTTTAAAGGACAATTTTTCTTTTGGAACTTCTTTTATTATTTTTAAATCTTCTACAGTATAAAATGCATTTGGATCCCTTTCTTTGATTTTTTTAAGAACAGAAGGTAAATGTTTTCTTTCAAGAAAAGCATTGATGATTTTTATTTTTCCCTGAGAACTATTAACAGAAGCACTTACAAAAACATATTTAGTTGGTCTTAAATCATCAATCATTTTGACTATGTTTTCTTTTGTTATTATTCTAAGTCTGACTTGTCCAATTGAAAGTTTTTCTTCTATGCATATTCCTAAATAAGTTCCAAGTGCAAAACCTGTTGCATAAGCTATATAAGCAATCGGATTAGTTAGATTATCCATAATAGTTGTTATTACTAAAAGCCAAATAAGAACTTCAACAAATCCAATCAAAGCAGCATATAGTTTTATTCCTTTATTTGCAAAGATAATTCTTATTGTGCCTAAACTTACATCAGTAACTCTGGCAACAAGAATAAGAAAAGGTATCACTAAATATACAAACAAATCATTTGAAAAGATTTCAAGCATTTAAATTTATTATCTTTCTGGAATATTTAAGCTTATCTAAAGTAGTTTTTGAAAAAAAATCAAATAAAAGAACTTGGTTTTATTCCTTTTTTTTCTTGAATTGCAACTGAAATTGTTTTAGCAAAAACCATGGATGCTGCTGGCCCATTAGCAGTGATTATATTGCGAGAGCGAACAACTGGTTTTTGCTGAATAAGAGCACCTTGTTCTTGCAAGAAAGATGTTTCAGAAGAAAAACAAGTTGCAGGTATTCCTTCTAAGATTCCAACCTCAGCAAGAATGTGAGGTGCAATACAAATTGCTGCAATTACTTTTTGGGAGGTGTAAAAATCATAAACCAAATTATCTATTTCTCTATCTCCAAAATATGATTTTGCTCCTGAGCCTCCAACTAAAACCAAAGCATCATAATTGGAAGGGCGAATATCAAAAGTTTGTAAATTAGGAATAACAACTGTTCCAAAACTCCCTTTAATTTGCCCTCTTCCTTGAGAGGCAATATCAACTTTATGTCCAATTCTTTCTAACTCAGCTTTTGTCTCTAAAAGTTCAGTATCATTGAAATCTTTAGGAGCCACAATCATTACTATTTTTGCCATATAATAGATAAAACAAAAGAAAATATAAACCTATTTTTTTACTTAAGAATTTTTTGTCTTGGAAAAGGCTTGTTTTCGGGAATAATAAAGAATTTCTTCGCTTGCTCTTCTGTGCTCTTTCAAAGACTCTCCTAACAAACCAACAATTAAAGAAAGAAAGGAAAAAATCAAAAGAACAGAAGCCAAAAGGGCAGAAGGAATATATGGACTAACTTGTCCAGTCAAAAAGAAGTGTTCTAAAACTCTGTATCCAAATGCAAAACCAGAAAGGAAAAACAAGCCTGAAAGAGGTAAAAATATTGAAAGAGGTTTATAGGAAAGAGAGCCCTGTAAAAGAGTTAAAAAAGAGCGCTTAGCATAATGAAAGATACTGGACATTAAACGGGATTTCCCAGAACGTTTCTTGAAGTCAATTGGAACTTCATAATAGGAGATTTTTTTTTCAGCAACTTGCAAAAGAGATTCTTGAGTATATGTATAAGAAGACTGAATATTTAACTTAAGAGCTGCTTCGCGAGTCATAGCTCTAAAACCAGATTGTCCATCAGAAACATCTAAACCAGAGATTATGCGAACAGCTTTAGTAGCAAGAATATTTCCATAATAATTTCCAAAAGGCATATATTCTATTTTTCCTTTAAAACGAGAACCTAAAACAAAATCTGCCTTTCCTTCTAAAATTGGACGAATAGTATCTTGAATTTGAAACTGATTGTATTGATTGTCTGCATCTGTGTTCTGTATAATGTCTGCTCCCAAAGCAAGAGCTTCATCAACTACTCTTTTAAATGTAAAAGCTAATCCTTTGTTTGTCTTATTACGAATTACTAAAGCCCCATGCTTGCGAGCAACAGAAGAAGTTGAGTCAGTAGAACCATCATCTAAGACTAAAACAGTTATTTGAGAGATTCCAGAGATTTTAGAAGGAATAGAATCTATAACAGAACCAATGGATTTTTCCTCATTATAAGCAGGAATAGTTATTACTAAATGCATAATTAATAAAAGACAAGGATATTTAAAAAACATTTGGAACACAAGACTCTGTAGAAATCCTTTATAAAAAGGCTAATTTTTAACAAAAAAAACATAGAAATATAATTTTAATAATATATAAAAAATTATATAAACAAATTTTTTCAAAATTCTGATTATATATAAAAAAGCTCCAATTTTTTTTTCTGGCTTCCTTGAAGCCAAACTTTTCAATTTTG
>CAZJHM010000009.1:0-6389 GCA_964545925.1 uncultured archaeon
AATCTCTCAAATATGACCCCCACAGAAAAGGCAAATGTATAGGTTCTGGAAAATCAGGAATTGTTTTTTATGAAAAAAGAATTTTTGCACATGGGGGAATAAGGGTATATTATACTGTTTATCAAAATTCAATAATTGTTTTAGGAATAAAATATGAAGGCAGAGTGTCTGTTTTAAAATTAGGAAATAAAAAAACACAATCAAAAGATATTTCAACTCTTAAGAAAAATTATTAATTTATTGTCAAAATCTCTAACATAGCTTTTTATCCTCTTTCTCTCAATATCTTTTATGCCATTAAAACCAAGAATGCCTTTTCTTCCAAGAAAATTTTCAGAAAGAAAGTCAGTAGAAAGAAAGTCAATACAAAAAAGAACATCTGAACAACAAAGATTATTTTCAGACAGACTAAGAAGAGAATTAGAAAAAGAAAATGTGGATTTTTCAAAAGAAGCTTCTGAATGGGTTTCTTTACAATTAAAAGAAATAACAGCAAGAATGCATTTAACACCTCAACAGAAAACCGAAGCAATAAGAGAACTTGTTTTCATTGCAAGAAAATTGGAACAAAAACAAGAACTTTCAAATAATCTTCCAGAAGCCCATAATCTCAGAATTTTAATAGAAGCAAATCCTTTAGAAGCTTTAAGATTCTTAAGTAATCTCGTAAATTTAGACATTCCTGTTTCTTCAGCATTTTCAGCTTTGAGAGAATTCCAACCTCTTTTAAACACCAGAAATCCAACCCAAATAAAAAAAACAATGATAGCTATTTTAGCTGGATATCAAAAACACAAACAAGATTTTTTCTCCCCTAATTTTTCCCAAATGCGACAAATGATAGCAAAAAGTTTAGCAAGAACAAAAACATGGGAGCAAATTCCAAGAATAATTGAAAATCCAATGCAAAAAGTAACATAAACCTAAAAAAACAAGAACCTGAAAGAATTAAAAACTCCAAACTCTTATTTTTAGTATGAAGAAAATTATTTTCATCTTTTGTTTTTTGCTTTTAACTGCACAATCTCAAGCAGTAATCTTACAAGATTCAATGCCCATCTTTGCAGTTATAGAAGGACAAGAAACAGCAATTGATGCAAATTTAACAGTTCATTTGATATCAGGCTCAGGAAATGTTTTTACAAGTGTTGCACCTTATGTGGGGAGTTCAACCCAAGAATCTCAAAAAACAGTTGTTTCTTTTTTATCTTTAGTCCTTCCAGAAGCCAAAAACTATGACTATCTTTTTGAAATCCGAGGAAATGCAAGTGATGTAGATGGCCCAAGTGCTGGGGCAGCAATGGCTCTTCTTTCTTATTCAATGCTTAAAAACAAAAAACTCCCAGACATAGTTGCAATGACAGGAACAGTTTCAAAAGAAGGTTATGTGGGGAAAGTAGGGGGAATCTTTTACAAAGCAAAAAGAGCAGCCCAATTAGGAATAAAACTTTTCCTAATCCCAATTGGAGAATCAAAACAAACAACAGTTATAGATGGAAAAGTTCAGACAATTTATCTTCCTGATTATGCAAAAGAAAAATGGAATATGTTGGTAGTTGAAGTTAAGTCAATTGGAGAAGCATATAAATTAGCTTTTTCAGATATAAACGAAATAGAAACTGAAGAACAAAAAGAAGAAGAAAAATTCACACTTCCAAAAGATTCCCAATTCACAGATTCTGATTTCCAAGAACTTGCAATCTCATATTTGAAAGATGCAAATTCAACAATTCAAGATGTGTATAACAGAATAAATAATCAAACAAATATTTCCTATAATGATTTGAGTTTAATAAGTTCTCGCCTAAAAACAGCCGAGGATTTTCTAATCAAAGCAAATGAAGCATATGAAAAAAAGTATTTTTATAGTTCTTCTTCCCTTTCTTTAATCTCAATAATATATTCTTCTTATGCACAAGAAATCGCCAAAGACACTAAAATCTTAGACCCAAATTCCAATCTCTTTGATGTAAAAATAATAACTCTAGAAACAGATTATCAGAAGTTTGAAAATACAATAAAAAATAATTTCAATTCTTCTTGTCTTCCCTATTCTTTAGGTTCTTTGCAAAGATATTCGTGGGGAAAGAAATTACTTCAGAATCTGAAAGAACAAGAAACAACTATAATAGTAGATATATATGGACAAACAGTTGATACAACAGTTTATTCTCGCTTATATGATTACATAGAATCAAAAGAAAGACTAAAAATAGCAAATAAACTTTATGAATTTTCTTTAAGATGCCAAAAAACTTTTTCAGAACAACCTTCCTTAACAAATGAAATCAAAACATATTCAGATAGATTACAAACTCTTTTTGAACAATCGAATAACAAAGAATCCATAATAAAAAAAATTGAAACTTCTTATATTCTTCAAAACCAAGGATATGATTCTGCTGCACTTTTAGAAATCGGAGAAGCAATTGCAGAAGCAGAAGCATCTTTGTTAGACAATGATTTAGAGCAAACAAAAAAACTTGCAGAAAAAAATTTAACTAAAAACCCCGTTTCCAAATGGGGAAACATCTATCTAACTCATTCAGATTACTATTACCAACAAGGGCTTTTTTATGAAAAAGTTTCTGATTTATCCAGTGCAAAACAATCTTATGAAACATCAATTCTTTTTTCCAAATATTCTGAAATATATGATGAACTCTATTCAATCATAGAGAAAAAACCATTTAAGGAAAAAGAAGAATCATTAATAGACATAGAGATTCCTTTTAGAGAATTAGCTATTATATTTTCTCTTTTCGCCTTTTTGATATTGATAGTTATTATTTTAACTGTCAAGCCAAAAATAATAGATAATAATACGATAGAAGACAACCAAATAGAATTGAGAAAAAAATATTCTGAAGGAAAGATAGATGAAAAAACCTATCTTTCTCAAGCTAAACATATAGAAGAAAGAAAACAAGAATTATTAGAACAACAAAAAAAGAAGTCTTTATTATCCGCAGAAAAAATATTCTTACAAGAGGAAATTTCCTCTCTCAATCATTTAGTTAATCGTTTGGAAAATTTAGATAAGAAAGGAAAATCTAATTTTTTAAAAGGAGAAATTTTCAAACACAAAAAGAAACTTGAAAGATACAAACAAAGATTGAAATCTCTTTAATCTAAAAAGAACTTAATTAATTATTAGTGGGGAAGGTTTTTAGAATTAGAAGGTAGTGAGCCTATCCTTCCCCAAATATCACATTTTTACCTAACACTCTATTATATCCCTCCTGTGTTGGTGTATTATATTGTAGGAATGATAGTTTATATAGTTTTTTTAGTTTTTGTATAACAAAGAGTATACCTTTTATATTCTTTTCTGTATCATTATTACATATATGCCATCACAAATGTCTATGCAAGATGAAATAAGACTCACTATATTGGAGTCTATCCTTAAAACAGGAGCTGTTCAGCCAAATATAAGACAGATACAAAAACATACTGGTTATCATAAAGCCACAATCAAATCTTCTTTGGATTTTTTCAAGAAAGAAGGCATCCTAAAAGGCTATGGCCCAAAAATAAATTATCAATCTTTTGGTTATGGTTTGGAAGTTTTGGAATTTCTCCAAGTTGATTTTTCCAAAAAAGATTTATTAGAAAGTTTTCTTGAGAAAGTTAAAAAAGACCCCCATATCCATCTTTTAACTTCTTTAATTGGAGCAGGCAACTGGAATATGATGGCTCGTCATTTTTACAAAGATGTTGAATCATATCACAGAGAAACAATGCAAAACTATTATTCAATGCCTGGAATTCATGACTTAATAAAAGACAGAGCTTCTTATTACACAACAAACCCAGTTTATAAAAATGCATCTCGCACAACATCAATAATCCAAATAATAAAAAGAGATGTTGGTTTAGATTAATTTTATAGAGGGATTAAATGGAATTAGAAATAGATTACACAAAGTCAGTGGAAGATAATGCAAATTCTTATTATATTAAAGCAAAACAATACAAAAAGAAATTAGAAGGTTTGAAAAAAGCCAAAGAAAACTTTCACAAAAAATTAGAACAACAAGAGCAAAAACAAGAAAAGCAACTAATAGAAAGAAGAAAACATGCTTGGTATGAAAACTTCCGCTGGTTTTTCACATCAGACAATTCCTTAGTCATAGCAGGAAGAAATGCAAAAATGAATGATTTAGTTTATCAAAAACATTTAGATTCAGATGATTTATTTTTTCATACTGAAATTTCTGGCAGTCCAGCAGTAATCCTTAAAGGCAAAGCTTCTGAACAATCTAAATTAGAAGCAGCAATTTTTACAGCAAGTTTTTCTTCAGCTTGGAAATCCGAACTTTCCTCAGTAAATGTTTATTCTGTTTCCAAAGAACAAGTTTCTAAATCCGCTCCTTCTGGAACTTTTCTTGCAACAGGTTCTTTTATGATTTATGGACAAAGAGAATGGTATAAAAAAACCCCTTTAGATTTAGCTTTAGGAATAGATTCTGAAAATCGCATAATCTCAGGCCCTCCTTCTGCTATAAAAAAACATTCTAAAATTTTCTTTATTTTGAAACAAGGAAAAAAATCCAAATCAGATACAGCCAAAGACTTAAAAAATCTCTTTTCCAAGAAATCAATCATAGTTAGCACAGACGAAATAATCAAAATGCTTCCGGAAGGAAAATTTTCAATTGAGGTGAAACAATAATGTCAAATATAATTCTTTTAGGGGCTCCAGGCTCAGGCAAAGGAACTTTAGCACAATTTTTAGTTTCTGAGAAGAACTACACACAATTATCAACAGGCGACTTACTTCGCTCTGAAATATCTAAAGCAACTCCTTTAGGGGCAGAAATAAAATCAATAATAGACAAAGGAAATCTAGTTTCAGATAGTTTAGTAATCTCTCTTATAGAACCTTTTATCAAAGAAAAAGATAATTTAATTTTAGATGGTTTCCCAAGAACCACACCTCAAGCTGAAGCTCTTGAAAAAATTCTTTTTAAATACCAAAAGAAATTAGACTCAGTTATTTTCATAGATTTGCCAGAAGAAATAATCTTGGAACGTTTAACAGGCAGATGGACATGTCCTAGTTGCGGAAAAGTCTATAATCTAAATAATCCAGATTTAAAACCAAAAACAGAAGGCAAATGTGACATAGATAATTCTCAATTAATCCAAAGAGATGATGACAAAAGAGAAGTAATTCTTCAAAGATTGCAAAAATATGCAGAACAAACTTCCCCTCTCATAGACTTCTATGAACACAAAGGATTACTAAAAGTCCTTAAAGCAGGCAATAATTTGCAAGAGAACAAAGCAAACCTCTTGAAACTCTTGGAATAGTTCAAAATTCTTTTTTTATTTTTTTAAATATTTTTTCATCAATTTCTTTTTTTCCTTTCCAATTTAAAAAATCAAGTTTATCTCCATTAAATCTAGGAATTATATGAAAGTGTAAATGAAAAACACTCTGTCCACTCGCTTTCCCATTTGCCTGCAAAACATTAACTCCATCTGCTCCAAGAGCTCTGACAACAACACTTGCAATTTTCTGAACTCCTTTAATTACTTCACACAATTCAGTTGTAGGAATATCATGAATATCTTTGAAATGTTTTTTAGGGATAACCAAACTATGTCCTGGAGATGCAGGAGAAATATCTAAGAAAGCATATATTTTATCATTTTCATAAATTTTTTTTGAGGGAATTTCTCCTTTAACAATTTTGCAAAATATACAATCATTCATTTTTCCCACTTAAAACAAACATTGCAATTAATCCAACTAAAACAACCAAACTCCAATCATTCTCAGGAATATAATATCCCCCAGTGGATTTTTTCATTACACTAAATTTTCTTGTTTGTATATCAATTGGGTCAACACATTCCCCATTACTCAAAACAGGACTTAAATAAAAATTAATATCATATGTTTGTTTAGTATCATAATCTTCATTTTGAAGAATAAAAGAACTAATATCTATTGTTTGATCTCCTATACTACCCCCTACAGATGAACTATATGTTTCACCATAATTCTCAACACTTATACACAGAAAAAGAAAATTAATTTCGGAACTATAAAAACTAACTATTGTATTTATACTAAAATTTTTTTCAGTTCCTTCAAACACAGGGTTTTCAAAAGAAATATCAGTTATCTCTGCAACTGCCCCATATCCTGCTCCAACTAAAACTAAAAGAAATACTAAAAATATATTTTTCATACTTATTTATCAACTCTGAAATTTAAAAATCTGCTTATGCTCCCCCAGCCCCCATTAATCCAATAATCCAATGCAATCCATAATATCCGGCAATTGCAATTATTATATATCTAATTAATTTTCCAATTAATGCTCCAGCAAAGAAAAGCAAAGGATTATAGCGAATAAATCCAGCAGCTAATC
>CAZJHM010000009.1:6399-26119 GCA_964545925.1 uncultured archaeon
CCAACAGCATCAAAAGGTATTGGAGTTGCAGCAGCAATTATTACAAAAATAAAACCTTTTCTCTCCAATTCATCCCCTGCTTTATAAAAAAGAGCTTCTTGTTTTTTAGATAATCTTTCCATTCCTTTATGTCCAGCATATCCAAGTATATAGCCACTCATTTCTCCTATTGCTGAACCACAACCAACAACAATTCCAACAATTATTGCCTGCCATACATTTTCTAAAATAGCAGAGTAAAACAAAACTAAAGCATCAATAGGCAAAGGAAAGAAAACAGTTGCATTTGCAATAATAGATGCAAAGAAAAATCCCCATAATCCATAGTCAGTCACAAGCCCACTCATCAATTGACTTAATCCCTCAAGCATATATTACAAAAGATTTCACTTATTTTAAACTTTTGCTTTCTTTTTTAGTACTATTATTAAGAAATAATCTTTCAAAAAAAGTCTTGTAGATTTCTCACAAAAACAAGAATAAAAAGATTTAAAAACAAAGAAGTTATTCATATATTATGAAATCAGAACTTACAAAATCAGAATACCCAAAACTCATATGTAAATTCACACTCTTTTTTGGAATAATCTTTATTTTAGGAAGTATGTTTGCAGTACCTTATCTTTATATTCAAGAAAAAAATTATATTCCTGAAACATCAATAATAAACGATAATCCAGATGATATTCTTAATTCACTTTTTATTTTTGCTTATATTTTAATTTTAACAGGATTAATACTTATTTTTGCAAAGAGATTTTCAATTGGTTGGCTTATAGCAATTCTAGATTCATTCTTAATATTTTTTACCTTTGCTTTATTATTCAGTTATTTATTAACTTTTATATTATATGCATTTGGAATTCCAAATTACTTTGCAATTCTTTTAGCCCTTGCTCTTGTTTTTTTACGCCGTTTGATACCAAAAAACAAAATGATAAAGAACATAGTTGCAATTGGAGCAATATCAATTGTCGGAGTATTACTTGGAGCAGCTTTAGGAATCTATCCAATGATTCTTCTTTTAATTATACTTTCAATCTATGATTTAGTTGCAGTTTTCAAAACTAAACATATGATTACTCTAGCCAAAACCTTTGAAAAAGAAAACACTTCTTTTTCACTTACACTTTTGGCTCAGATTAAGAAAAAAGCAAAAAATCTTGCATCAAGAGTCAAGAAAACAGTCAAAAGAAAAACATCTATTTCAAAAGGAAAGAATTTAGCAAAACAAGAAGTTGAAATCCCAAACTCAGATAAAAAAACTTTTGAATTAGGAACAGGGGATTTAGTGCTTCCTTTAGCTTTCTTTGTTACTATTCTTAAATATTCAACTATTAATAAAGCAGTTCTTTGTGTTTTTGCAGCATATTTGGGTTTAGCACTTACAATTCGTTATTCTTATTATACCAAAAAACCAATGCCTGCTTTGCCTTTTCAATCTCTCCTAATGATTATTGCTTATTTTTTACCTTTTTAAAAATAAATAGATTTATTAATTTTATTTCTATTATAAAAGTATGGTTTTTTCTTATATAAATAGCAAAAACAAAACATATTATCTTCACAAAAAAGGTAATTTGTTTTATTTCTCACAAAAAAAAGAAGGAGCAATAGAACTTCCAACAGGAAAAACAATCAATGAAAATCCAATAAATAGTTTGCCAATCTTAAAAAAGAAAGAGGGATAAAATGAAGCACAATATAAATGAATTTAATAAAGCAGTTGAGGAATATAAAAGACTCTTAAAAGGAAAAATAAAAGGTGAAGTCTTAATTCTTCACGAAACTTCAAATGAAAAAGCATTCTATTCAATCGCCCCTCTTTCATTCGCTATCCATCAACTAGGAGGAGAAATTTGCACTTTCTCTTTCTTTAAAGGAAATAGTGACACATATTATGTTTTGGATAAAATCTACAAATTATTTGAGAAATTAAAGAGAAAAGAAAATTCCAAAGAAACAAAAGCTTTGGATGATTTCTTGAAAGCAATTAAAAAGAAAACAAAAACTTCTTTTGAACCTTATCTTTCTCGCCCTTTGGAAATCACAGCCCAAAAGAATTCTTTTACTTTAGGAACACAATCTCTTCCATTCAAAACAAAATGGGTAAAGAAACGTTTAACCCAGCAACTTTCAAAGACAGCAAAAAACATCTGCAAAAATTCTTATGCTCTAAAAAAACATGAAACTCTTTCTTTAGGTTATGAAATGGTTCCTCTTAAAAGAAAACTTCCTTTGGATGATTATCTAGATTCTTATCATATAGCTTATTCAACTTACAAAGAAGCAATTAAGCAATGCAAAAGAGTGTTTCTTTCAACAGCCTCAGGAAAAGAAAAAATGACAGAAGATTCAATGAAAGTTATTGCTCTCTCTGAGGCTCTTCGTGGCTCACAATATTCTCTTTTTTCAAATGAACCAATTTTCAAAACATTTAAAAAACTCTCTCCTTTTATAGAAGCAGAAAGATTACAATCAGCAGATGCAATCTATATGATAAATGGAGAAGGATATGGAGGAAAAACTTTATTTGGAACAAAAATAGGTTTTCCAATTCCAAAAAGCAAAGAAAGATGGACTTCAGTCAGCACAATGTTTTTGAAACCTTCTTGGAAATCCCAAACACAAGAAGACAATCGTTTGCCAAAAACCCGCCTAGCAATAACTGAAACTCTACCTTTAGAAAACTACATAAAAAGTGTAGACCAAGATTACTCTAAAATGAGAAAATTAAATTCAGCAATAGTTTCAGTTTTATCTAAATCTAAAAATCTTTATGCCGAAGGTTTAAAATTCCCAGAAGGACAAACAAAACTCAAAATGGATTTAACTGCTTTTTTAGAAGGAAAAAGACAATTTCATCCTGATTCAGCAGACATGCAACACCTAATAGATACATCTTCAATAAAAAAAGGAGTTAAAGCAGGAAACTATGGAAACATACCTGCAGGAGAAGTTTTCTTTACTCCTGAATTTATAGAAGGAACTCTTTTAGGAGATGTCTCAATTCATTTAGACAAATCCTACAAACTAACTCCTAAAAAACCTTTAATAATAAAAATAAAAAATTCAAAATTCACAATTCAAACAAAAAATAAAAAATTAAAAAAAGCATTTGAAAACAAACTCAAAGAATCAAAACAAATGATTTCTCTCTACCAGAAAAACAAAACCCTTCCTAAAAAAACAATTGATGAATACAAAAGAAACTTCTACAAAGTAGGGGAGTTTGCAATTAACACAAATTCAGGAGCAACTCCTTCTATGTATCTAATAGAAGCAGAGAAAGCAGCAGGTATGATTCATTTAGCAGTTGGCTCAGGTTTTGATATAGGAACTCAAACAACTCATCATTCAGACACAGTTGTAAATGCTCCTCGTCAAAAACTAAACATTTATGGCTTGACTGAAAAACTAGAAAAAATATATATAATGAAAAATGGCAAACTGGTTGTCTAAATGCCTTCTTTTCTTTCTTCTCGCTTGAAAATCCTTGCAAAATCTTTTCCTTCTGCCTTAATCCATTCCTCTGATTCTTCTTTCTACTACCTAACTGACTTACCTTTTTCCAGCTGGCAATCCAGTTTTGCAGTAATCCAAAAAAACAAAATAACTCTTTTAGCAAAACTCCCAGAAGATGCACCTTATGAAATCCTAACTTACCAAAATAAAAAACAACTCAAGTCTCTTCTTCTGGAATTTTTTCCTCATGGAAAAATCCCCTCCACAATTTCTCTTTCTTCCCTTTCTCTTCCCACTCAGAACATTTCCAAAAATCTCCAAAAAATGAGAGAAATAAAATCTGAACAAGAAATTTCTCGTTTGAAAAAATCCTCTAATCTTGCCCAATCTCTTTTACACGAAGTTCCAAATCTAATAAAAAAAGGAAAAACAACTGAAGCCCAGTTAGCAAATATCTTAGAATTTAAAGCAAAAGAATTATCCTATGAAACTTTAGCTTTCCCCCCAATTGTTGCTTCCAATCCCCGCACAGCCTATGCTCATTCTTTTCCTTCTTCCAGAAAAATCTCCCAAGGTTTATTAATGGTTGATTTCGGCTTGAGATACAAAAACTATTGTTCAGATTTAACCAGTATGTTCTTTATCTCCTCTCGCAAAAACTTAGAACTTTATCAAACTTTAGAAAACATAAAACAGTGCTCCGAAGATTTTATCTCTGAATCCCAAACTTATAAAGAAGCAATAAACAAGATAAACAATCTTTACAAAAAAACTTTCAACAAAGAAATCCCCCATTCTTTTGGACATGGAATAGGAATAGAAGTTCATGATTATCCTCATGGCTTGTCCTTGAAATCAAAAGATACAATTCAACCTAACCAAACAATCACAATAGAACCTGCCTACTACACAAAAAATCTAGGAATGAGAATAGAAGATGATTATCTAATCAATAACAAAGGAAAGCCAATCTCCTATACAAAAACCGAACCCATCTTCTTCTAAATTAATTTTTTCCTAATTTTCTCCAAATACTTATAAGCTCTTTCCATATTTGGAAATTTTCTTACTCCTTGTGAATCTCTGATAAAATAAGTTTTTCCTTCAACTCCAAAATGCAAAACTTTATCTTTTTTATCAACAAACATTCCAAGAACTCTTTTCTCAGGAATTGTTCTCCTAGCCCCAGTCACAGGCAAGAACTTTTTAGGAATTTTCTGTGGCATTTTAATTCACCTCATAAAAACAAAGTTTTCTTTCTTTCTCCAAATATAAAACATCATAATTCCCCCCCACTGGAAAAACTGATGTTCTGTTTCCCAATTCAGGGCACTGGCTTGGATTTCCAACACCAACACTATTCATAATATCACTAGATATATATGAAATCAAAGAAACATTATTTTGCTGAACTTGAACATTTAAATAAGAAACCCAAATAAAAAGAATAACTAATCCTAAACCAATAACAAAATCTATACTTCTCATATCTATCTTAAAACTTCTAAATTTAATAATCTTTCTTTTTCCTGAAACCAAAGTTCTCCTTTTTTCTTTTTCCCAAAAGTTTCTTTGGTTGGGTTTTTGAAAAAAACCCATGGTAATTTTCTTTTACTCAATTTTTTCTTTGAAAAAGAAAAAATTGCGGGGGAGCGGATTCGAACCGCTGAAGACACTAAGTCACAGGGTCCTAAACCCTGCCCCTTTGACCGCTCGGGAACCCCCGCATACTTATTACTCAGTTGCAATTCTTTAAAAACATTTTCAAGCAACATTTTCATAATAAAAACAAAGGAAAAAAATTATGATTGAAGAAAAACATTGGACAAAAGATTTAGAACAACCTATATACAAAAACTGGAAAGATAACAATGATTATAAATTCAATTCAAATTCAAACAAACCAATTTTTTCCATAGATACTCCTCCACCATATGTAAATCGTCCAGTCCATATAGGACAAGCAACAACATATGTAATGATGGATTTTTTCGCAAGATTCCAAAGAATGATAGGAAAAGAAGTTGTTTTCCCATTAGGTTTAGACAGAAATGGATTACCAATAGAAATGGAAGCTGAAAAACTTTTAGGAAAATCTCTTTATGATGTTCCAAGAGAAGATTTCATAAAAGCATGCAAACAAGTTTTAAATGAAAGTTCTTTAGCATCAGTTGATTCTTTTTATCGCTTAGGTATTTCTTTCAATTCGTGGAATTTAGGAAACAACATAGGCGACTTGTACCACACAGATTCAGAAGAATACAGAAAAACAACTCAAGCAACATTCATAGACTTATGGAAAAAAGGTTTAATCTATGAAGACACAAGAATAAACAATTATTGTCCAGGTTGTAGAACAACTTTAGCAGATTCAGAAATAGAATACAAAAACAAAGACACTTTTTTCAATTACATTCTTTTCAAAGTAAAAGAAACAGGAGAAACTCTTGAAATAGGAACAACTCGCCCTGAATTAATAGCCTCTTGTGGAATGATAATCTACAACCCAGAAGATAAAAGATATTCTCATCTAAAAAACAAAACAGCAATCTCTCCTCTTTACAATAAAGAAATTCCAATAATGCCTCACAATCAAGCAGATATTGAAAAAGGAACAGGCTTAGTTATGATGTGTTCAGCAGGAGATTTATCAGACATAAGATTTTTCAGAGAACAAAATTTAGAACCAATTATCTCAATAGGAGCAGATGGAAAAATGAATGAAAAAGCAGGTTTCTTAAAAGATTTAACAGTCAAAGATGCCCGTGAAAAAATCCTAGAACTTTTAAAGGAAAAAAATCTTTTAACAAAACAAGAAAAAATCTCACACAGAACTCCAATCTGCGAAAGAAGTAAACATGAAGTAGAGTTTATTGCAATGCCTGAATTCTACCTGAAACAATTAGATTACAAAAAACAAATGTTTGAATTAACAAACAATTTAAATTTCTATGACTCTGCATCCAGACAAATTCTTTTAGATTGGATAAATTCAGTTTCCATTGATTGGCCAATTTCACGTAGAAGAGTTTATGCAACTGAAATTCCTTTATGGAAATGTAAAAATTGTGGAGAATTTATTTTAGGAGAAAAAGGAAAATACACTCAACCTTGGAAAGAAAAATACAAAGGAAAATGCCCAGAATGTGGTTCAACAAACATAGAAGGAGAAACAAGAGTTTTTGATACTTGGTTTGATTCTTCAAACACAGGTTTATGGGTTATAGGTTATGATAGAAACATGGATTTTTTCCAGAAACATTCTCCCACAACTTTAAGACCACAAGGAAAAGAAATAATTCGCACTTGGCTATACTACTCTCTCCTTAAATCCTATCATTTAACAGGAAAAACAATTTTCAAAGATGCTTGGATAAATTATCACATTTTAGATGACAGCGGATATAAAATGTCCAAGTCAAAAGGAAACATCTTAGATCCAAAAACAATTTTAGATAAACATGGAGCTGAACCTTTTCGTTTATGGACAGCAACAGAAGGAAATCTAACTAAGAAAGATTTCAAAATCTCAGATGAAAAAATACAAGCTGAATCTAAAACTTTAACAAAACTCTGGAATCTCGCTCGCTTTTTATCTTCTTTCCCAATTCCAAATAAACCAAAAACTCTTTTACCAATAGACAATTGGATTCTCTCTGAAATCTCCACAATAACAAAAACCACAAAAGAATCTTATGAACAATATGATTTCCATTCCCCAGCAATTCTTCTCAAGAATTTCCTCTGGGAAACCTATGCCTCAAACTATTTAGAAATAATAAAGCCAAGAGTATACAATGATAAAAAACAATATACACAAGAAGAACAAGAATCTGCTTACTGGACAATGCATACAGTTTTTGAAAACCTCCTCCTCCTCCTCTCACCAATCCTACCATTTATAACTCAAACTTTGGAAGAAAAAATCTATAATAAGAAAATTCATTCTCTCCCTTTCCCTCTTCCTCTTCAAAACACTTCAAACTTAGACACAAAAGAGATAATCTCTTTCAACAATTCAATCTGGAAACAAAAGAAAGATTCCAATATCTCTCTTCGCTCTGAACTTTCAGGAATACACATCCCTGAATCCTTAAAACAAATAGAAAAAGACTTGAAATTAATGCATAACCTTGTTTAATTTTATTCTTTAAAATTTCCTCCTCCAAAAAACCTTTAAAAACCTTTTTTACCCTATATTCTTTAGTGATTTTATGTCCCTAACAATAACCCTCTTAATAATCTCAATATCTCTTTTCTTAGGAAACTTAATCTTAATTTTTCTGGATAGAAAACCCAAAAACAAACAAAGTTCTCACCCAATTCTAAAACAAGAAAAAAAAGTAGAACTTTTAGAATCTCGCCTTCAATCTCTGGAAAAATTTGTTTTAACAAACAATTTTAAAGGAAAAATTCCTTCAAGACAAGAAGCTTTCTCAAATTTAAAATTACAGAAGGAAAATTCATCACAAGAAGAAAAAGACACAGAACAAATCCAGTCAATCTTAAATCATTATTAATCTTTTTTTTCCAAAAAAAAATTTTAAAACATCTCTATTAGAAAATTTTTCAAAAACTAAATCTATTTATACTACTTTTTTCATTATATAGTATGAAAAAGGTGTTTTAAATTTCAGATATTTTAATTATCAATATTTTATTTATTTTAGCAGGGTTTGTCTTGCTTTCTAAAGCATCTTCAGAAGCAATAAAAAAAATAGTTCTTTTATCAAGAAAATGGAATTTCTCAGAGTTTATCATAAGTTTTATTTTCATAGGAATAATTGCAATAGCTCCTGAATTTTTAATAGGAGTAGTTTCAGCTTTAGAAGGAAAATCTTTATTTGGAGCAGGAGTAGTAATTGGCTCAAACATCGCTGATTTAACAATAATAATTGGATTAGTTGCTTTTTTCACAAAAGGTATAAAATTAACAGAAGAAACTTTTTCAAAAATAAAAAAATTAACTTTATTTTCTTTTTTACCTTTTATTTTATTTATTGATGGAAATCTTTCTCGTATAGATGGTTTAATTTTAATTTTAGCCTTTATTATTTATCTAATATGGATGTTGAAAAAAGAATCAAAAACAAAAACAGTAGATTTATTCTATGAAGAAGTTTCAGTTTTAAAAGAACTTTTCATCCTGATACTCTCAGTTCTCCTAATGATTTTTTCAGCTCACATAATAACAACATCTGCTGAGGTAATAAGTCTATCTCTTGTAATTCCAATTTTCTTTATAGGAATTGTTGTTGCAATAGGAACATGTCTCCCAGAGTTAATTTTAGCTGTAAAATCCAATTTGCAGAACAAAGGAGAATTAGGACTTGGAGATATACTTGGAAATGTATTTGCAGATATTCTTCTAACTCTCGGAGTAATTGCCTTAATAAATCCAATTATTCCAGCTAAACCTCTTTTAATGATGTCCTCTTTTTTATTAGTCATTTTATCTTTAATTTTGATAGTCTTATTTTTTGATTCTGGGAAATATATTTCAAAAAGAGAAGGATTTGCATTAATAATTTTCTATTTCTTTTTTCTTTCATTGCAATTTGTAATTGAAAACGTATTATTATCTTCTTAACCTATATCTTTTTAAATATTAAAATTATATTCTTTTTATGAAAGTCAAAATTTACACTTCTCCAGTTTGCACTTATTGTCATATCTTGAAAATCTTTTTAAAAAAAAACAACATTTCTTTTGAAGAAATAGATATCTTAGAAAAAAAACAAGAAGCAGAAAAAATCTTTGAACAAACAGGAAAAAAAACTCTTCCAATTACATTTATAGATAATAATTTAGTTGTTGGTTATGATACTAAAAGAATAAAAGAGTTATTAAACATAAAATAAGAAGGTTTTACAATGGATATCCTAGATTTAATAAAAAATTTCACAAAATCCAAATTTAATCTTGCTCTTATTTTTTGTCTTCTTATTTTAGGCGGTTTTCTTATATTTTCCAGTCCAGAACAACAAGAACAACCCACAGACAAACTAACAATTAATTATTTCTTCCTTCCTTCCTGTCCACACTGCACTGAGCAAAAACCAATCATCTTGGAATTGCAAAAGGAATTTCCAGACATACAATTTTTCTTCCATGACATTTCTTTACCAGAGGGCTCTGCCCTTTTCTACAAAAAAGCTTTAGAAGCAGGAATGAATGTAACAATGTTAGGCACTCCAACAACTTTTGTTGGAGAAAAACCATTAATAGGGATTCATACAAAACAGCAAATTATAGATGTTATAAATGAATGTATTGAACAATGCAAAAACCAAAAAGAAATAAGTCAAAAAACAGAAGATTTAGATTCAGACTTCACTCAAATTGAACTTCCTTTCTTGGGAAAAACAGATTTAACTTCTTTTTCTTTACCTTTCTTAGCAATAACTTTAGGTTTAATAGATGGATTTAATCCTTGTGCAATGTGGGTTCTTGTTTATCTGATTGCACTCTTAATAAACATAGGGGACAAAAGAAAAATTTGGTTAGTTGTTGGAAGTTTTGTTTTAGCCTCTGGAATTCTTTACTTTTTGTTTATGACTGCTTGGTTAAATATCTTTCTTTATATTGGATATCTCAAACCAGTCACAATCCTTATTGGATTAGTTGCATTAGGTGGAGGAATTTTAAGTTTAAAAGAGTATTACACATCTAAAGGAAATCTTGAATGCAAAGTTACTGATGAAAAAGAGCAGAAGAAAACAATGGGAAAAATAGAAGAAATAATATCTCAACCAATTTCTTTAGCAGTTATCTTAGGAGTCTTTGCTTTAGCTTTTGCAGTCAATTCAGTTGAATTTGTTTGTTCAGCAGCCATACCTGCAATCTTTACTCAAATCTTAGCTTTGTCTGATATTTCTCTTTTAGAACAATATCTTTACATTCTTCTTTATGTTTTCTTTTTCATGCTTGATGATTTGTTAATCTTTGGAATGGCTGCTTTTGCAGTAAATAGTGGATTTGCAGAAAAATATGCAAGACATTGTAAATTCTTAGGGGGAGCAATTCTTTTTATTTTGGGTTTAATTCTTCTTTTCGCTCCTCACCTTTTAAGATAATCTTTCTAGTGGACTCAGTGTTGGGTTATTTCATCACAATCCTCACGGATTCAGACGGGGTTAACCTCATCATTGTCCAATAATCTTTAGCAAGAACTTTATTAAAAGTCTATCTCTATAATTTTTTCCCTAAAATTTCATTTATTTTAATTTTCTACTATTTGCTTTTTAGTTTGCTATCTATATATATACAAAAAAATGAAAAGACATCTATATATATGACTAATTCCAAATAAATACATGAAATTCATATATGAATTCCTAGAATTTATGAAAAAATACCAAGTTTTAGGTTTAGCCATAGCCTTTATCATAGGTGCAGCATCCACAAAATTAGTCACAGCAACAGTAAATGATATTATTATGCCATTAATCAGTCTTTTACTTCCAGCAGGAGATTGGAGACAAACAGTCTTAGAAATAGGACAAGCAAAACTTCTTATAGGAGATTTCTTAGGGGCAGTAATAGATTTCTTAATCATAGCAATTTTCATTTTCTTAGTAGTCAAATTTTTAATAAAAGAAAATAAAAAATAACTTATACATACTTCATTTTCCAAATAAAATATCTTTATAAATACCATGAGCACAAATCTGTAAACACCTGGGGAGGTAATTATAAATGAATTTAAAATATATCTTAGTGTTAATAGCACTCTCATTTGCTCTAATTTTGCCAACAGCAAATGCAGTTCAATTAGCATATGATGATGGAACAAGAGACAGTCAATTAGATTTAGATTCAACTTATCGCGCAGTTAAATTTACACCATTGCACACAGGTAATCTGGAATCAGTTGCTGTTTTCTTGCAAAAAACAAGCAATTCTTCTGATGAAGGAACATTGAGAATATTAAATAGTTCTCATTCTGTTTTAAAATCACAAAATATTACAATTCCAAGAACAAATTCTTATTCTTGGAGAAGTTTTTCAATCCAACAAGAAGTTAAGAAAAATTCTGATTTTTATGCAAGCATAAAATCTAATAATAACTCAAGAAGAGTTAGTTTAGGAACAGATAGAACATCCCCCGATAGAAGAAGTGAATATAGAAGAAGTGAATATTTATCTTCAACTTGGAGAACAGAAACAAACCAAGATTATATGATAAGAGCAAATTTCAACTACTACCCAACAGTTGAGAATCTCTCTATCTCCCCAACTCCAACAAACCAAGATTTCATAACAATAACAGCAGACTGTACAGATTATGAAAATTTCATAGCAGGAGCAGAATATAGAATAGATAATGGAACTTGGCAACCAATGATTGCTGAAGATGGTTCTTTTTCATCTCTATCTGAAACAGTTTTGGCTGTTGCAAATGTTTCATCTTTAGCAGATGGACAACACACAGCAGAAGTAAGATGTATAGATTCTGATGCATACAAAACAGATTCAGAAGATTATGCACAAGAAACATTTTTCTTAGATAATATAGCACCAGTATCAGAAATTTCCTTTACAGGAACAATGGGAGAAAACAACTGGTATATTTCTAATGTTGAGGCACAAATCTCAGCAACAGATGAAAGCTCAGCTATCAAATATATTGAATATCAGTTATTAGGAGCAACAGAATCCCCAGCACAAAGTTTTTCAAGCTCTTCAAAAACATTCACACTTTCTGAAAATGGAACAACAACAATCTATTATAGAGCACAAGACAATGCTGGAAATTGGGAAGCATCTAAAAACACATCTATCCAAATAGACACAATAGCACCAACAGTTCCAGTTCTAAATTCATTTGTATATGATTATTTAAATGGAACAACACAAGCAATCACATGGAACAACTCAACAGATGCAACTTCAGGAGTAGCATATTATATCTTAGAAAGAAAAGTTAATTCAGGAGATTTCTCAGAAATAACTAAAACATCAAATCTTTCATACACAGATAGCGATTTATCAAACAACAATCAATATACATACAGAGTAAAAGCAGTTGATTATGCAGGAAATACAAGCAATTATTCAACAACAGAATATTTTTCAGTAGATATGTCCAAACCTTCAACACCTTATCTCTATTCTTTGGATTGGATAACAAACAATACAACAATCAATCTAAGTTGGACACAAGCAACAGATTCCGGAACATTTCCATCAGGAGTTTATTCCTATGATATGAGAGAAAACGGAACAACAACAGACAACATAACCCTACATCCAACTACAAATTATGATGACATTGGAAATTCAGAAGGTTGGCATAGATACAACATAAGAGCAAAAGATAATGCAGAGCCAAGCCCAAATATTGGAAATTGGTCAAATCAAGCATATACTCTTTTAGACACTACACCTCCAACCACAACATCAAGGATATTTCCAAATACACCAAATGGAAATAACAATTGGTATATAACAAAACCATTTGTTATGTTATTTTCCAATGATAGTTCAGGCATAGAAGGATTATACTATTGTATAGACTCAACAGGAACATGCACACCAGAAACAAAAGTAAATTCTATGAAAACCTTTTATTTAGAGGAAGGAATAAACTATGTGAATTTCTATGCAAAAGACAGAGCAGGAAATATTGAAACAACAAAAACAATTGGCCCAATATATGTGGATATAACAAAACCATATAATCAGTCTATTCTTTTAGACAATGATGCAACCTATAACACAACAGGCTCTGTTTCAGCAAATCCATTAGACACAGGAGCAGACAATATCTCAGGTTTGGATTATTGTGAATTAAGCTGGGACAATGGAGTTACATGGGAAAATACAAGCTTAGCAACAAGCTGGGGCCCATATTCTTATTCAGATGGATGGCCAATTGCACAATATAAATGTACAGATATAGCAGGTAATGCATCTGACATAGTTATGGACTCAATAATAGTAGACACAACTCGCCCAATAAGTTTAGTTGCACAACCTCTCTCAAATGCACAATATATAAAAGGAGAAACAAAAATTTCAGGAATATCTTTTGATGCAACAAGTGGAATAGAAGAGGTTCAAATAAAAATAGAACATAGAACTCAAGAAGATGATTCTTGGGAAACTGTTTTAGATTGGACAACAACAAACGGAACAATGGCTTGGGATTATGACTGGAAAAACAATTCTCAATCAAATGGTTTATACAGAGTAATCTCAAAAGCTAAAGACAAAGCAGGTTGGATAGAAAATGAAAGAGAAAAAGTAAGATTCCAATTAGTTGAAAATACAAGTCCATCTTTTGATAATATCTATTCAAAAGAAGAAGGAACAAAATATGTTTCTTTATTTGGATATTTTGATAGAACAGCAACAGAATACACAATTGAGATTTTTAATTTGGAAAATGGAATAAATTCAGAAGCCATCTATACATACACAGCAGAAACAGATAACCAAGCAAATCTTTGGTTACCAATTAATGTAGACAAATGGGAAACAAATATTCTCTATGGAGCAAGAATACTTCTTGTAAATGGAGATACACTCTATACACAATTTGATACTCTTGCAGCTTCTGCAATAATAGACAATATAAATTCAATAGAAAATGAATTAGCAGAACTTTGGGAAGCAGACACAGTTCAAGCAGAACAAATTTCAGAACTTTCAGATAAACTAGAAATATTAAGAATAGATTTATCTGATTTAGAAGACAGACTAGACGACTTTGAATTATATGTTGAAGAACGTCTGGATGATTTAGAAGCAAGAATAACATCTTTAGAAAATGACCTAATAGGATTTAGAGACATAATTGTTTCTACACATATAACAACCTATTATGTAAATACAGCACAAGTCCCAATTTCTTTTGGTTTAAAACCAAGAACATCAGGACTTTACAAAATAGAATACAAAGTAAATAATGGAACTTGGAAAACACTCAGTTTCTGCAATTGGTTTAATGCAGACACAAAAACATACAAAAATGGAAAAATAACAATCCAAGAAACAGGAGACAATTTAATTACACTTCGTGCAGTTAGATGTGGAACAAACCAAGTAAGATATACATCACAAACATATACAATAACAAACACTGACTTAAAAGATAGTTTGGAGTCAGCAACTACAATCATTTCTCCAAATGAAAATTCCAAAACAGACTTTGAATATCCAGTTGGTTCAATATCCAATGGAATATACTGGACACAATCAGGACAAATCCCATTAGTTGCATATCTAACAACAAACACAGAATTAGACAGACCAAAATGTGAAGTCTATTATGACGACTCTAAAGGAGTTGAAAGACATATAGGAAATTATTCAACATTTTCAGATAATGAAAAAGGATGGGTGTGCAATATAGCAGATTATGGATTTACAACAGAAGAATGGGGCAACACAAATTATTCAGAAACATATACAACAATAAGAGTCTATAATAATGTAGTAGCACAATCAGATTCCTATGCTGAAATAAAAATAGGAATAGACAATACTCCACCTGAGATTCTTTCAATTGTTCCAGACGAGCAAGGAATAATGAATGGAATCTATACATGGTATTCAGAAATTAAAGACAATCTCTCAGGAATCTCCCAAGTTGATTTCTATCTAATAGAAAAACAAGGAGAAGAATACTGCGGAGTTTGTGAGCAAGATTGCCATATAGGAACAGGCGAAATTGTCTGGGCAACAACAGATGTTCCATATAACTCAGAATCTGGAAAATTCTATTATAATCTAGACACAACAAACCACCCAGATGGACACTACAATGTTGGATTTAAAGCAACAGATATAGCAGGCAATTACACCTACTTGGAAATAGATCCAGTAATAGACAATACTCCCCCATCAATCCTAAATATTTCCTATTCTCCAGAAGACACAAAGTTTAGAGGAGAAAGTGTGGAAATAAAAGCAACAGTTACAGATAATATGTCTGGAGTAAAAGAAGTAATTGCAAAAGTTACAAATCCAAATAATGAAGAAATAGAAATTGTTCTAACAGGAAAAGGAAACAATATCTATTCAGGATTTTATGAAACAACTTTGGATTCTTTGGCTGAACCTGAAAACAACACATATACAGTAACAATAAATGCCAAAGATAATGCTGATAATTTAGCAGCTCAGAAGACATATAGTTTCATTCTAAACTACAAGTATATCTTGGATATATTCTTGGAAAAGAGCATAGTTTATTCCAAAGATAAAGTAATATTGAATGGAACAATAATGAAAGATGATGGAACAGTTCCAGAACAGGCAGAAATAATATTATCATATACAAATGGAACAAACTTAGAGAATGAAACAATATTTTTAGAATACAATATAGAGACAGGAGAAATAACAACAAAAGAATTCAAATATGATTATTTGGGAGAATATACTTTTACTGCCAAAATATTAGCCCCAAATGGAATTGAATTCATAGATATGGAAAAAGTAAGTATTGTTCCTACCTCAACTCCAAATGAATCAAATATTTCCTCCACAGGCGGAGGCGGGGGAGGCGGTTCTTCATCAAGCAAGAAAATAACTGAAGAAGATTCAGAAGAAACACCAGAAGAAGAAACACCAGAAGAAGAAACTCCTGAAGAGGAGGGGGGACAAACAGAAGAAAGTAATCAAGAAGATAATGAAGGAAATCAAGAGAACGAAGGAACTCTTAATACACAAATAGGAAATCAGGAAAATTCACAAGGAACAGGTTTCTTTGGTTTAGGTGAAGGAATAACACCTGAGGCATTGGGACTAGTTTTCGGAGGAGTTGTTCTAATTGGTGGAGCAGCATATCTTCTTTTCTTCAAACCAATGTAAATTTTTCTTTCTGCCTTTCCATTTGGAAAGGCTCCAATCTTTTTTCATTAAATTCTCTTATCACAAATAATTTCTTATTTTTTATCTAAAATAAATTCTTTTTGGAAAAAGTTAGTTATAAAAATAAAACCTTCGTTATTTTACTATGAAAATAAAAGAAGGGCAATATATAGAATTTCAATATGCAGGAAAAACTTTGGAAGGTTTAATAATCAATAAAGAAAAAGATTTATTTTTCATAAAACTTTCCACAGGTTATAACATAGGGCTTCCTTTTTCAGAACTATCAAAAGCTAAAATCAAAGGACAAAACAAAAAATTAAAAGAATCCAAACCCATATTCAGAGAAAAAGATTTCTCTAAAAAAAACATTCTTCTTCTTCATATGGGCGGAACAATTGCCTCTCGTGTAGATTATTCAACAGGAGCAGTTTATCCTTCATTTAATCCAGAAGATATTTTAGCTTTAGTTCCTGAAAAAATTCAATTAGCAAATTTTGATAGTATTCTTTTGGAGAACATTCTCTCTGAGAATATGACTCCAATTCTTTGGCAGAAATTAGCAGAGAAAATATCCCTTTTACAAAAGAAATACAATGGAATAATTGTTTCTCATGGGACAGATACTTTGGGTTACACAGCCTCAGCTTTAGCATTTGCTTTAAATGGAATTTCAATTCCTGTTTTATTAGTTGGAGCCCAACGCTCCTCAGATCGTCCAAGTACAGAAGCAGTCCAAAATTTAGGAGCAGCAATTGATTTAATTCTCTCCGAGAAATTTTCAGGCATAGGAATAGTAATGAATTCAAATCTCTCTGAACAACCAGCTCTTTTTCCACCAACCAAAACACGAAAACTTCACACATCTCGTCGTGATGCTTTCTGCCCAGTTAATTCTTCTCTTTTGTCTTTACCACTTTCTTCTTCTGCAACTTTTTCTCTCTCCGAGAAATTCCTACCAAAAACAAAATTCTCAGATTCAGTAATCTTAATTAAAAGCACACCTTTTCTTTCTGAGAAATTCCTTCTCTCTCTAAAAAATTACAAAGCAATAATAATTGAAGGCACAGGGTTTGGGCACATAAAAGAAAGTTTAATCCCAACTCTTAAAACTCTCTCTAAAAAAACAAAAATAATTATGACTAGTCAATGCATTTTTGGAATAACAAGTGAAAAAGTTTATTCAACAGCTCGTCTTTTAGAAAAAGCAGGAGTAATTTATGCAAAAGATATGTTAGCTGAAACAGCTTTAGTAAAAGCATCATGGCTTTTAGCTAACAAAATTTCTTTTTCACAATTTACAGAAAATCTCTGCAATGAAATTAATCCTCATCTAACAGAAAAAAACTCTAACCCTAAAATATTTCAGTGAATAGTTATGGAAAAAGAATCTATTGAAAAAATTAATTACAAACAATTAGGATTTAAAGCTGGCTTGGAAATTCATCAACAATTATCCACTCACAAACTTTTTTGCTCCTGCCTTTCTTTTCTTTCTGAATACTACGACAAGACAATTGAAAGAACAATGACTTTAGTTTCTTCAGAAATGAAAAAAACAGATTTTGCAGCAAAACAAGAACATGAGAAAAAGAAAATCTTTGAATATCAGTTTTCTGATTCATATGCCTGTCTAATAGACATAGATGAAAATCCTCCTCAATCTCCAAACCCAGAAGCTCTAGAAACAGCCGCGGTTTTTTCTCGTTTAGTCGGAGCAAAAATTCTTCCTTATGCAAAAGTTATGAGAAAAATAGTAATAGATGGCTCAAATACAACCGGTTTCCAAAAAACAATGCTCTTTTCTCTCGGAGGAGAAATTCCAATTTCCAATAAAAAAATCCGAATTCAAACAATTGTTTTGGAAGAAGATTCAGCTCGCCAGATAGAAAAGAATTCTAAAAAAACAATCTATCGTTTAGACCGCCTAGGAATTCCTTTAATAGAGATAGCAACAGAACCTGATATCTCAACACCAGAAGAAGCAAAAGAATGTGCATTGAAAATTGGAGAACTTCTTAGATTAACTTGCAAAGCCCAAAGAGGAAAAGGAACAATCAGACAAGATTTAAATGTTTCAATCTCTGAAGGTTCAAGAGTGGAAATAAAAGGAGTCCAAGAATTAGAAATGATAGACACCCATATAGAAAGAGAAGTCCAAAGACAAGTTTCTCTTCTTTCTCTAAAAAAGAAAATTCCCTCTTCCCTTTCTTTCACTTCTCTTGAAAATCTTTCTCATCTCTTTTCCAATTCCCAATCAAAACTTGTTCGCGAAAAAGAAATTTTTGGTTTTGGCTTAAAGAACTTCGCAAATCTTTTATGTTTTGAAATCCAACCAAACAGAAGGTTTGCCTCTGAACTCTCTGATTATGTTAAAGCTAAAACTTCTTTAACAGGATTAATACACTCTGATGAACTTCCAGCTTATGGAATAACTCAAGAAGAAAAAAATTCAATCTTTTCTCATCTCAATCTTTCTCCATCTGATGCTTTTATCTTTTTTATTTCATCAAAAGAACTCTCCGAGAAAGCCAGACAAATATGCATAGAAAGAATTCAAATAGCTCAGTCAAGAATCCCAGAAGAAACTCGTCAAGCTTTAGAAGATGGAAACTCATCTTTTATGCGTGCCTTAGGAGGAGCAGACAGAATGTATCCAGAAACAGATTTACCTCCAATCCCCCTTTCCAATTACTCTAAAATTTCTTTACCTCTTTCTCTTCCAGAAAGAGACAAACTCTACAAAAAGAAAGGGTTGTCAGAAAATCATATTAGAGAAATGCGCCTCTCCAACTATGCTTGTCTTTTCCATTCTCTTCTTTCCAAAAACTATGACCCAATCTTAACAGCAACAACTCTTTTAGATACAAACAACAAACTTCTAAGAAAAGGTATTTCTTTGAAAACTGAACATCTTCTTAAAGCTCTGAAACTAAACAAAGAAAATAAACTTCCAAATTCTCAAATAGAAGAAGCTTTAATTTCCTTTGCTCAAGGAAAAGAATTCACACCTTTTTCTTTCTCTGAAGAAAATCTTTCCCAAGAAATAAAATCCCTTCTCTCTAAAAACAAAATCCTTATCCAAGAAAAACAAATGTCTGCCTTAGGCCCATTAATGGGAGACTTGAAAAAATCCAATTCCCAAGTTCCACCTGAACTTCTTTCTAAACTTTTGAAAAAAGAATTAGAATTTTTCTTGAAAAATCTACAATAGAACATTTAAAATACTTTTTTCCCTCATTTAGTCTATAAGCAGGGGTTGGGGAGTGGTCAAACCCGCAAGCTTGAGGGGCTTGTCGCTTAGTGCGTTCGGCGGTTCGAACCCGCCCCCCTGCATCTGAACTTTTCTTTGAAAAGAAAAGTTCAATCAAAAGAAACTTACCATGAGGTTCTTCGAACCTCAATCAGAAACTTTTTAGAAAAAAGTTTCATC